>NZ_JBNWUK010000002.1:0-330834 GCF_050563205.1 Zafaria sp. Z1313
ATGAGATGGTCCTGTCGCTCTATGCCAAGGGCCTGACCACCGGGGAAATCAGCGCGCACTTCGCCGAGATCTACGGTGCGTCCGTGTCAAAGGAGACCGTCTCGCGGATCACCGACAGGGTGCTCGACGAGATGGCCGCGTGGCAAAACCGGCCGCTGGATGAGGTCTACGCGGCGATCTTCATCGACGCCATCGTCGTCAAGGTCCGCGACGGGCAGGTCGCCAACCGGCCCGTCTACGCCGCGATCGGCGTGACGCTGGAGGGTGAGAAGGACATCCTCGGCCTGTGGGCCGGCACCGGCGGTGAGGGCGCGAAGTTCTGGATGAGCGTGCTCACCGACATCAAGAACCGCGGCGTGAAAGACACCTTCTTCCTGGTCTGCGACGGCCTCAAAGGCCTGCCCGAAGTCGTCACCAACGTCTGGCCGCTGACAACCGTGCAGACCTGCATCATCCACCTGATCCGCAATACCTTCCGCCTGGCCTCGAAGAAGGACTGGGACGCGCTCAAACGGGACGTGAAGCCCATCTACACCGCCGTGAACGCTGCGGCCGCCAGGGCGGCGTTCGAGGAGCTCACCGAGCGCTGGGGCAAGAAATACGGGGCCATCGTGCGGCTGTGGGAGAACGCGTGGGAGGAGTTCATCCCGTTCCTGGACTATGACGTGGAAATCCGGCGCGTGATCTGCTCGACCAATGCGATCGAATCCCTCAACGCCAGGTACCGGCGCGCCGTGAAGGCCCGGGGTCATTTCCCCACCGAGCAGGCTGCGCTAAAGTGCCTGTATCTGGTCACCCGATCCCTCGATCCGACCGGTGCCGGCAAGACCCGATGGGCCGTGCGTTGGAAGCCCGCTTTGAACGCCTTCGCCATCACTTTCAGCGACCGATTCCCGGCCGCTGAAAGCTACTAAAAGAAACCGCCGGATACACCGTTAATGAGATAGTCCCCACCTGCCAGGTACGCCGCTCGCCGCAGAGCCACAGCGCGAGCGTCCGTGAAGTTGTCAGCAGCCTTCGCTTCCTGACCCGCTTTTGAGCTGCCACACGTCTTTCAGAAGAGGTTCGGGCGGTTGTTCCGCTAGCGTTCTGGAGCAGGAGATCTCCGCAGGAACGAGGACGGATTACACATGGGCACCGAGCGCAACGTCGCGGTTCTGGTCGGCAATGGCCTGTCTATCGCGTTCAATCCGGACTTGAATCTTCAGCGCATCACGGAGGAGGTCCTCCGGAGGATCGAGCGGGCCGACGGTGGTGATGTCGTTGCCGCAATGCAAGAGATCGCAGAACGCACGCTCCCGGATGGGGCGAGGAGCTCCGACGACTTCGAGGCACTGGTCGGCGCGTTTGGTGCGGAATCCCGGACTCTGGACGTTTTGGACGCGCTCGCCGAACTTACAAAGCCGCGCGACAAGAAGCTTCGGAAGGCGATACGAAGAGTTACCAGGTTCGCCGAGCAGGTGCGGGACACGGGTGTGTCGCACGTCCTCGAGGTGATCGCGGAGAGGTCCCACGCGTACGTGGATGAGGCCGAGAATCTGCACCGACTTGTCGAGGCGGTCACGACCTCCTTCAGTGGACGTGTGACCATCGGGAATCTCAACTACGACACGCTTCTTCTCGCTTCATTGCTGGCAACGTGCCAGTCGGATCTAGTCGACATGGGGCACGGGTACCGTCGTGTGAACATCCTCGCGGACGGTGAAATCACACACACGGTTCAGGCTCTTCGGTCAAGCAGCGGTGAGTTCCCGGACGGCAAGAGAGTCAGGTTGCTCCACCTGCACGGGTCGCTCACTTTCTGGGCGACGCGTGATCGCAAGATATACGCAAAGCTGCCCAGGGAGTTGCTCGAAGACGGAGATCAGTGGCGGTCTGTTCGTGAACAAACTACAAATGTTCGACCGGTCGTGGTGCTGGCGAATAGAAGAGATAAAGCAGAGCATGTGGCGCGTTTCCCTTTTAGCCTCGCGTACGAGATGTTCTCTGATGGACTCTCCAACGCCGAAGATTGGCTGGTAATCGGATACTCGTTCAAAGATCATCCAGTGAACTCCGCTTTACGTTCGGAGTTCATTGACCGTGAGGTGAAGCCAAGGGTCCTCGTCGTCACCTACGGGGAAGAACCTCGTCGGCGCGACGTAGAGAGGGCTTTCGGATGGGGTACCGAAGACGGTTCATCAAAGGAATGGCTGACTATAAATAGAGACGGCGCGAGTGGTGTCGAAGACACTCGCGATTGGGAGCGTTTCGTGAACGTCTAGTGGGAATGCATCGGCCGATGCTGGTGGTAGCTTCGCGACCACCTGACCGGCATGACGGTCTCGATGCGCGTGATGTCTGCCGGCGACGGCTACAAGTACCTTCTGCGATCCGTCGCTGCCGGTGATGGTGACCGTTCCCTCTCGACGCCGTTGACGCGGTACTACGCCGAGGCAGGGAACCCGCCCGGTCACTGGCTCGGTTCCGGGCTCTCGGCGCTTGGGAGTGGCGAGCTCTACGATGGTGCGCAGGTGAGTGAGGCGCAGCTTCAGCTTCTGATCGGTATGGGCCACGACCCGATCACCGAGGCTTCGTTGGGGCGGGCGTATCAGCAGTTCGCGTCGGTCAGCGAGCGGATCGAGACCCGAACCAAAGCCCTGCCTGTTGATCTGGGGCCGTCCGCACGGGCGGAGCAGATCGTGCAGATCGAAGCCGAAGAGGCCGAGCGTGGCACGCGGCGTGCGGTGGCGGGGTTCGATTACACGTTCAGCGTCCCGAAGTCCGTCTCCGCGCTCTGGGCTGTCGCCGATGCCGGGACGCAGGCGCTGATCGCAGACGCGCATCACGCGGCGGTTGCAGAGCTGGTTGCGTTCATGGAGCGCGAGGTTGCATCGACCAGGGTGGGTGCAACTGGCCCCGACGGGGCGGTTGCACACGTCGATGTCGCAGGCGTCGCCGCCGCAGCGTTCGATCACTACGACTCCCGGGCTGGTGATCCGCAGTTGCATACCCATGTCGTGGTGAGTAACAAGGTCTTCACCGTGCAGGACGGGAAGTGGCGGACGCTGGCAGGGCGGCCGATGCATCAGGCGGTGGTGGCGATCTCGGAGATGTACAACGCGGTCCTCGCCGATCAGCTCACCCGCACCCTCGGCCTGACCTGGGAAGCCCGAGATCGCGGACGCGACCGGAGCCCCGCGTGGGAAATCACCGGCGTCCCACAAGAACTGATCGACGAGTTCTCCACCCGAACTAGGCACATCGAGGAGGAGAAGGAACGACTCATCGCCGATTACGTCGCTCAGCACGGTAAGCAACCCACCGCCACGACCGTCCTGAAACTCCGCGCCCAAGCAACCCTCGCCACTCGCCCCGAGAAAGAGATCCACTCACTCGCCGAACTCACCACCGACTGGCGCGGCCGCGCTCGCCGCATCCTCGGCCAGGACGCAACCGGCTGGGCACGCGAGCTCGCCACAAATGCATCCGTGCTGGTGCTGCGCGCCGACGACGTACCCCTGGAAATGATCGGTGAGATCGGGCTGGCGGTGATGGAGGCGGTCGGTGAGCGGCGCTCGACGTGGCAGCGCTGGAATCTGCACGCCGAGGCATCCCGGCAGTTGATGGGATGGCGGTTCGCCACGATGCAGGATCGGGAGGCGATCACCGGGATGGTCGCCGACGCTGCCCAACAAGCATCCCTGCGTCTGTCGCCGCCGGATCTTGCGTCGAGCCCGGTGCTGTTTCAACGGGCGGATGGGTCGAGCAGATTCCGGCCCGCGCACGCCAACATTTACTCATCAAAAACCCTCCTCGACGCCGAAGACCGTCTCCTGGAAAGATCCCGCACCACCACAGCACCCACCGTGGCGTTGGAGACAGTCGAAAAGGTCACCACTCATCCGGATCGGCAGGGTCGGGTACTCAGCGACGACCAAGCCGCAGCCCTCACCGCGATCGCCGTCTCCGGCCGCCAGATCGATGTTCTCGTCGGCGCCGCCGGGGCGGGGAAGACCACCGCTATGTCCGCCTTGCGGCAGGCATGGGAGACCGAACACGGACGAGGTTCTGTCGTTGGCCTCGCACCGTCTGCGGTCGCTGCTGCGGTGCTGGCGGAGGACCTCGGGATCGCGACCGAGAACACAGCGAAATGGTGGAGCAACCACACCCTCCACGGCACCACCTTCCAAGCCGGTCAGCTCGTCATCGTCGACGAAGCCTCCCTCGCCGGAACCATCTCCCTCGACCACATCACCGATGCAGCGGCGCGGGCGGGGGCGAAGGTGCTGCTGGTCGGTGATTACGCCCAGCTCCAATCCGTCGACGCCGGCGGCGCGTTCAACCTCCTCGTCTCCGACCGTGACGATGCGCCCGAGCTGGTCGATATTCACCGGTTCACGAACGAGTGGGAGAAGACCGCCTCCTTGAGCCTGCGGCACGGACGCACCGACATCATCGACACCTACCTCGACCACCAACGAATCCACGACGGCGACGCCGACACCATCACCGACGCTGCTTATGTGGCTTGGCGAGCCGACACCCAGAACGGACGTGCGTCGATCCTGATCGCCGAGACGAACGAGACCGTCACCGCCCTGAACAACCGGGCCCGTGCTGACCTCATCATCGACGGCACCATCACCCCAGTGAAGGAGATCGAACTGCACGATGGCAGCACCGCCTCCGTCGGCGACACGGTCATCACTCGTCGTAACGACCGGAGGCTCCGCAACCGACACACCTGGGTCCGCAACGGCGACCGCTGGCAGATCACCAACGTCCGAGACGACGGCTCCATCACCATCCGTCCCCACGGACGCCGGTTCGGAGGTGCGATCATCCTGCCAGCCGCGTACGCCTCAGAATTTTTGGATCTCGGATACGCAGTCACCGCGCACAGGGCGCAAGGCGTCACCACCGACACCGCCCACACTGTCGTGACGGCAACGACGACGCGGGAGAACTTCTACGTCGCCATGACCCGCGGCCGCCACGCCAACCACGCCTACGTCGTCACCGACCAGCCCGACCACGACCATCGGCATCCGCACCCCAGCGACAACACCGACGCCACCGCGAGGTCTGTCCTCTATGGAGTGCTCCAGCATGTCGGTGCCGAGCTCTCCGCCCACGAGAGCATCACTGCGGAGCAGGAACGGTGGGGCTCGATCGCGCAGCTCGCGGCCGAGTACGAAACCATCGCCCAAGCAGCCCAACACGACCGCTGGGCCGGGCTCCTTCGCGCATCCGGTCTCACTGACGAGCAGACCGATGATGTCCTGGCCTCCGACGCCTATGGTGCGCTGTCTGCCGAACTCCGACGTGCAGAAGCCAACCACCACAACATCGACGCCCTGCTTCCGCGCCTGATCCAGGCCCGGCCGCTCGGCGATGCCGACGATCTTGCCTCTGTCATCCATCACCGTGTCGAACGCGCTACCGCACGCCCCGCTGGCTCCGGGCGTACTCGCCGTGCGCCACGTCTGATCGCTGGGCTCGTCCCGGAGGCCACTGGCGCTATGACGCCAGAGATGCGGCGTGCGCTCGATGAACGACGAATGCTTATCGAGCAACGAGCCGTTTTCTGCCTCGACACCGCGGTGACCAACGCAGAGCCTTGGCTGACAGCCCTCGGCACGCCGCCCACAGAGCCTTGGGAGAGTGCGACTTGGCGGCAATGCGCGACGGTGATTGCTGCCTATCGCGACCGCTACGGCGTCACGACTACGTCAGCGCTTGGCGCAGCGGAATCGACCAGGCAGAAGATCGACGAGGCCCGCGCCCGGAATGCCTACGACCAACTACACGACTTGACTCGATCGCGTATGGAAGTTCCTTCTCGCCGCACGTCGTCAGGTGTTGCCCTCGGAGGCCTCTGATTCGCGCGTGGTGTCTACTGCGACACGGGCTCGTCAGGGCCGCGATGTCGGACCCCCTCGGTAGAATCGAGCTGTGATTCTCACCACCTATTAGCAGCGTCGGGAACGAGCTCCAACCTCGGAACCGGGATTGGAGATCAGACAGTGCAAGAGGACGAACCAGCATCCGAGCATCGCTCGGCTATCGCAAGCGAGTTGCGACGTATTCCCTCACGAGTACACCGACTCTTGGGGATACCCGACTGGCTGCCGGAAGCGCTCGATGTCGGAGTGGCCACGCTCCACGATCTGTTGGATGACTCCGAAGAACAAGACTGGGAGAGCCGGTTTGATCGGATCGTTGTTCGTATCGAGCAGTTCTTCCCCGACGGTGTTCCAGATGAGAGAGTCACGAAGTTCCTAGAGTTCAACGAATCTGAGCTCAAGACCAGAGTCGAGCGCTACGCCGCGCGGTACAAAGACGGAAACGGCAAGCGGTTCATGAACCGGCTCCTTGGAACCAAGACGTTTGACCGACTGAAGTCGGCTGTCGAACAAGACTGGTCCCTATTTCTTGTCGGATCGCGCCGTCTGCTTCGGGCCGCGATGCCGCTCGCGCAAGCCATTGAAGATGCCGTTCTTCCGCTTTCGGCGCAGGAACGCTCTAGCCTTGGCGCACTCACAGAAGCCCAGGCAGTGCTCCTGAACAGCGCGCTGCAGATCGATCAACAGATCGGCGCATTCTTCGATAAGCGCGACATGGACTTCATTGAGCTGAATCTTCCGATACGAGATGACGAAGCCACCACACTCGACATAGATGTGTCGGAGCTGTCCACGATGATGCGCGGGTTCCTCGACAATGAGGTCCAGCGCCGTGCAGCAGAACTCAGCGATGTTCTCGCACGAAAGCTCCGTGGGTTTGAGCACGCGCTTGCCAACTCTGACGATGGCGTCTCCCAGGCCGCGTCTAGCCTGGTTGAGTTCATCGACCGATTGTTGCGGATGTCCTTCACCACTCAAGAGGTGTTGACCTGGATCGACTCGAGCTTGCCCGATGACAAGACTCTCGTGTTCGAGCGAAACGGACAGCGAGTACCGACGAAACGTGGGACAGCGCTGTGCTTCGCATACGCAGGACAGCCTCCCATGGAGAACTCGACTCTGGAGCCGTTGGTCGCGCTGAGCCTCGTGAAAGTTCGGAACGCAGCAGAGAAGCTGAAGCATGCCGATGAAGGCACACCAGAAGAAGCGGAACAGCTACGACACTTGATGCAAGCCCTCCGGGGTGCGCTGATGTTCATCTTCCGATTCAGTTGGCAGCTAATAGCCGGTGATGGTTATGACCGGCTCCGCGAGAAGTTCATGCAACACGCTGCTTAGAGGCTCTAAAGTGGATGACGAGGCGGCCTCTAAATATGTGCTGTCGCTCGTCGCGACAGTATGGCTCCACCGCTTGCGGGTGAGTCCTTCAAGGTTCTTGTCGCCGAGACCATGACAGGACTCCGCCATGCTCCGACTCATCTGGACCCTCAGCGTCCGCACCCGCAACTTCCTGCGCCGCTACATGCCCACCAACCGGCTCCTCGATGCGATCCGCACCCGCCGCGGACTCAAGTGGGGCGTCCCGGCGATGCTTCTCGCCATTCCGTACCTCCTCGGCGCAGCCGCCTTCCGAGATCTCATCGAAGACGGTGGGCCCGGATGGCTGCACCTCCTGGTTCTCCTGTGCATCTGGAACTCGATGAAGCTGACCATCATCGGACCCGTCAGCCTGGTTCTCCTGACCCATGCCCGCATCGGAGAGACACTCACCCGGCGGCGTGCTCGCCAGGCCAAGGCGGTGGACGCGTAATCCGAAATTGGCATCTGAGGCCCTCGACGCTTGTCCTGCCGCTAGCTGCATCTGTGTCGGTGCGCCTCGGTAGCCTCGGAGCTGTCAACGGTAAGATCGGACCAGATGACACCACACGCGGCTGAGGAGGCGGGACATGGCACGAGCGGACCTGCTCCTCGACCTCGTTGAGGCCGAACGTAGGGGCGATAAAGACCGATTCCGGGTGCTCGTTGAGGCTGTCATCGCCGAGGAGCGCGCCAACCAGCATCATCTCCTGGCGGATCGTCTCTCAGAGATCATCACCACAACTGGGCAGAGCCACGTCCGAGATGACAGGGCGGCAGCGATCCGTGACCTCGTCCAAGAGGTTGTTCCGACACGTCGGCTCAGCGACATCGAACTCGCCTCTGTACCCCAACGGGTCGTCACCGAGCTGATCGAAGAGCAGAAGCGGGCTGAGCTGCTACGCAGCTACGGGATCGAACCGCGAAATCGTCTTCTGCTGTCCGGGCCTCCGGGCAACGGAAAGACCAGCGTTGCTGAGGCGATCGCCGCCGAGCTGATGCTTCCGTTTTACGTCATCCGCTACGAGGGTGTTGTGTCGAGCTTCCTCGGTGAGACTGCCGCCCGGCTCGACAACGCTTTTGAGTTCGCCCGGACCCGGCGATGTGTTCTGTTCTTCGATGAGCTGGACACGATCGCGAAAGAACGGTCCGATGAACACGAGACTGGTGAAATCAAGCGGGTTGTATCGACGCTGCTGCTCCAGATCGATCGACTCCCTGCGCATGTGATCTTCGTTGGAGCGACTAACCACAGCGAGTTGCTTGATCGTGCTGCTTGGCGGCGTTTCCAGATTCGTGCGGAGCTTGACGCACCCAGCAGAGCACAGGCGACCAGGTTCTTGGAAAGTCTCGCAGTCAGGCTCGGCGGTGACCTTGGCTTCACGCCGCGCACATTGGCCGACAAGCTGGCTGGGGCCAGCTATGCCGAGCTGGAGGAGTTCGCTCTCGACGTGCGTCGTCGGGCCGTATTGGAGTTACCGGACAGCAACCTGCGTCGTATTGTGCAGGAACGTCTTGAACATAGGCGTGGTCAGGCAGCGGGGTGACCGCGGAGCGCAGGCCGCTCCTGGCATTCGGACCGCCAGTCATCGTTGATCGGCCCTCACAACCAAACCGGGACATGCCGCGTCTCACTAAGCCGGGTGCTCGGCGCCAGGGTGAGCGATTGTCTCCTCAGTTTCGCGAACTCACGGCGGCATTCGACGCCGAGCGGGCGCGACTCGCGGCGGACATGCCTGACGAGGTTGATCCCGAGTTAGTCGTCGTCTTCGACCTCGCAGGAAGTGTGAAGGACTTCCAGAACGCCATTAAGCGCATCGAAGGGCTGGAGTTCCTGTCTGAGCTTGTCGGCGACGAGGTCGATCCCGACGACGACTTCCATATGTCAGAGCGAGAGACAGGACGCACCGAAAAGTCGGTGAAGCATTCGCTATACCTTGTGATGTCGAACGCAAAGGCGATCGACGAGCTGGTGCGACTCTTCCGCAAGTGGCAGGAGAACCCGACTGCCTCCTTCGAGTATGGGCTGGGGAAATTCAAAGACGCCTTCCTGCAGTTGACAGCGATCCGGCGATGGAGCGCGGAAGACCGCATTCGAGAGACTGGACTGCGCGAGCGATGGCAAGAAACCCTCTCCATCGTCGGCCAATCGATCAGCGCCGTGAAAGTCGAGGTCGAACTCTGGCATCGGAGCGATCCGTCACAGCGAACAGCCGCCGAATCCCACGTGGAACAAGTCATCACCGCGAGCGGCGGTACCATCCTGGACCGCTCGCAGATCGGAGAGATCAGCTACCACGCCATCCTGGCGGAGCTGCCGATCCAGCAAGTCGAGGCCGTCCTCCGAGACGGAGCGACGGCTATCCGCCTCCTCACCACCGATGAGGTGATGTTCGTCAGCCCGTTCACTCCGATGAACGTTGCTCCAGCGACGCTGGACCCGGTCGCTGAGGTGCAACTTCCCATCGGCGAGCAAGTAGCAGGACTACCACGTGTCGCACTGCTGGACGGCATGCCATTCCAGAACCACGATGCGTTGGCGGGCCGACTCACGGTCGATGACCCCGACGGGATCGGCGAGGACTATGCGATGGCGGCCCGCCACCACGGGACGGCGATGGCATCGCTCATCATCCACGGTGACCTTTCCGCACCCGGTGAGCCATTGGATCGCAAGCTGTACGTTCGGCCGATCATGCGCCCACACGAGTTCCACACCGGGCATGAACAAGTCTTGCCGGACCGACTGCTACCCGACCTTCTGCACCGTGCGATCCGTCGCATGCAAGTGGGAGAATCCGGACGACCGGCGACTGCTCCGAGTGTTCGCGTCGTCAACCTCTCCATTGGCGCGCAAACGCGAGCGCTCACTCGACGGATGAGCCCAGTCGGTCGACTCCTGGATTGGCTCGCGAACGACTACAACTTGCTGTTCATCGTTAGCGCAGGCAATCACCACGACGCGATCTCGATTCCCGCAACTGACTCGCCTGATGTCGAGACGGTGCGGAAGGCCGCGACGCGCGCCGTTTACGAAACGAGTTTGCTCCGTGGCATCCTGCCGCCTGGTGATGCACTCAACTCGCTCACCGTCGGCGCAACTCATGAAGATGGATATGGTGACATTGAGCTCCCGGATACTGTCTGGGACATCACAAGTCCCAGAGCGCCGTCGCACTACAGCGCGACCGGTCCCGGTGTCGACCGCTCGATCAAGCCTGACGTCCATCACATCGGTGGACGAGCCGTCTACCTCCGGCCCGTTCACACGCCTGGCGAAGCGCAGACCACTCTGGAAATCGCTCCATCGGGAGTCACGGGACCGGGGCTCCAGGTCGCCAGCCCCGGTCGGGGAGGCGCGACGAACAGCACGGTCTTCACGTTTGGGACGAGCAATGCCACCGCCCTGGTCACTCGGGAGGCGAGCAGACTGTTCGACATCCTCGAATCCGGGACTGGCGATGCAGAGGACGCGCCTCTGCCCGACCCGCTTTACCACCCGTTGCTCGTGCGAGCCCTCCTCGCGCACGCAAGTAGCTGGGGCGAATGGGAGACGCGCCTACGTCGCGAACTCGGGCTCACGGGCCAAGACGTTCGACGCAAGCTGTCATTGTTGCTCGGCTACGGCAAGCTCGACACGGCACGGCTTGGCCGCGCGGCAACCAATCGCGCTGTGCTCATAGCAGGGGGCCTCATAGCGCGCGATCAGCGCCATACATATGAGCTTCCGCTTCCCCCGTCGCTGCGGTCGCGCTCTGCATGGCATCGCTTCACGATCACCCTCGCTTATGCCGCCCCCACAGCCGGTCAGCTCAAGCGCTACCGCGCGGCAAAGGTCTACTTCGCTACACCAGACACCCATCTTGCCGCAGGCGACCGCGTAGAGGGGGAACACTTCGCTGTGCGCCGCGGAAGCCTGCAACACGAACTCGTACAGGGCACTCAGGCAATGGTCTTCGGCGACGGTGCCGGATTCCCAATCCACATCGAGTGCATGGATGATGCGCAACGACTCCGCGCAGGCAATCGTGTCCGGTACGCGCTTGTCGTGTCCGTCGAAACTGCGGAAGAGGTTTCGACCACGATTCATGATGAAGTTCGCGCGCGGCTGCGCGAGCAGATACGGGATCGCGCGCGAGAGCGAGTCCGAGGGAATGGCTAATCTGAGCCTCCCTTATGTGGCTCGTATGGGAACTGCCGAGGCGTACATCGCAGTCAGTCTTCGATTCGACGGACTAGGCATAGGAATCGGATGATGACTGCAGACACCACTCAGGCGGTTGGAATGATCCGCTCGTTCGGCGCCTTCGCGGTTGTTGGCGCCGGGCTTTCTGCCGGTGGCTACCCGATGACGGCTCAGCTTCCCCCGCTTCTATGGCAGGCAATCGAGGACGTCCCGGAGGCGCTTATCGCGCTGCGCGAGAGAACCGGCATCGCGGGTAGCGCGAAGGAGGTCCTGAGCTCAGGTCGCAGCGCACTAGATGAAGGGTGGCGGCTGGTCCGAGCTTTCCCACTCGTCAGAACCGCTTTCCAGACAGCTTTCGCGGCGCTCGATGCTGATCGCGACCCGTCAAGTGCCCATTTCGATCTCGCCCGTCTCGTGAACAGTGGCCACATCGAGGGCGTGGTTTCGTTCAACTGGGACACCTGTGTAGAACGTGCCTACGAGCACATGTACGGCGTGGCGTTGCCAACAGGTGTGCTCCACAAGCCGCACGGCGATGCTGCTCATCCTGAGGACGATTGGGTCCTACCGGACGAAGACGGCGTGGTTTCGTCCGAAGTGCTCGATCACGTCGTCGCTTTATCGGATCGACCCCGAACACTCCTCGTACTCGGATACAGCGGAAGCGACGCAGCGGTCGTGGAGTCTTTGTTGGCACCATTGGAAGAGCGGTGGCCCGTTGTTCGAGTCGGACCGTCCGCAACCGGCGAAGGCGCAATCAGAAGCACAGCCGACACTGCTCTATCAGATGTCGCCTCCCAGCTCGTGCCACCGGACCCGCTGGCGGGTTGGAAGCACGTCACCTTCGCACGCAGTAGAAGTTTTCTCGCGGCACTGCGAGGAGAGAGACTTCGTCCTACGGATGTGAACGCATGCCCTGAGTTGCCGGCTGCGCCGAGGCTGGCTGAGCGGCTTTTGGCTTCGAGGTTTGCGACTCTTTCGGGGTCGAGCGGCACCGGAAAATCGGTGACGGCTTTTCATGCCGCACGTCGACTCAATCGCGATGGGTGGCAGGTAGTCGAGTTGAAACAGGCTGGAGTGGCGACCCCAGCAGACGTAGCGGAGTTGACGCGAATGCGGGGCCCCGTGCTTGCAGTCGTCGATGATGCCCAAGCTATTGATCGCAATGTGATCGCGGCCTTCGAGTCTTCTGTCGATGATGGTCATGCGGTGCTCTTGGTTTCGACGGAGCAGCTCGAACCGCGTGATGGCGAGATGCTCCTTGCCAATCAGGCAGTCGCTACGTTGCATGCGTACTGTCGCGCCAATCTGAACACGATTGGCCCATTAATGACTGAGCTTGACGATCGAGTCCGATGGTCGGCGTTCTCCGATACCCCCGAACAGCGCCTCGAGCTTGCGGCTCGCACGGCCACTGAGCCGTGGCTATACATGTTCGTTGCTTCCGGCGGCGAACGCCGCATCGTTGGCACGTTGGATCGCGCGGTTGAGAACATTGATGCCGCGCTGGTGTTCGCCTTCGTTTGCGTCGGACAGATGACCTCTCGCGACGCCGGTGTCACGCGAGGTGAACTCGACTCAACGGCAATGAAGATTGGAGGAGCGCGCTTCTCCTCTGACGGCGTGCTGGACACGGAACGCATTGATCGTGCGCTTCTCTTTCTGTCCAACTCAAGACTCGTTCGTGAGCAAGACGACCGTATACGCGCGTCGCATATTCGCATCGCTGAGCGTGCTCTTCAGAATTTGGGGCTCCGGGCCGAGTCAGGAATCGGAGCGATCGTGCGCGAATGCGTCCGGGCCGCCTTGCTCGACGTGCGGGTGGACGCGGCGGGTAAGTTTTGGCTTCTCCGAGTCTTCGATCGGATCGACACTTATAGATATCAATGGGCGAGTGCCCTCGTGGACGAGGAGGTCTCCGAGGCCCTGGTAGACCAGTGCCTCGGAGCATCTCCTGGCAGCGACCGCGGCGTCGCTCTCAACCTCGTGTGGACCTCTGAGTGGTTCCGCAAGTTGTCCGACCAGGCCGCCGAGGAGCTCGCAGACAGCATCATCGACTGGCTGCCGGCCATGACCTCGGAGGAAGCAAACGGATACAAATGGATGTTCAGCGGCTTGCGCTCAAGCCACGAGGCCGCTTACGAGCGCATCCGCAACTCGATTCCGGCATCGGTGATTGCTGAGCGAGTCTCTGTCGCAGGTAGTCGCCAGACAGCGATGGACTGGACACATATCATCCAGGAGTTGTGCACGGATTGGCGCACGGGGGATCTACTTGCGTGGAGCGCTGAGTTTGAACGCGGAATAGACGCAGGGGCGCTCAAGGAGTGGCTATCGATGCGAGACTCTCGATCCCATCCCTTCGAAATCTACGACTTTGTCGACGCGCTTGCTTCGATCTCCCCGCAGACGGCAGTGATCGTGTTTGACGTCTGCGCTGATGAGATACGCGAAGCAATGGAGCGCGACCTCGCAGACGCGGCCAGCAATTTTTCAGATTGGGTATTCGGCACGATGCTTATCGTCGCGATGCTTGCTGATGCTCCGTCGGCGAGCGATGCCGACGAGGAAGACGCCAAGCGCGAGCCGCACGAGTCAGATGGTGTTCGCGCGGCGTTCATGGAGGCTAAGGAGCCCGCGCTTCGCGAGCTCGCGGATGCTGTGCTCGTTGCGATGCAGAAGGTCGATTGGGTGGCCGCCACGAGGTCGCTCGAATCCAAGAAGCGCTACCAGCTTCACAACCTCGACATACTTCTCGGTTGGTTGTCCTACCTGTCGACTGACATCACGGATGAGATCGCGATGAACCTCTCTACCGATTGGCTATTGAACGTTGTAGATGAAGCGCGACAAGAGGGGTGGCCAGAGGGTCGCCCATTCGGTGCCGTAGATCATCTGCTTCACCATCTTTCTTTCGGGAATCGAGGAGCTAGCGTCGTACGTGGGTTTCTGTTAAGTAACGAGAGCGATATCGAACGGGCGTGAGGAACGAATCGGTGACAACTGATCGTTAGTGCCGGGAGGCGCTGACGGGGAGGATGTCATCATGCCCGGTCCCTATCCCAGAGAGTTCCGCGAAGACGTTGTCGCGGTCGCTCGCAGCCGCGAGAGCGGCGTCACCATCAAACAGATCGCCACCGACTTCGGTATCAGCGAAGCGACCCTGCAGAACTGGCTCCGTCAAGCCGATGTCGAGGACGGCAACCGTCCCGGCCAGACCGCCGCGGACGCCGCCGAGGCTCGGGAACTGAAGAAGCGGATCCGGTTACTCGAGCAGGAGAACGAGGTCCTCCGGCGAGCGGCGGCGTATCTGTCGCAGGCGAACCTGAAACTCGGTGGCTCCCCAAAATGACCTACCCGCTCGTATCTGAGCTCGCCGACTCGGGGATCCCCGTGACGGTGTCGTGCCGGGTCCTCAAGCTCGCCCGCCAGCCCTACTACCGGTGGCGAGGCGACCCTGTCAGGGATGCCGACGTGCTCCGCGCGTATCGGATCAACGCGCTGCACGACGCGCATTACGACGACCCGACGTTCGGCTACCGATACCTCGCCGACGAAGCCCGCCGAGCGGGGTGGCGGATGAGCAGGCGCACGGCGTGGAAGCTGTGCTCGCAGGCCGGGATCCTCTCCTCGGCGCAACGGCGGCGACGCGGGAAGGGCAAGAAGGCCGGGCCGCCGGTGTTCGACGATCACGTGCAGCGTGTGTTCCGCGCCGACGCCCCGAACAGGCTCTGGCTCACCGACATCACGGAGCACTGGACTGCCAAGGGCAAGCTCTACTGCTGCGCGATCAAAGACGTGTTCTCCAACCGGATCGTCGGCTACTCCATCTCGGATCGGATGACCGCGAAGCTCGCCGTCGACGCCGTCCGAAACGCCGTCGCCCGCCGCGGTGAGGTTGCCGGGTGCATCCTGCATGCCGATAGGGGTAGCCAGTTTCGCAGCCGGGCCATGGCCCGCGAGTTGCGCCGTCACGACATGGTCGGATCGATGGGCAGAGTCGGCGCCGCCGGGGACAACGCGGCCATGGAGTCGTTCTGGTCGCTGCTGCAGACGAACGTTCTCAACCAGCAGCGGTGGGCAACTCGGCAGGAGCTGCGGCTCGCGATCGTCGTCTGGATCGAGCGGAAGTATCACCGCCAGCGCGCCCAGGACACCCTCGGCGGCTTGACGCCCATCGAGTTCGAAGCCAAGCTAACCGAGCCGCTCACACTCGCGGCCTAAACCGAACCTGTCACCAGTTCGTTCCTCACGCCCAACCGTTCCCTTCCACGCTCGTGAAGCTCTATCCCGACCTGGCAGTCCGTTGGCTCAAGCAAGGAAGGCTCGTTGAGGTCCACGGGCCGCGCGGGTCTGGATGGAGCAGTATTTCTGCTGATTTGGAAGCCGTAGCCCTCGTCGACCGGGAGGCCGCAGGAAGTTGGCTTTCCCAGATGCACAGCGACCTGCTTGCCGCACTCAACCAGCCGCAGAAGCACGACTTGGTTGATGCCGGCCGCTTCATCGCGTTGGCGGACTCGTTGGACTCATCCGTGCTCGATTCAGTGATCGCGCAGCTCGACAGCCAACGCACACAGGACAGTTGGTCGGCGAGGTGGGAAGACGCACGCGACGCTCTGCGGCCGATGCTCCGCCGCGTCTCACTGGTTGCCTGTGACGCAGCGAACACGGCCAGGGCATTGCTCCGTCAGGACGAGGTTCAGGTGGTCCAGGACAGCCAGGCCGGTGGCAACGAGGCCAGCTAATTCGGTACATCCGCCGCCGTGGATGAAGTGGACCAATTAGGTGACCAACAACCTGCAAACCCTGCGAAATGTGACGCGCAGAGCGCGCTCCTGAAACGCAAAACCCCTGGTCAGGTGGGCTATGAGCCTTGTTCCTGCCACCTGGGGGTCAGGAGGTCGTGGGTTCGAATCCCGCTAGCCCGACCAGCAAGGGCCCCTGCCGGAACCGAAAGGTCCGGCAGGGGCCTTTTTGGTCCAGCCGACCGCTCCGGACGCCTCGCGGCTCCGGGGGCGGTCTGCCGCAGCAGCGGACCGGAAGGTAGGCTAGGCTGGAATGAGCAGGAACGCCGGAAACGGGTCATGGGCGCCCGTTGCGCCGGACGGTTCCGGGGTGCCATATGGGAGCGATGAGGGAGGAACCTTGATGGCCGTGGACGACAGCTTGGGAGACGCCGGGCGGGTACCGGGCGAATCGGTGGCGGAGACCACCAGCATCAGCCTGCCTCCCCTGGCCGACGGGCCGGCCGCCGACGTCCCGCTGTCCACCGAGGAACGGGCCGCCGTGTCGGCGCTGCCCGTCGGATCCGCCCTGCTCATCGCCCACTCCGGGCCCAACCGAGGTGCCCGCTTCCTCCTGGACCAGGAGCTGACGACGGCCGGCCGGCACCCCGAGGCCGACATCTTCCTCGACGACGTCACCGTCTCCCGCAAGCACGCCGAGTTCCGGCGGGGCGAGGGCGGCTTCCAAGTCGTCGACGCCGGCAGCCTCAACGGCACCTACGTCAACCACGACCGCATGGACGCCGTGGGCCTGCGCACCGGATCCGAGGTCCAGATCGGCAAGTTCCGCCTGACCTTCTACGCCGGCACCGTCCCCTCCTCGAGCGGCCAGGGGCA
The DNA here is from genome assembly GCF_050563205.1 of Zafaria sp. Z1313. Taxonomy (NCBI): domain Bacteria; kingdom Bacillati; phylum Actinomycetota; class Actinomycetes; order Micrococcales; family Micrococcaceae; genus Zafaria; species Zafaria sp. Z1313. The sequence continues at coordinate 17,052 of NZ_JBNWUK010000002.1, forward strand.
GCGGTAGCCCGTGGCCTCCACGTCCCACGCCCGGCGGACCTCCGGGTCGACCGCCGACGCCCCCCGTCCCTCGGTCCTGAACATCGGCGAGGTCCTCTCCGAGTTGTCGGCGGACTTCCCCCAGACGACGGCGTCGAAGATCCGCTTCCTCGAGGAGAAGGGGCTGATCACGCCCCAGCGGACCGCGGCGGGCTACCGGAAGTACACGCCGGGAGACATCGACCGGCTCCGTTTCATCCTCGCGTTGCAGCGGGACCAGTACCTTCCGCTCAAGGTCATCAAGGACTACCTCGACACCGTGGACCGGGGCGAGCGTCCGGAGCAGCTGCCGGGCGGCATCACGCTGGCCCCGCGGACCGTGACCGAGCAGTTGGCCCATGAGCTCGCGGGACACACCCGCGACCGCACCCGGGCCGAGCTCCAAGGGGCCACCGGGGCAGGCACCGAGCTCATCGACGAGCTCCTGGCCTACGGCATCATCGCCGAGGAGGACCAGCGCTTCGACGAGCACGCTGTGCGGATCGTCGCGGCCAGCGTCAAGCTCGCCGCACACGGGATCGAGCCGCGTCACCTGCGCCCGTTCCGGGCCGCCGCCGACCGCGAACTCGGCCTCGTCGAACGAGCCGTCGCCCCCCTGACGACGCGCCGGGACGTCTCCTCCCGCGCCCGCGCGGCCGAGACCGCCCGCGAGATCAGCGACGCCTGCCTGGCCCTGCACTCGGCGCTCGTGCAGGGCGCCATCTCGCGTCTGGACCACTAGGGCCCCACTCCGTTGCGCCGGACCGGGACGGAGTCCTCACCCGACCACTGGCATCGCGCCCGGGGACCGCTAGGCTGGACGTCAAGCGAAGCCACCGCCACGAGGATCCAGGAGGCCGGACATGCGGGAGATCGAAGTCGTCGGAGTCAGGATCGAACTGCCCAGCAACCAGCCGCTCGTCCTGCTCAAGGAGGCCCAGGGGCCGCGGCACCTGCCGATCTGGATCGGTGCCCCGGAGGCCTCCGCGATCGCCATGAGCCTGCAGGGCATCGAGACCCCGCGCCCCATGACGCACGACCTGTTGGCCTCGGTCGTCGAAGCGCTGGGCCGCAAGCTCCTCGAGGTCCGGCTCGTGGCCGTCAAGGACACCGTGTTCTACGCCCAGCTGGCGTTCGACGGCGGAGTCGAGGTCGATTCCCGCGCCTCGGACGCCGTCGCACTGGCCCTGCGGGTGGGATGCCCACTGACCTGCGCCGAGGACGTGCTGGAGGAGTCCGGCGTCCTCGTCAGCGACGACGGGCGTTCGAGCGAGGGCGAGGAGGCCGAGCTGCGGGAGTTCCGCGAGTTCCTCGCCGACGTCGAACCCGAGGACTTCGAGACCTAGCGACACGCCCTCAAGTTAAGCTTGAAGGTCTTTGACCTGACGGCCGTTCGGTCGTACCGTCAAGGCATAGAGATTTGACAGCCGGGCCGACGCCTGCGGCCGGCACCGAGGATGGAGGCGTCCCGGTGTCGGACGGTCGTGCCAGGCAAGCTTCCCCGTCGCGGGAGGCCTCGACAAGGAGGGTTCACGTGAGCCGGAGCAGTGATCACCGCACGTCGTCGGGCGGCGGTGCGGGGCAGCCGCCCGTGGGCCTGGCCCAGGGCCTGCTGTTCTCCGAGGACCTTCCCGTGCTGGACGAGGACGCGGGCTACCGCGGCCCGATCGTCTGTAAGGCGGCGGGGATCACCTACCGCCAGCTGGACTACTGGGCGCGTACCGGACTCGTGGAGCCCGCTGTCCGCGGCGCCAAGGGCTCCGGTTCGCAGCGCCTGTACAGCTTCCGCGACATCCTCGTGCTCAAGGTCGTCAAGCGGCTGCTCGACACGGGCGTGTCCCTCCAGCAGATCCGCACCGCCGTGTCCCACCTGCGCGAGCGCGGCGTCGAGGACCTGGCCCAGATCACGCTCATGAGCGACGGCGCGTCCGTCTACGAATGCACGTCGGCGGATGAGGTCATCGACCTCGTCCAGGGCGGGCAGGGCGTCTTCGGCATCGCCGTCGGACGGGTCTGGCGCGAGGTCGAGGGGAGCCTGTCCGAGCTCCCCAGCGAACATGCCGCCGAGGAAGAGGCCTTCCCGCAGGACGAGCTCAGCGTCCGCCGGGCCGCGAAGAAGTCCGCCAGCTAGCCTCCGGACGGCGCCTGGGTCCCCGGGCCGCGGGCGCGCCCCGATTTCCAGAAGAGGCCACGGCCCCACCGCGAGTCGGTGGGGCCGTGGCCTTTCGTGCGGAATGCTCCGACGGCGGCCCCTGGGCCAGGGCGGTCCCTCGGCGTCGGTCGCCGCGACGGAGTCGGCGTCAGCGCTTGCGGCTGCGGCGGCTGCCGGAGTCGGTGACGTTGCGGAGCAGCTCGTCGAACAAGCCGGCCGACTGCCGCGCGGAGTCCCCGGGCCACTGGTGCACGGCGTAGGCGGCACCCTGGATCTGCTGCCAGTTGGCCTGCTCGGGCAGGACGGGGGAGAGCAGGGATCCGCCGAACATCGAGCGCATCTCCTCGAGCCGGAACCGCTGCTCGGCCGAGGAGGAACGGTACCGGTTGGCGACGACGCCGGCCGTGGAGACGTCGGGCGCGAACTCGCGGCGGAAGAGGTTCAGCGCGCGCATCGTCCGCTCGGTACCGGCCACGGAGAAGAGGCTCGGCTCGGCGACGAGCAGGACGGAGTTGCTGGCCGTCCAGGCCATGCGGGTCAGGCCGCTGAGCGACGGCGGGCAGTCGATCAGGACGAGCGAGTAGCCGGAGACGCGGGACAGCAGGGTCTTGAGCCGGCGAAGGTCGCGGACGCGTAGATCGGGGCGGTCGTAGATGCCGGCGAAGGCCCCGCCCACGGCCACGTCCAGGACCGGGGTGCGCGCCGCATCGGCGGCCGCCGCCCGCGCCACCCAGGGGCTTGTCGTGGCGGACGCGCCCAGATCTGCCTTGCGCGCCGCCTTGAGCAGGTGTCCGATGTCGGTCCCGGGTGCGGCCTGGACGCCGAGGCCGGTGCTCGCGTCGGCGTGCGGATCGAGGTCGATCACGAGGGTGGGAGTGCCCGCGGCGAGCGCCGCCGAGGCCAGGCCCAGTGTTACGGAGGTCTTGCCGACGCCACCCTTGAGACTGCTGATGCTCACTACCTGCACGGAACGGACCACGACCTCTTCTGTGTTGCTTCCCTGTTTCGGCTCACCGTCCATCATAAGGTTGCGCCGCAGTGGCACTGGACAGGCGCGGGACGCGCGCTGCCGCGCCGCCGCCCGGACCGCTGGCCCGTCTCCCCGGCCCGGAGGTACGACGGCGGATCGGACCCGGTCCCGGAGCGGAAGCGGGGCCCGGGCCCCGTCCCGGACGGGGTCGCCGGCGGCCTTCCGTGCGTGACGGAGGGGCGCGTAGCAATGTTTCTGGGTGTGCCGTGCGCCACGGTAGGGTGACATCAGTTCCCGGCCCACGGGCGTTGGACCCGAGTACGACGGCGTGCCGGGCCGGAGGGCTGCAGGAACCGTCCATCCCTTGAGTTTCCAGGAGCACCATGTTTTCGAAGGTTCTGGTGGCCAACCGCGGCGAGATCGCGATTCGTGCGTTCCGTGCCGGTTACGAGCTCGGCGCGAAGACCGTGGCCGTATACCCGTATGAGGATCGGGGGTCGATCCACCGGCAGAAGGCCGACGAGGCCTATCAGATCGGCGAGGAAGGCCATCCGGTCCGGGCGTACCTGGACGTGCCGGAGATCATCCGGGTGGCGAAGGAGTCCGGGGCGGACGCGATCTACCCGGGCTATGGCTTCCTGTCGGAGAACCCGGAACTGGCCCGCGCGGCGCGCGAGGCCGGGATCACGTTCGTCGGTCCTCCGCCGGAGGTGTTGGAGCTGGCGGGCAACAAGGTCGCCGCGCTGAAGGCCGCCCGTGAGGCGGGCGTTCCGGTGCTGCGTTCCTCGGAGCCGAGCGACGACGTCGAGTTCCTCCTCGGGGCGGCGGACGAGATCGGCTTCCCGATCTTCGTCAAGGCCGTCGCGGGAGGCGGCGGGCGCGGCATGCGACGCGTCGACACCCGTGAGGCGCTGCCGGACGCGCTCTCGGCCGCGATGCGCGAGGCCGGGACGGCGTTCGGGGATCCGACGGTGTTCCTCGAGCAGGCCGTGCTGCGTCCGCGCCATATCGAGGTGCAGATCCTGGCCGATGGCGCGGGGAACGTGGTGCACCTCTTCGAGCGGGACTGCTCGCTGCAGCGCCGGCACCAGAAGGTCATCGAGATCGCGCCGGCCCCGCAGCTGGACGATTCGATCCGGCAGGCGCTCTTCGCCGACGCGGTGAAGTTCGCCAAGGCCCTGGACTACCAGAACGCGGGAACGGTGGAGTTCCTGGTCGACACGGTCGGCGAACGCGCCGGCCAGCACGTGTTCATCGAGATGAACCCGCGCATCCAGGTCGAACACACCGTGACCGAGGAGATCACCGACGTCGACCTCGTCTCGGCCCAGATGCGCATCGCGGCGGGGGAGACGCTGGAGGACCTGGACATCCGGCAGGAGGACTTGCGGGTCCGCGGCGCGGCGCTGCAGTGCCGCATCACCACGGAGGACCCGGCCAACGGCTTCCGTCCGGACGTGGGCACCATCACGGTCTACCGTTCCGCGGGCGGGTCCGGCGTGCGCCTGGACGGCGGGACGATCTACACGGGGGCGGAGGTCTCCCCGCACTTCGATTCGATGCTGGTGAAGCTGACGTGCCGCGGGCGGGACTACGAGATGGCGGTGCTCCGGGCCCGGCGCGCGCTGGCGGAGTTCCGGGTGCGCGGGGTCGCGACGAACATCCCGTTCCTGATGAACGTGCTGGATGATCCGCAGTTCGTGGCCGGGGACGTCGCGACGGACTTCATCGACTCGCGCCCGGACCTGCTGCTGGGCAACCGTTCCCAGGACCGGGGCACGAAGGCGCTGACGTTCCTGGCGGACGTGACGGTGAACAAGCCCCACGGGGAACGCCGGGAGGGCATCGATCCGCGGGAGAAGCTGCCGTACTACCCGGGGGACAAGTCCGAGGAGCCGTTCCGTTCCCCCTTCGACGGGCCGTCCTCGCACGAGCCCGCTCCGGGCTGGCGGCAGCGCTTGCTGGAGCTGGGCCCGGAGGGCTTCGCGAAGGCGCTGCGGGCCCAGGAGGCGGTGGCGGTGACGGACACGACGTTCCGCGACGCGCACCAGTCGCTGCTGGCCACACGCGTGCGGACCCGGGACCTGCTGGCCGCGGCCCCGGCGTTCGCGCATACCCTGCCGCAGCTGTTCTCGATGGAGGTCTGGGGCGGGGCGACGTACGACGTCGCGCTGCGCTTCCTCGGCGAGGACCCGTGGGAACGCCTGGCGCTGCTGCGCGCGGAGCTGCCGAACATCCCGCTGCAGATGCTGCTGCGCGGGCGCAACACGGTCGGCTACACCCCGTACCCGACCGAGGTCACGGACGCGTTCGTGAAGGAGGCGGCGGAGACCGGGATCGACATCTTCCGGATCTTCGACGCCCTGAACGACGTCTCGCAGATGGAACCGGCGATCCGCGCGGTGCGGGCCACGGGCACGGCGGTCGCCGAGGTCGCCCTGTGCTACACGGGCAACCTGCTGGACCCGGACGAGGACCTCTACACCCTGGACTACTACCTGGACCTGGCGCAGCGGATCGTGGACGCCGGCGCGCACATCCTGGCGATCAAGGACATGGCGGGCCTGCTGCGCCCGGCGGCCGCGGCGAAGCTCGTCGCCGCGCTGCGCGAGCGCTTCGAGCTGCCCGTGCACCTGCACACCCACGACACCGCGGGCGGGCAGCTCGCCACGCTCATGGCCGCGATCGACGCGGGCGTGGACGCCGTGGACGTCGCGACGGCCTCGATGGCCGGGACCACGTCCCAGCCCCCGGCCTCGGCCCTCGTCGCGGCCCTCGCGCACACCGCCCGGGACACGGGCATCCCGCTGGCCGCGGCCGCGGCGATGGAGCCGTACTGGGAATCGGTGCGGGCGTTGTACGCGCCGTTCGAGTCGGGCCTGGCCGGGCCGACGGGGCGGGTCTACCGGCACGAGATCCCGGGCGGGCAGCTCTCGAACCTGCGCCAGCAGGCGATCGCGCTGGGCCTGGGCGAGCGTTTCGAGGCCATCGAGGACATGTACACGGCGGCGAACAACATCCTGGGCCGCCTGGTCAAGGTCACCCCGTCCTCGAAGGTCGTGGGCGACCTGGCCCTGCAGCTCGTGGGCATGAACGTGGACCCGGCGGCGTTCGAGGCCGACCCGGCCGCGTTCGACATCCCGGAATCGGTCATCCAGTTCCTCGCCGGGGAGCTCGGGGACCCGCCGGGCGGCTGGCCCGAGCCGTTCCGCTCCAAGGCGTTGGCCGGGCGCAGCGTGAAGACCCGCGTCGAGGAGCTCGACGCCGAGGACCAGAAGGGGCTGCGGGCCGATTCGGCGACCCGCCGGGCGACGCTGAACCGCCTGCTCTTCCCCGGCCCGGCGCGGGACTTCGAGAAGACCCGCAGCGAGTACGGCGACGTGTCGATGCTGCATACCCGGGACTACCTCTACGGGCTCACCCTGCACCACGAGCACGTGATCTCCCTCGGCAAGGGCGTGCGCCTGCTGGCCACCCTGCAGGCCATCAGCGAGCCCGACGAGAAGGGCATGCGCTCCGTGATGTGCACGCTCAATGGTCAGATGCGCCAGATCATCGTCCGCGATAGGAACGTGGAATCCACCGTGAAGTCGGCCGAGAAGGCCGACCCGGCCAACCCCGGCCACGTCCCCGCCCCGTTCGCCGGCGCCGTCACCGCGGTCGTCGCGGTCGGCGACACCGTCGAGCCCGGCGGGACGGTCGCCACGATCGAGGCCATGAAGATGGAGGCCGCGATCACCTCCCCGGCCGGCGGCAAGGTCGCCCGGCTCGCGATCGACGGCACCGCCCAGGTCCAGGGCGGCGACCTCCTGGTGGTCATCGACCCCGCCTGAGGCACTCCTCGCGCAGCGCCAGCCGACGGGGCGGCCGTACTCCGGTGCGGCCGCCCCGCGGTGCGCTAAGGTGAGTGCTGACCCGGGCCCTGGCGGCCCTCCCCGACGCACCGAGGACACGATGACCCAGCACAGCAGCATCCCCGAAGAGGCGCCGGACGCGGCACGGCCCGAACCGGGCCCCGAGGGCGTCGCCGAGGGCCGGGACGCCGCGGACGGGGTCCGGGAGCCGCAGGACGGCGCCGCGCCGGCCGACGGAGGCGGTGCCCCTGACCCGGACGCAGTGGCTCCCTTCCAGGACGACGCCGGGACCCCGCCCCTGGAGGCCGGGGGCGCCTCCGCCACCGGTGCGGACGGGGATCCCGTGGCCGGGGGAGGGACCGACGCCGGCGAGGCACCCGATTCCGCCGCCGAGGTGGACGTCCCCGGACCGGTGCCGTCCGACGTCGTGCTCGAGACCGGGGATGAGGACGACGCCGCCGCGCAGCCGACGCCGGGGCGGGCCTCCGCGCGCGGGACCGCGCCGGAGGCCGTGGAGGGCCTCGGGGACTGGGAGCCGGTCGGCGGGGACGAACGGCAGCCCACCGCGTCGGGTGCTCCCGCCCGGGCCGCCGCCGACGCGTCGACCTCGGTCTTCCCGGCCCGCCGGGCCGCCGGAGCCGCAGCCCAGGGGGCCTCCGCCTCCTCTCCCGCGGAGCCGGCCCCGGCGCCCGCTCCGGAGCCCGAACCGGCCGCCGCGCTGACCGCCGACCGGCTCCTGCAGCCGCGGAACCGGGCGCCCGTGGGCGGTTGGCGGCTGTGGCTCTACCGGGCCACGCTCGGCCGGGTCAACGTCGGCGACTCGGACGCCGTGCGCCTGCGCCGCATCACCGAGCACCAGATCGCCGCCCCGCTCGAGGGCGGCACCCGCTACGTGCCCGTGCTCTCCCGCAAGGGAGGCGTCGGCAAGACGACCGTGACGACCCTGCTCGGCATGGCGCTGGCCCATGTCCGCGAGGACCGCGTCATCGCCCTCGACGCCAATCCGGACCGGGGGACGCTCAGCGACCGCTCGCCCGGCCGGGCCCGCTACACGGCGCGGCAACTCGTGCAGAACCGCTTTATGGTGGATTCCTTCTCCAAGCTCTCCAGCTACGCCTCGCGCGAGGGATCCAGGCTCCACGTGCTCGCCTCCGACACCGATCCGCACGTCGCCGAGGCGTTCGACGACGCGGACTACCGCGCGGTCACGGACCTCTTGTCCCGCTTCTACTCGATCGTCCTGACGGACTCCGGCACCGGAATGGTCCACTCCGTCATGAAGGGCACGCTCGAGAAGGCCAACGCCGTCGTCCTCGTCTCCGGGGCGAGCGTGGACGAGGCCCGGCTGGCCTCCGAGACGCTGTCCTGGCTCGAGGCCCACGGCCGCGAGGACCTGGCACGCCGCGCGATCGTGGTCATCAACCAGTCCGCCGGGCCGGGCCGCGGGGTGAACGTCGAGGAGATCGAGGCGCACTTCCAGACCCGCGTCCAGACCGTGGTTCGGCTTCCCTACGACCCGCACCTGGCCGAGGGCTCGCGCGTTGACCTGCAGAGGCTGCGCCCCGCCACGCGCGAGGCGGCCATGGAGCTCGCCGCCCTCGTCGTGGCCGAGCTCAAGGGCTGAACCGTGCCGCACTACGAGCTCGCCGTCATCGGCTCCGGTTCAGGGAACTCGCTCCTGACGGAGCACTGGGACGGACGCCGGGTCGCGGTCATCGACGGCGGGACCTTCGGCGGGACGTGCCTGAACGTCGGCTGCATCCCGACCAAGATGTTCGTCTACCCGGCCGGCCTCGCCGCCTCGGCCGCGCACGCGCGGCGGCTCGGCGTCGGGCTGCGCGTCGAGGACGTCGACTGGCCCGGAATCCGCGACCGGATCTTCGGGCGCATCGACGCGATCTCGGCCGCCGGCCGGGACTACCGCGACCTCGAGCTCGAGCACGTGGACCTCTACCAGGAACACGTCGAGTTCACGGGGCCGACGTCGCTCGTGACGGCGTCCGGGAAGGAACTGAGCGCGGACCGGATCGTCGTCGCGGCGGGATCGCGCGCCGTGCTCCCGGACATCCCGGGCATCGACCTGCCACAGGTCCACACCTCGGACACGGTCATGCGGCTCGAGAAGCTCCCCGGGCGCCTCGTGGTTCTCGGCGGCGGCTTCATCGCCGCCGAGTTCGCCCACGTCTTCTCGGCGCTCGGGACGGACGTGGTGCAGGCGAACCGCTCCGCGCGGCTGCTGCGCAGCCACGACGCGCTCGTCTCGGAACGCTTCGCCACCGCGGCGGCCGCGCGCTGGACGCTCAGGCTCGGCTGGACGGTCACGGGCATCACCGAGGCCGGCGACGGCGTCGAGGTCTCCTTCCGCGATGACGACGGCGCCGTGCACACGGAGCACGCGGACGTCGTGCTCGCCGCCACCGGTCGCGTGCCGAACACGGACCGGCTCGGCCTCGGGGCCGCAGGCTTCGACACCACCGACGAAGGCATCCTCTCCGTCGACGCATACCAGCGTGTGCTCTCCGGTGGGAAGCCCGTCGACGGGGTCTTCGCGCTCGGCGACATCGCCAATCCATTCCAGCTCAAGCACGTGGCGAACCGCGAGGCGCGCGTCGTGGCCCACAACCTCGAACACCCTCATGAGATGCGGGCCATGGACCGGAGCCACGTTCCGGCCGCCGTCTTCTCCGAGCCCCAGATCGCCGCCGTCGGCCTGACGGAGGAGCAGGCCCGGGAGCAGGCGGGCGAGGGCGAGGAGATCACGACCGTCGTCCAGGACTACGGCTCCACCGCATACGGGTGGGCCATGGAGGACGAGGAGGGCTTCGTCAAGCTCGTCGCCGAGCGCCGCAGCGGGCGCCTGCTCGGGGCCCACCTGATGGGCGCGCAGGCCTCCATCCTGATCCAGCCGCTCATCCAGGCCCTCGCCACGGGGCTGCACGTGCACACCATGGCCCGGGGCCAGTACTGGATCCATCCCGCGCTGAGCGAGGTCGTGGAGAACGCCCTGCTCGGGCTCGGCGTGGACCCGCCGCCCGAACCCGCGCTGTAGCGGCCGGACCCCCCGGGGCAGCGGCACGGGAAGGCCCCCGGACTCCAGCGGGAGTCCGGGGGCCTTCCCGGTCACCGGGGTCGGCGGCCCGGGCTACTTCGCGGCGCCGTAGATCTCCTCGACCACCGCGTCGAAGTCCTTGAGCACCTGGGCGCGCTTGATCTTCAGCGACGGGGTCAGGTGCCCGGAGGCCTCCGTGAAGTCGCTCTCCACGATCCGGAACTCCTTGATGGCCTCGGCGCGGGAGACCGAGCCGTTGGCCTGGTCGACGAGCGACTGGATCTCCTGGCGCAGCTGGGGCAGCTTCGCGGCCTCGGCGACGGACATGGACGCCTGCTGGTGGCGCTGCAGCCAGCCGGGGAGCGCCTCCTCGTCGATCGTCACGAGCGCCGAGATGAACGGGCGCTGGTCGCCGATCACGACGCACTGGGAGACGATCGCCGCGGAGCGGATCTGGTCCTCCAGCTGGGCCGGGACGACGTTCTTGCCCGAGGAGGTCACGATGATCTCCTTCTTACGCCCGGTGATCCGCAGGAACCCGTCCTCGTCGAGCTCGCCGATGTCGCCCGTGCGCAGCCACTCGCCGTCGAAGGCCTCCTCGCGCAGCTCGTCTCGGTTGAAGTAGCCGCGCATGACGCAGACACCGCTTGCGAGGATCTCGCCGTCCTCCTCGATCCGCACGCCGTTGCCGGGCAGGGGCCGGCCCACGGTGCCGATCTTGATCCGCTGGGGCGTGTTGACCGTGATCGGCGCCGTGGTCTCGGTGAGGCCGTAGCCCTCGAGGATCGTCAGGCCGATGCCGTGGAAGAAGTGGCCGAGCCGCTCGCCGAGCGGCCCGCCCCCGGAGACGGCGTGGACGACGCGCCCGCCCATGGCCTCGCGGATCTTGTGGTAGACGAGCTTGTCGAACAGGGCGTGCTTGAGCTTGAGGCCCAGCCCCACCTTCCCGGCCTCGTCGGCGCGCGACCACGCGATCGCCGTATCGGCGGCGGCGTGGAAGATCTTGCCCTTTCCTCCGTCCTCGGCCTTGAGCATCGAGGAGTTGTAGACCTTCTCGAAGACGCGGGGAACGGCCAGGATAAAGGTCGGCTTGAAGCTCTGCAGGTCCGAGAGCAGGTTCTTGACGTCCGGAGTGTGCGCCACGGTGGCGCCGGCGGCGACGCACAGCACGGAGATGAAGCGGGCGAAGACGTGGGCGAGCGGCAGGAACATGATCGTCGCCGCGCCCGGGTAGACGGCCTCGGGGAGGGCGGAGCGCGCGTTCTCGCTGAGCTCGACGAAGTTGGAGTGCGTCAGCTCGCAGCCCTTGGGGCGTCCCGTGGTGCCGGAGGTGTAGATGATGGTGGCGAGGGAGTCGAGGCGGGCCGAACGGCGGCGCTCCTCGAGGTCCTCGTCGGAGACGTCCCTTCCGGCCTCCCGCAGGGCGTCGAGGCCGTCGCCCTCCATCTGCCAGACGTGCCGCAGTCCGTCGAGCCCTTCCTGCGTCGCTGCCTGGCGGACCACGTTCTCATGGCGCCCGGCCTCCACGACGACGGCGGCGGCGCCGGAGTCGCCCAGGATCCAGGCGACCTGGCTCGGGGAGGAGGTCTCGTAGACGGGCACCGAGACGCAGCCGGCGAACCAGACGGCGAAGTCCACGAGGGACCACTCGTAGCGCGTGCGGGCCATGATGCCGACGCGGGCCCCCGGCTCCAGCCCTTCCGCGATCAGGCCCTTGGCGAGGGCCGAGGCGTCCGCGGCGAACTCCTTGGCACGGATGTGGATCCACCCCTCGGCGCCGTCCGGCCGCGAGAAGAGCACGGGATTGTCCGCCGAGGCGGCCTGACGCACGACGAAGTCCGTGATGTTCGTCTCCGGTGGGCTGACCACCAGTGGGGGTACGCTGATTTCGCGCACGATTCGCTCCTCTTCCTCGAGTTGTGACGGGCCGGGCGTGCCGTGGTGATCCGTCTCTTGGTACCAGCCTAGTGGCTTGCATCACAGCTTTTACCAGTTAGTAACATACGAATCCATAACATCCCTTCCCAAGGAGCATTCCCGTGGCACCGGAAACCGCGATCGGCCTGGACATCGGCGGGACGAAGATCGCCGCCGGAATCGTGGATCGCTCCGGACGCGTCGGAACGCGGGCCGTCCGCAGCACGCCCGGGCACAGCCGGATCGAGGTCGAGGAGGCGGTGGCCGAACTGGTCGGCGAGCTGCACCGGGAGGCCCCGGGAGCGCCCGTGGGGATCGGCGCGGCGGGCTGGATGAACCCCGATACCGGCACGGTGCTCTTCAGTCCGCACCTGGCGTGGCGCAACGAGCCGCTCCGGGACCGGCTGGAGGACCGCCTCGGCGCCCGCGTGACGGTGGCGAACGACGCCGATGCCGCCGGATGGGCGGAGTGGCGCTTCGGCGCGGGGCGGGGGGAGTCGCACCTGGTCTGCCTCACCCTCGGCACGGGGATCGGCGGCGCCGTGGTCGCCGACGGGACACTGCGGCGCGGCCGCTACGGGCTGGCCGGCGAGTTCGGCCATCAGATCATGGTCCCGGGCGGCCACCGCTGCGAATGCGGCAACCGGGGATGCTGGGAGCAGTACGCGTCCGGCAACGCGCTGGGACGGGAGGGGCGCGAGCTGGCCCGCGCGGGCTCGCCCGTCGCGCAGACCCTCGTGGAGGCGGCGGGTGGGAATCCCGACGCGATCGACGGCGAGGTCGTGACCCGGATGGCCCGGGGCGGGGATCCCGCGAGCCGCGAGCTCGTCGTCGAGGTGGGTGAGTGGCTCGGGCTCGGCATGGCCAACCTCGCAGCCGCCCTTGATCCCGGGATGTTCGTGATCGGGGGCGGCCTCGGGGCGGCGTCGCCGCTGTTGCTGGAGGCCGCGGAGGCCGGATACCGGCGCCACCTCACCGGGCGGGGATACCGGCCCTTCGCCCGCGTCGCCCGTGCCGAGCTCGGGGCCGATGCGGGGCTCGTGGGGGCTGCCGACCTCGCCCGCAGCGATCCGCGCCGGCACGGCGGGGGCAGCGACGCGGCCCGGGTCAGTGGTGTTCGCTAGACGCGCGATCCGTCGTCGTAGTCGTCGCGGCGGTGCCGCGGCAGGCGCCACAGGAGCGTCCCGACCGCCGCGAGGAACACCGCGCACAGTCCCAGCCACACCATCGCCGGGGCGTCGCGCCAGAAGAGGGCCGCCAGCAGGAGTGCCAAGGGGGCGCCCACGGCTCCGCTCCAGCAGACCACGGCCAACGGATCACCCGTACCCAGCGGCGGTGGATCCTCCGGGATGAACTCCCCGTCGTCCTCGTCCTCGTCCAGGGCGTAGTCCCGCGGACCGGCCGTCGCACCCGGCGTCGCGGTCCGCGGGTCACGTGGCGGCCGAGCGGGCGCGGGCCGGCCCGGGGCGCTGGGATCCGGATCCCCCGCACGCGGTCCCGGTGCTGCGGTGCCGGTCCCGGCCGGTCCGGACAGGCCGGTGTCCGCGCCCGTGCCCGCGGCGTCGGCGTCCGTCGTGTCGGCTGCCGGGCCGTCGGGGGCCTGGAGCCGGCGCACGAGGTCCGCCCAGGCGGCGTCCTCGTCGCGGGAACCGCGGTCCGGGGCCGCGCCGCTCACGCCGGGGCCCCGGCCGGCCGCGGCGCTCCGGCCAGCCCGTCGAAGAACGCGGCGGTGCGCGCGAAGGCGGCCTCGGCGTCGTAGTCCAAGGTGGCGACGTGGTAGCTCGAGGCAAGCACGTCGACGCGCGGCGGGCGGGGCAGCCCCGCGCGCAGGACGGCGATGCTGGAGTCGGGGACGACGTGGTCGACGGCGGAACGGAACACGGCCACGGGCGCGCTCACCCGGCCGAGTCCCGAGCGTGCCGCACGGAAGAGCAGTCCCAGCTGGTGGACCGCGGCCACCGGGGTCCGCGGGTACGCGCCCTCGTCCTGCCCGGGCAGCGCGATGTCGTTCGCGATCGCCGGGACGGAGGCGAGGGCGTACTTGAGCACCGGGGCCAGGTGAGCCGTCCTGTCCCCGAACGTCAGCCCCGGGTTGACGAGCGCGAGCCCGGCGACGGAACGGCCGGCGGCGAGCTGGAGGGCGAGCGCGCCGCCCATCGAGAGCCCGCAGACGAAGACGAAGCGGTGGTTGCGCTGCAGGACGTCGAACTCGCCGGCCACGGCGCGGCTCCACGCCGTGTGCGGCGTGCGCGCCAGGTCCTGCCACCTCGTGCCGTGCCCGGGCAGCAGCGGCACCGAGACCGTGTAGCCGCGTGCGGCCAGATGATCGGCCCACCCGCGCATGCTCTTCGGCCCCGAGGTGAAGCCGTGGACCAGCAGCACGGCATCCGGGCGCGGCCCGTGCAGGCGGAACGGCTCCGCCGGATCGGCCGGTGCCTGGTCCACGTCGTCCATGTTGCTCCCAAAACGCTGCGCTGGAGGATGCCCTGCGGGTGGTGATGTGCCTAGAGTAAGAGCCTAGCCGACGGTGGTGTGACGCATCCCGCCGGCGCAGCGAGAAGACCCGGACCCGTGGAAGGCACAGCGTGTTTTATTGGATCATGAAGCGGCTGTTCATCGGTCCGCTGGTGACGGTGCTGTTCCGTCCCTGGGTCAAGGGGCTGGACAACATCCCCGCCGAGGGGGGAGCGATCCTCGCGAGCAACCACCTCTCGTTCGCCGATTCCATCTTCATGCCGGTCGCGGTCGACCGGCCCGTGGTCTTCCTGGCCAAGAGCGAGTACTTCACGGGGTCCGGACTCAAGGGCCGGCTCACGGCGACGTTCTTCCGGCTGACCAACCAGCTGCCCATGGACCGCTCCGGCGGCGCCGCGTCCGCGAACTCGCTCGGCGCGGGGGAGCGCATCCTGTCCCAGGGGCAGCTGCTGGGGATCTACCCCGAGGGGACGCGCAGCCCCGACGGGCGCCTGTACCGCGGCAAGCTGGGCGTCGCCAAGCTCGCGCTCGCGACGGGCGTGCCGGTCGTGCCCATCGCCATGATCGGCACGGACAAGGTCCAGCCGATCGGCAAGACGGTCCCCAACATCCGGCGCGTCGGCATGATCGTCGGCGAGCCGCTCGATTTCTCCCGCTATGCCGGGATGTCGGAGGACCGGTTCGTTCAGCGTTCCGTGGCCGACGAGATCATGTACGCGATCATGCGCCTGTCCGGGCAGGAGTACGTCGACGTCTACGCCGCGACGGTCAAGGCCGAGCTCGCCGCCAGGAAGCATGCGGCGCGGCACCCGCAGAAGAAGGCCGGTGGAGCCGCGGACGCCGGCGCCGGAAGTGCTCCGGACGGGGCCTGATCCTTGGCCGGGAACCGCCCGGTCCCGCGCGTCGGCCGTGCGCCAGGGGCCGTGCGGTATGCGCACGCAGGGGCGGTGCGTGCACTGTGAACGGCGCCCCCGCCGAGCTTTACGCCCGAATGTGACGCCGCTTGACCGCGGTCTAGTCTTGAGGGGTGAGTGAATCGACTGCCGTAACCACCCCACCCGTCCAGCCCGTCGCGGGCCCAGCCGCCGATCCCGGCCTGGATGTCTGGCGCACGCTGCCCATCCAGCAGCAGCCGAGCTGGCACGGGACCGACGCGCACGCCCGGGCCGTGGCGGAGCTCTCGGCGCTCCCGCCGCTCGTGTTCGCCGGCGAAGTGGACATCCTCCGTTCCCGCCTGGCCGACGCGGCCCAGGGCAAGGCCTTCCTGCTCCAGGGCGGCGATTGCGCGGAGACCTTCGACGGCGCGACGGCGGACAAGATCAGCGCCCGCGTCAAGACGATCCTGCAGATGGCCGTGGTGCTGACCTACGGCGCCTCGCTGCCCGTCGTGAAGATGGGCCGCATGGCCGGGCAGTTCGCCAAGCCGCGCTCTTCCGACTCCGAGACCCGCGACGGCGTGACCCTGCCGGCGTTCCGCGGCGACATCGTCAACGGCTACGAGTTCACCGAGGAGTCGCGGGCCCACGATCCGGCCCGCCTGGTCAAGGCCTACAACACCTCTTCCGCGACGCTGAACCTCATCCGCGCCTTCACACAGGGCGGCTTCGCCGACCTGCGCTCGGTCCACAACTGGAACCAGGGCTTCCGCTCCAACCCCGCGCACTCCCAGTACGAGTCGCTCGCCGCGGAGATCGACCGCGCCGTGCGGTTCATGGAGGCCTGCGGGGCGGACTTCGAGGCGCTCAAGCGCACCGAGTTCTTCGCGGCCCACGAGGCGCTCCTGCTCGACTACGAGCGGGCGCTGACCCGGACCGACTCGCGCACGGGACTGCCGTACGACACCTCGGGGCACTTCCTGTGGATCGGCGAACGCACGCGCCAGCTCGACGGCGCGCACGTGGACTTCCTCTCCCGCGTCCGCAACCCCATCGGCGTCAAGCTCGGCCCGGGCACGAGCCCCGACGACGCGCTCGCGCTCATCGACAAGCTCGACCCCGAGCGCGAGCCGGGCCGCCTGACCTTCATCACCCGCATGGGCGCGAAGAACATCCGGGAGAAGCTCCCGAACCTCGTCGAGAAGGTCACGGCCTCCGGGGCGCAGGTCCTGTGGGTCACCGATCCCATGCACGGCAACACGGTCACGAGCCAGAACGGCTACAAGACCCGCAACTTCGACGACGTCATGGACGAGGTCCGCGGCTTCTTCGAGGTCCACGACTCCCTCGGCACCTTCCCGGGCGGACTGCACGTGGAGATGACGGGCGACGACGTCGCCGAGTGCCTCGGTGGAGCGGATCCGATCCGCGAGGAGCAGTTCGACGACCTCTACGAGTCGGTCTGCGACCCGCGGCTGAACCACCGCCAGTCCCTCGAGATGTCCTTCCTCGTCGCCGGGGCGTTGGCCCAGCGCGGGCAGCGGGGCTGATCAGCCCACGCAGTGCGACGCCGGAGGGCGGGCTTCCGTACGGAGGCCCGCCCTCCGGCGTCGTACTGTCCGGGCACCGGTGGGCGGTGCCTGCCGTGCCCGACGTTCGGTGTCGCCCCGGGTGGGGCCCGTCAGCGACGCCGCCGGCCCGTGGTCCGCGCTAGACGACGCCCAGGGTGACCGTCGAGCCCTCCGGCAGCTCCGTGCCGCCCGCGGGATCCTGCGTGGCCACGGTGTTGAAGATGATGCCGAAGGTCCCCTCGGTGACCTCGACCGTGAAGCCCAGCTCCTCGAGGGCCGCGCGGGCCGCGCCCAGCTGCCGTCCCCTCACGTTCGGGACCTCCACCATCCGCGGCCCCTTCGAGAGGACATAGCCGACCGTCGATCCGCGTTCGAGCCGGCCCTCCGCCGGCTGCTGGGAGAGCACCGCCCCCTCCGGGACCGTGCGGCTGAACTCCTCGCCCGTGTCCTCGCCGACGAGCCCGGCGGAGCGGAGGATCTGCTCGGCGTCCTCCGCGGTGCGTCCCGTGACGTCCGGGACGTCCACGGGAGCGGGGCCCTGGGAGACGACGAAGGAGACCTCCGTGCCGCGGCGGACCTGCTCGTCCGGGCCGGGGTCCTGGGAGACGACCTGGCCGGCGGGCATGGACTCGTCGTGGCGCTCCGAGACATCGCCCGCCGCGAGCTGGCCGTCCTCCAGGGCCTTCTCGGCCTGCGCCGATTCGCGGCCGACGAGATTGGGGACCGTGAACAGCTCGGGGCCCTTGGACACGAGGAGCTCGACGGACTGGAAGCGGCGGATCTGCGTGCCGCCGACCGGCTCGCTGCCGACCACGAGACCGGAATCGAGGACTTCGTCGAACACCTCGCGTTGCGAGTGGTCCACGCCGAGCCCGTCCAGGGCCGAGGCCGCGTCGGCCACCGGCCGTCCCTCGAAGCGCGGCACGTCGACGGCGGCCCCGGGTCCCGCGCCGAAGAACCATCCGGCCGTGCCGAGAAGCGCCGCGAGGAGCACGACGACGACGGCCCAGATCCAACCGCGGCGGCGCGCCGTGCCCCGCCCGAGCTGGACCACGGGCGTCTGCGCCTCGCGCTTCCAGTCCCGCCGCTCCTGCTTGGCCTGCTTGCGCTGCTGCCGGGCGGTGGGGTGAGGGGCGGTCCCGGCGGCGGAGCCGGAGCCGAGGCGGTGCGGACCGACGCGGCCGGGGCTGCCGTGGCCAGGGCGGCCGTCGTCGGCTGGGTAGCCGCCGTCGGCATCGCCGGGCTCCGCACCGCCGTCGTCCGCCGCGGGTCCTCCGTCGCCGGGAGCGAAGCGGGGGAGTGCCCTCGTGCTGTCGCGGTGCGACGGGAGGGCCGTGGTCCGGTCGTGGAAGGAGTCGAAGGCCCGCGTCGCGTGGCCGTCCGGGGCGATCGCCTCGGTGGGATTGCCCGCGGCTCCGATGGCCTCGGTGGGGGGTGAATCCGGGTCGAGCGCCGCCGTCGGGTGTCCGCCCGGGACGCCCGCCCCGCCGGCAGGGCGCGTGCCGCCCGTGTGCTGCGCGGCCCGCGATCCGGAGCCGTAGTCGAGCTCCGCGTCGGAGAGCGTGGTCCTGATGTGCTGGAGCTCCTCCTGCAGCGCGACGACGTCCTGCAGCCGGTCTTCGGGGTCCCGGGCCGTGCAGAGCAGCACGAGCTCGTCGAGGTCGAGGGCGAGGCCGGGAAGGAGCGCCGAGGGGGCGGGGACGTCGGCCGTCACGTGCTGGTAGAGCACGGCGTTCAGATCGCCCGTGAACGGCTGCCGCCCGGTCAACAGCTCGAAGAGCATGATGCCCACGGAGTAGATGTCGCTCCGACCGTCGGCGGGACGGTTGTTCACGATCTCGGGTGCCACGTAGGCGGCGGTGGCCAGGGCCCCGAGGGAGGCCTCCGTGTACTCGTGGGTGGGCCGGGCGAGGCCGAAGTCGGCGACCTTGATGGCGCCGCTGTTCGAGAGCAGGACGTTCTCCGGCTTCATGTCCCGGTGGATGAGCCCCTGGCCGTGCGCGGCGGCGAGGCCCGCGACGATGGCGGAGAGGTAGGCGAGGGCCTGTCGGGGCGGCAGCGGCCCCTCCTTCCGCAGGATCTCGCGCAGCGTGCGTCCCTCGACGTACTCCATGGCGAGGTACGCGACGCCGTCCTCCACCCCGTGGTCGAGCACGTTGACGACATGGACGTCGCTCACGCGCGCCGCCGTGACGGCCTCCTGCCGGAAGCGGGCGAGGACCTCTGGCTGGACGGAGAGGTGCGGGTGGAGGACCTTGATGGCCGTCTCGCGCTCGAGCTTGACGTCCGTGGCGACGTAGACGGTGGCCATTCCACCCGCGGCCACGCGGGTATGCACGTCGTAGCGCCCACCGATGAGGCGCCCGATCATGGGGTCGCGTCCTTGTTCCGTCACCCCATGATCGTAGCCACCCGGGCTGTGCGAATCCGGGATTTGGCCGGCACGGAATCATCACGCTTGCGGCCCACGGGCCCACGGGCCCGCTGGCCCGCGCAGGGGGCGGCGGGATGCGTGGCGGGTGGCATGCGCGAGGGGCCGCATCCGATGGGTGCGGCCCCTCGTGTCCCGGAACGGGGTCCCGGACTCCGGACCCGGCGGCATTCCTCCTCGCGGTGGTGCCGCAGGCCCGGTACGGGTCCTTGCTAGGAGGCGCGGCGGGCGCGGGCGGCGCGGCGCTTGAGGGCGCGTCGCTCGTCTTCGCTCATGCCGCCCCATACGCCGGCGTCCTGACCGGACTCGATCGCCCACTGCAGGCAGGTGTCGACAACCGGACAGCGACGGCAGACGCTCTTGGCCTCTTCGATCTGGAGCAGGGCCGGCCCCGTGTTCCCCACGGGGAAGAACAGCTCGGGGTCCTTGTCCAGGCAGGCTGCGCGACTACGCCAATCCATGCTTGTTGATGCTCCTTGGTAGCTAGGTGTCTGGTGGCGGTCCGGGCCGGCACGGGTGGCCGGCGGGACCTGCGGCCGAAAGAAAACGGAGCGTAGCAACGCTCCGGAACAACCGCCTACCAAGGCTTTCATGTTACGTAAACGTAAACAAGGGATCGGGAGCAGGAATTCGCGCAGGGGCCCTGAGGCATTGATCACACGCCGCCGGCGTGGAGGGGGCGCCGGGGAGGCGCCGCTCCGGACCCGGTTCGCCGTTGCCCGGTGGGAGGACGGCGGCCGCACGAGCTGCGGTGCGGCCGCCGATAGGATCTAAGGCGTGATGTCCCGAAACCCCTCCGCCCCTGTTCCCGCGCCGCAGCGCGCCGACCGTCCCTGGCAGGCCGCCGCGGTCGGACTGATCGTGCTGCTCGAGGCCCTGGGGATGATCGCGGTGGGAGTGGTCTTCGCCGCCCAGCTCGCCGCACCGGGACCTCTCGCCCCCGCGGGCAGGGTCTTCCTGCTGGTCCTGATCCTGGGTGCCGCGGCCTGGCAGGGCTGGGTGGCGCTGAACGTGTTCCGCGGCCGCTCCTGGACGCGGGCCGCCGCGCTGGTCTGGCAGGTCTTCCAGGTCATCCTGGCCGTTCCCCTCGTCGGTGGCGAGACGCTGTGGCTCGGAGTCCTGCTCCTGGTTCCCGCCGCGGCCGCCTTGCTTCTGCTCTTCAACACGAAGACCCTCTCCTTCTACGAGGCGCGCTCCGCGTAGTCCGCCCGGGCCGGCCCGTCGTCGGGCAGCAGGCACTGGATCCAGCGCAGCCTTCCGTCGATCCACGCCGCTGCGCGGCCCGGGATCCGTTCACGGAGCACGGGCGCCCGCCATCCCGCGAAGTCACCGTCGGAGGCATGCCGCGGATCGAGCAGGATGACCGAGCCCGGGGCCCTGGCGGCCTGGGCCAGCGGCAGCTCGGTGAACAGGCGCGACGACGGCTCGGCGGCCATGACGATGCGTGCCCCGGCCGCACGCCAGCCCTCGAGGACGGCGCGCTGTCCCGGGGTGATGTCGGTCGCGTCGTCGACGAGGACCCAGCGCGGTCCGGCGGCCGGAGTCTCGGGGGCGTCCGGATCGGGCCAGCCCGAGGCCGGTGACAGGACCGCAGGCCGGCCCGGAAGCAGCTGTGCCAGGCTCCTCAGCGCAGTGCTCTTGCCGCTGCCGGAACCGCCGAGGAGGAGCCCGACGGGCCCGGGGTCCCAAACCCAGGGGCGGTTGTCGGGTCCCGTCACGGCGAAGGCGTCCACCGTGCCGCCGGCCGTCGGGTGCCGAACGGCCGCCGTCGGCAAGGGCAGCGACCGGGCGGGCGGGAGGCCGGGTTCCGGCGCCGGAACGGCGGCGTGGCCCGCATCGCGGTCCGCGCCGATGAGCTGCAGGGCCGTGCCGCTCTCGGGCCGGCCAGGACCCGTGAGGACGCCCCGCCCCCGTACCGCGTCGACCGGGCGCAGGCGCGGCCAGCCGAGGACGGTCTCGGGTCCGAGCCCGAGGGGGCAGTAGACGCGGTGCTCCGCGAGGGAGAAGTAGCGCGAGGAAGTCAGGTCGCGGTCCCCGAGGACCGCCAGTGCGAGGCCCAGCGATTCAGCGCTGCGGGCCAGTGCGGCCAGACGGTCGTCGAAGGAGGCGAATCCCGCTCCTCCGAGGGCGGCGGCCCAGGCGGCCAGGCCGGTGACCACGAGGACGCGTTCGGCCCCGGAGTCGGTGGCGGATTCCACGAGGGCGAGGACGTCCTCCATCCGTTCGGCGTCGCGTGGCGTGACGACTCCTGCGACGCGCGGCAGCAGCGGGGCCTCCGGGACGAAGCCTGCCCCGTCCAGGACGTAGACGTGGCACTCGGGCTCCCTCCTGGCCGCGCCCTGGACGAGCTGGCGGGCCAGACCGGCGATCCCGCCGTCGGGACCGCCCGTCGCCGCGAGCCGGCGCTCGCGGGACGGATCCCAGCACCAGGCGCGCAGGCGCTGTCCGGGGACGTCGTCCAGCAGCCCCAGGGGTACGGACCCGGCCGGGGCGTCCTGCCGGAAGCGCCTCGGGACGGAGGACAGGGCCGCCGGCAGCCCGGGGGCGAAGACGCGGGCGACGGGCCGGGGCCGGACGTGGCCCGACCCGAGACGCGAGAGCCGTTCCACGGGTTGCTCCTCGTGGGTCCGGGGGGAGTCGAAGCGCAGCGGGGCGGGCGTCCGGCCCACGGTGGGAGGGAGGGGCAGCAGCGACCATCGGGACTGGGTCCCACCCGCGTGGGCGGCCTGGAACTCGACGGCGTCCTCGGTGCCCCGCCGGAGGTAGGCCCGCCCGGGGAGCCTGCGGTCGATGGCCGCGGCCGCGGCCGATCCCAGCAGGTCGTTGGAATCGAAGGCGCTGAGGAGGCGCAGGCAGACCACGGCGTTGATGTTCGCCCGGAGGTCGGCGGAGACGACGCCCTGGGGGCGCTGGGTCGCCAGCAGCAGGTGGACGCCGAGGGATCGTCCGACAGCGGCGATCCGCAGGAGCTCGGGCAGGGCGCCGGGCAGTTCGTCGGTCATGATGCGGAACTCGTCCACGACGACGGCGAGGCGGGGCAGCGCCTCGCCTTCCGGCCCCGCCGTCGAGCGGTACGTGGCGTAGTCGGGGGCCCCGGCGCGTTGGAGCAGCGACTCCCGCCGCTTGAGCTCGACCCCGAGGGACTCCAGGGTCCGTTCCGCCGTGGCGGCCGAGAGGTCCGTCACGATGGCCTGCGTATGGGGGAGGGACGCGAACGGGCCGAGCGTGGCTCCCCCCTTGAAATCCACCAGGAGGAACGCCAGCTCGTCGGGCCCGTACCGCATGGCCAGGGACGTGACGACCGAGCGGACGAGTTCGGACTTGCCGGATCCCGTCGTCCCCGCCACGAGGGCGTGCGGACCGTCTGCGACCAGGTCCAGGACCAGCGGGCCGGAGCCGGTGGCTCCGAGCTGGACGAGCAGGGAAGAACCGCACGAACCGGTCCATGCACGTGCGGGCTCCTCGAGGGCGACGTGCCGCGGCAACGGGCCGCTTCCGCCGTGGTCCGCTGCTCCGGTGTCATCCGCCAGGTCTTCGGCGAGCCGGGCCAGGGAGTCGAAGGACATGCCGTCCACGTCCAGGGTTCCCCCTCCCGATCGTCCGGCGACGTCGTCGCCGCGCCAGCGGGCCGCGGTCGCCTCCAGATGCCAGTCCGGGACCGTGGAGCCCGGGAACCCGTGGAGGAGGAAGGCCGGGCCGGATTCCCCCGGGCCGGGGACGGCCTCCTGCCAGGCGGCCGCGTCGCCGGCCGCGACGATCGTGGCCGGACGCCGCACTCCGGAGGCCGGGAAGTCCTCCGGGGCCGCGATGCAGAAGACGTTGCGGACGCGGCGGAGCTGGACCGGCAGCTCCGGAAGGTCTCCAGCGAGGTACACGAGCGGGCCGCCGCCCGCGGCGCGGACCGCGAGCTGGGCGACGAGCGCGCGGAAGGCCGACGCCGCCGTCGTACCCCGACCCGACACGACGCCGACCCCGCCCGGACGCAGCCCCACCACGACAGGACCCTCGGCACGATGCGTCCGCGCCGTGCGCGCGGGGTCGGGCTCGGTGCCCCGGTCCCTGAAGGGGACGTCGATGCCTCCCGAGCCGAGACGGAGGACGGCCGGCCCTCCTCCGTCGCCCGGTGCCACGCGTCCGGACGCCGCCGCCAGGGCCAGCGACCCGAGCCCCGGCGCGGCCCCGTCGAGCCGACGGACGTAGTCCGCGGACGCCGCGCCGAGCGAGCGGCCCCTGCGTCGCCGCGCCCGCAGCTCGAGCACGGCCGGGATGCCGCCAGTAAACAAGCCGATCGCGCAGAACGCCAGGAAGATCCAGGTTCCCAGGGTCACGGCCAGCACGACGCCGACGAGCAGCGGCAGCAGGGCGCCCACGAGCATGAGCCACGGGCGGGAGGGGCCCGGTGGCGGGCCGGGATCAACCGGCTCCGGGAGGCGCCCGGAAACGGGGCCCGACCGTGGCGCGGCATCGAGGCGGAACGCCGTCCCGCCCAGCGTGAACCGATCGCCGACGCCCAGCCGGCGCTCGCCGGACGTGGAAGGGCGCAAGGTCACCGACGTCCCGTCGACGACGATCCGCGCGTGTTCCCTGGACAGGGCCGGATCCAGGACGCGTGCGTCCACGTCGCCGCGGCCGAGGGTGTGCGTGCCACGGGCCAAGGGGCGTGCCTGGCCCGCGTCGGGGCCGGAGTCCACGACGAGCCAGACCGGGGGCGGGCCCTCCGTGCCCGGCGACGTGCGGGGAAAGGGGGTGACGTGGAGGTGGCCGTGCCTCGGGAGCGGTCCGAGCGCCGGCAGGGGATCCGCATCGACGTAGTGCGGTGCGGCGCATCCGGCCTGCTCCAAGGCGGCCCCGAGTTCGGCTCCCGTGGGCAGGCCGGGGCCGGGAACCTCGAAACGGCGTGTCTCGAGCCCCGCGTCCACGGCCACGGAGACGGTCAGGTGCAGTGTCATGTTCCTCCTGTGCACGGTCCGGCCTTCAGAACGCTATCGGGGCGGAGGGCCCGGCCGGGGCCCGTAATTGACAGCTGTGGAAAACCCGGCGAAATCCACAGCTCGCGGAGGTCCCGCTTGTGAACGTCGTGTCGGCGTGGGTAATCTCGCTGGGGAGCTGGAGAATCCATCACATCGACGAAATGGCCGACGCGTCGCGCGGAAGCCCAAGGGGGGAGGTCCGGCATGGACGGCGTCCGCATCATCGAGGACGAGGTCCGCGAACTGATCCGTCGGCGCGGACTGGATCCCGCACGCCAGTCGGCCGAAGTGCGCCGGCTGGTCGAGGACGCGGTGCGGGACTACGACGCACGATCCCTCGTCGGGCCGCTGCCCCGGCTCGGCGCCTTGGAGGACACGTCCAAGACGGTCTTCGACGCCGTCGCGGGGTTCGGTCCGCTTCAGCCGCTCCTGGACGATCCAACCGTCGAGGAGATCTGGATCAATTCACCCACCGAGGTCTTCGCGGCCCGCGGCGGCACGTCGGAGCTGACCTCGATCCGCCTCGACGCCGGCCAGGTCGAGCTGCTCGTGGAGAGGATGCTCAAGTCCTCAGGGCGCCGCCTGGACCTGTCGTCGCCCTTCGTCGACGCCGCGCTGCCCGACGGCTCCCGCCTGCACGTCGTCATCCCCGACATCACCCGGCGCCACTGGTCCGTGAACATCCGGAAGTTCATCGCCCGGGCCGTGCGCCTGGATCACCTCGTCGAGCTCGGATCCCTGACTCCCCAGGCCGCGGGATACCTGCATTCCGCCGTCGCGGCGGGGATGAACATCATGGTTTCCGGCGCCACGCAGGCCGGCAAGACGACGTTGCTGAACTGCCTCGCGTCCTCGATCGGCAGCCGTGAACGCGTCATCACGATCGAGGAGATCTTCGAACTCAAGGTGAAGCTCCGCGATGTGGTCTCCATGCAGTGCCGGCAGGCCAACCTCGAAGGCGGCGGCGAGATCGACATGCGCCGGCTCGTCAAGGAGGCCCTGAGGATGCGGCCCGACCGCATCATCGTCGGCGAGGTCCGCGAGGCGGAGGCACTGGACATGCTGATCGCCATGAACGCAGGGCTTCCGGCCATGGCCTCGGTCCATGCCAACAGCGCGCGCGACGCCATCACCAAGATCTGCACCCTGCCGCTGCTCGCGGGCGAGAACATCTCCTCGCATTTCGTGGTCCCCACCGTCGCCTCCTGCATCGACCTCGTGGTCCACTGCGAGCGCGCGGTCTCGGGCCGGCGCCAGATCGCCGAGATCGTCAAGCTCGGGCGCCGCGTGGAGAACGGAGTCATCGAGTCCTCCCAGCTGTTCTCGCGGCGCGACGGCGAGCTCGGGCTGGATGCGTCGGCCGACCTGGGCCACGAGAAGCTGTCCCGGGCCGGCTTCGATCCCCACGAGATGCTGGCGGCAGCCTCATGAGCCTGATGCTGGGACTGGTCCTCGGGATCGGGGCGATGATGGTGTGGTGGTCGTTCTGGCCCCGACCACACGGCTCCGCGCGGCCTTCCGGTCCCGGTCGCGTCCAGTTGCTGCTCCTGCAGGCGGGCATGGAAAAGGTCACCCAGGGGGGATTCGTCTGGGCCTCCACCGTCTGCGGCGTCGTCGTGGCGCTGCTCGTCTTCCTCTTCACCGCGGGGCCCGTCATCGCGCTGCTCTTCGGGGCCTTCGGAGCGGCCGTGCCCTGGGCGGCCGTGAAGTGGCGCGCGGGACAGCGGTCGCGGGCCCTGCGCGGTCAGTGGCCCGACGTCGTGGACCACCTGCGCTCGGCCATCCGGGCCGGTTTGTCGCTGCCCGAGGCGCTCGGACAGCTCGGAACCAAGGGGCCGGAACAGCTGCGTCCGGCCTTCACGGACTTCGCCCTGGACTACCGCGCGACCGCCCGGTTCGACGAGTCCGTGGAACGGCTCCGCCAGCGACTGGCGGACCCGGTGGCAGACAAGGTCATCGCCGCCCTGCGCATCACGCGCGAGGTCGGCGGATCGGACCTGGGAGAAATGCTCGCGACCCTCGGAAGCTTCCTGCGGGACAGCGCCCGGACCCGGGGCGAGCTCGAAGCCCGCCAATCCTGGACCGTCAACGCGGCCCGGCTCGCCGTGGCCGCCCCGTGGGTCATCCTGCTCCTCCTCGCCAGCCAACCGCAGGCCGTCCGCGCCTACTCGAGCGTCACCGGCGCGCTCGTCCTGCTGGCCGGGCTCGGCATCTCCGTGCTCTGCTACCGGATCATGCTCCGCATCGGCTCCCTGCCCCAGGAAGAACGGATCATCAAGTGAGCGCGCCCGTGGCCTGGGCCGTCTTCGCCGGCCTCGCACTCGGAGGCGGACTGTGGCTCGCCTTCGTACGGCTTCCTGCCATGCGCCAGACCAGCTTCGCCGACCGGGTCGCGCCGCAGCTGCGCTCGGGGCGGACCGATTCGCGGCTCTTGGCCGGAAGCCAGGTCGGGCGCGAATCCCCGTTCGGCCCGCTCGGACGGATCTTCGCCCCGATCCTGCTGGACGCCGTCGCGTGGCTCAACCGGATCAATCCGCTCGGCGAATCGCTCGATCAACGACTCAAGAAGGCCGGCCTGTCGATCGGGGCGGCGGACTTCCGGGCCCAGCAGCTCGTCTGGGCCGGCCTCGGATTCCTGGCCTCGACGGCCTACCTCGTCTTCTCCGCGGTGGCGGGCCGCTTCAATCCGGCCTTGGCCGTCGTCCTGGTCGTCGGGGCAACCGCAGGGGGGTTCCTCCTGCGCGAGTGGTACCTCGGCGAGCAGATCCAACGGCGGGGCCGCAGGATCCTGGGGCAGTTCCCGGGAACCGCCGAGCTCATGGCGCTGGCCGTCGGGGCCGGCGAGAGCACAATCGGGGCGATCGAACGGATCGGACGGACCTCGAAGGGCGATCTGGCCGACGAGTTCACGGCCACGCTGGCCGATGTCCGGGCCGGCGTCCCGCTGGCAGAGGCGCTGCGGCGGCTCGAGGGCCGCGTCGAGCTGCCCGCCATGACGCGCTTCGTCGACGCCATCAACGTGGCCTCCGAACGCGGTACGCCGATCGCCGGCGTCTTGCGCGCCCAGGCCCAGGACGTCCGCGACGCGGCCAAGCGCGAGCTGATGGAGACCGCTGGCAAGAAGGAGATCGGCATGCTGGCGCCCGTCGTCTTCGGGATCCTGCCGCTGACGATCGTGTTCGCCGTCTATCCGGGCCTCTCACTGCTGGACCTGAACCTGTGACCAGGCACCGCCGTGACGGCGGGCCACCGACGAAAACCACTGAACCACCAACGAAAGGCACGACGATGAAGCACTCACTGAGCCGGGCCCAGGAAGCCGTGATGGGCGCCTTCCTCGGGGCGATGGCACACCTCGGAGGATGTGTAGACAGGCTCCGGCGCGACGAACGGGGAGATGTTCCGGGCTGGGTGATGATCACCCTCATGTCCGCCGTTTTGGTCGCCGCGCTACTGGCCATTGCCGGTCCGCGCCTGGCCGAGCTCTTCGAGCAGGCCATCAACAGGGTCTCCGGCCTGGGCTGAGGACCGTCCGTGCACCAGGGACCCCCAGAGGCGGCCAGGCCCGGCCAGGACGGGTCGGCCGTCGCCGAATTCGTCATGGTCGTCGCCCTCCTGACGGCCGTGTTCCTCTCCGTGGTCCAGCTGGCCCTCGTCCTGCACGTGCGCAACACGCTCGTCGACGCCGCCGCGGCCGGCGCGCGCTACGGCACGCTCGCGGACCGCTCTCCGGCCGAGGGCGCGCAACGCACGCGGGACATCATCGGCTCGAGCCTCAGCCAGGCCTTCGCCCACGGCGTCAGCCACGAGACCGGAACGAGCGGTGGACAGCCGTCCCTGCGCATCACCGTCGACACGCATCTGCCCCTCATCGGGTTCCTTCCGCTGTTCGGAACCCTCGAGGTCCACGGCGAGGCTGTCCGCTATGGGTGAGCCCGCGGCGCGACTGGTCGGCGCCGCCCGGCGGCTGCGCGACGGCGAGCAGGGATCGGCCGTGATCGAGTTCGTCTTCCTCGGTGTTGTCCTGCTGGTGCCGCTGGTTTACCTCATCATCACCGCGTCGCAGGTGCAGGCGGCCTCGTACGCGGCCATAGGCGCGGCGGACCACGCCGCCAAGGTCTTCGTCGGTGCACCCGACGAGGCCACGGCCCGCGCGCGGGCCCAGGACGCCGCCGCCCGCGGGGCCTCTGCCATGGGACTCCCGGCCTCGTCGGCCACGCTGAGCTACTCCTGCAGCGGTCCCTGCCTGGAACCCGGAACCACCGTCACGGTCGAGGTCGAGGTGGCCATCGAGCTGCCGCTCCTGCCTCCGGGGGTCAACGCCGGGATCGGTTCGGCCTCCGCCACGGCCACCCACCGCGTGGAGCGCTTCGGATGAGCCGCCGTGACGCCCGTCCGCCGTCCCCCTCCGGCGAGGAGGGGCAGACGATGATCCTCGTCATCGGCTACGTCGTGATCGCGCTGCTGACCATCAGCGCCATGCTGGCGGCGACCGCGGTCAACCTCGAGGCCCGCCGGCTCCTGAGCGTCGCGGACGGAGCGGCCACCGCGGCGGCGGACGACTTCTCGCTGGACCCCTCGGCCGAGGACGTCTCGCTCCGGCTCTCCGACGCCGCCGTCGAGTCGACCGTCCGCGGCTATCTCACCGACACCCGGGCCGCCGCCCGGTTCCGCGGTCTCGGCATCGGGGCGGCCGAGGCCCACGGGGACGGCACGACGGCGTACGTCCGCCTCACCGCGGTCGCCGACCCGCCCATCGTCGGCTGGTTCGTCCCCGGGGGAGTGCCCATCACGGTCGAGTCGAGTTCCCGCTCCGTCCTCTCGCGCTGACGCCCCGCCCTCTCGCGCCCACGGGCGCGAGTCCGTCGCGGCGGAGTGGACACGGGGCGGCCGAGCCCCATGACGTAGGCTAGACGCACCATGGCTGCAACTGACTTTCCCGCGGAAATCCGCGACCTCCGGTCCACCTACGCCTCCATCGAGGCCGTCACCGACATCGAGACGATCAAGGCCGACGTCGCCCGCCTGTCCGAGCTCGCCGGCGCCCCGGACCTCTGGGACGACCCCTCCGAGGCGCAGAAGATCACGTCGAAGCTCTCCCACCGGCAGTCCGACCTCGCCCGGCTCGAGAAGCTCGCCGGGCGCATCGACGACCTCGAGGTGATGGTCGAGCTCGCTGAGGAGGAGGACGACGCCGACACGCTCGCCGAGGCCGAGAAGGAGCTCGTCGCCCTGCACAAGTCACTCGCCGAGCTGGAGGTCGTCACCCTCCTGTCCGGCGAGTACGACGAGCGCGCCGCCGTCGTCACGATCCGTGCCGGCGCCGGCGGCGTCGATGCCGCGGACTTCGCCGAGATGCTCATGCGCATGTACCTGCGGTGGGCGGAACGCAAGGGCTACCCCACGGCCGTCATGGACACCTCCTACGCCGAGGAGGCCGGGCTCAAGTCGGCGACCTTCGAGGTCAACGCCCCCTACGCGTTCGGGACGCTCTCCGTCGAGGCCGGCACCCACCGCCTCGTGAGGATCAGCCCGTTCGACAACCAGGGCCGCCGCCAGACCTCCTTCGCGGCGGTCGAGGTCATCCCGCTCATCGAGCAGACCGACTCGATCGAGATCCCGGAGGCCGAGATCAAGGTCGACGTCTTCCGGTCCTCCGGCCCCGGCGGCCAGTCCGTGAACACCACGGACTCCGCGGTGCGCCTGACCCACCTGCCCACCGGGATCGTGGTCTCGATGCAGAACGAGAAGTCCCAGCTGCAGAACCGCGCCGCCGCGCTGCGCGTCCTGCAGTCGCGCCTGCTGCTGCTGAAGAAGGAGCAGGAGGACGCGAAGAAGAAGGAGCTCGCCGGCGACGTCAAGGCCTCGTGGGGCGACCAGATGCGCTCCTACGTCCTGAACCCCTACCAGATGGTCAAGGACCTCCGCACCGAGCACGAGGTCGGCAACACGGGGGCGGTGCTCGACGGGGACATCGACGACTTCATCGACGCCGGCATCCGCTGGCGCGCCAACGCCCGCACCCAGGCGGAGTAGTCCCGGCCGGCGCGCCGGATGCCATCCCGGTGTGACTCGCGCCACGGCGCCCGATACGATCGGAGCTGGACGTCGGCGTCCCCCCAGGGGATGCTCCGACGCGGACACCGCCGCGCAACGCCGCGCGGCCCCGGCGCACCGCGCCGCAGCAACGGGAGGTATCACGTGGCCATCGACAAGAGCTATCCATCCGCGGCCGAGGCGGTCGCCGACATCCCCGACGGGGCGTCGCTTTCCGTCGGCGGGTTCGGGCTGTCGGGGAATCCGATCCAGCTCATCGAGGCGCTGCTGGACCAGGGTGCCACGGACCTGTCGGTCGTCTCGAACAACTGCGGAGTCGACGGCTGGGGGCTCGGCGTCCTGCTGCAGGCCGGACGCATCCGCAAGATGACCTCGTCCTATGTGGGGGAGAACAAGGAGTTCGCCCGCCAGTACCTCTCCGGCGAGCTCGAGCTCGAACTCACCCCCCAGGGCACGCTCGCCGAGAAGCTGCGGGCCGGCGGGGCCGGCATCGCCGCCTTCTACACGCGCTCGGGAGTGGGAACGCAGGTCGCCGACGGCGGGCTGCCGCAGAAGTACGACGCCGAGGGGAACGTCCTTCAGGCCTCCTCGCCCAAGGACGTGCGGACGTTCGCGCCGGGCGGGACGGAGGCGGAGTACGTCCTCGAAGAGGCGATCGTGACCGATTTCGCCCTCGTGCACGCACTCAAGGGGGACCGCCACGGGAACCTGGTCTTCAACAAGGCCGCCCGCCAGTTCTCTCCGCCGGCGGCGATGGCCGGCCGGGTCTGCATCGCGCAGGTCGAGGAGCTCGTCGAGGCCGGCGAGATCGATCCCGACGCCGTCCACCTGCCCGGCGTCTACGTGCACCGGATCGTCGAGGTCGGCACCGGCATCGAAAAACGCATCGAGAAGCGCACCGTGCGCGGCGAAGGAGGTGCCTGACCATGGCGCTCACCCGGGAGCAGATGGCCGCGCGGGCGGCCCTGGAACTGAACGACGGCGACTACGTCAACCTCGGCATCGGCCTGCCGACCCTCGTGCCGAACTACGTGCCGGCGGAGCGCACCGTTGTCCTGCAGTCGGAGAACGGCATCCTCGGCGTCGGCCCGTATCCCACGGAGGACGCCGTCGACCCCGACCTGATCAACGCCGGCAAGGAGACCGTCACGGTCAACCCCGGCGCCTCCTACTTCGATTCCGCGACGAGCTTCGGCATGATCCGCGGCGGCAAGATCGACGCGGCCATCCTGGGGGCCATGCAGGTCTCCGCGGCCGGCGACCTGGCCAACTGGATGATCCCCGGGAAGATGGTCAAGGGCCCCGGCGGGGCGATGGACCTGGTCCACGGCGCCGCGCGCGTCATCGTCCTGATGGAGCACGTGGCCAAGGACGGCAGTCCGAAGATCGTCCAGGAATGCTCGCTGCCGCTCACGGGCAAAGGAGTGGTCCACCGGATCATCACCGACTTGGCCGTGATCGACGTGACCGGGGACGGCCTCGTCCTCGTCGAGACCGCGCCGGGCGTGGGCGTCGACGACGTCGTCGCGGCGACGGGCGCGCCGCTCGCCGTCCGCTGACCGCGCCAGCCGGACTCCGGCGTCGTACCCCCGCCCGTTTCCCCGGACCCTCCGGGGGAACGGGCGACACGCGTCCCCGCCTGAGCCGCCGCCCGCCGCGCCCCCGTTAGAGTGCTCAGTGCCGGTGCCGTACCTTCCCCCAGCCAAAGCCCCGCGCCCACGGCCGACGACCGGCGGCCTGAGCGGGCGGAACCGCCATGATCAGATTTGAGCACGTCACCAAGGTCTACGACCGCACCTCGCGCCCCGCGTTGGACGGAATCGACCTCGAAGTCAACCGGGGGGACTTCGCGTTCCTCGTCGGCCCGTCGGGCTCGGGCAAGTCGACCTTCCTGCGGCTCGTGCTGCGCGAGGACCGCGCCTCCTCGGGCTCCGTCCACGTGGCCGGGCAGAACGTGGCCCGCATCCCCTCGTGGCGCGTCCCGCGCCTGCGGCGCGGCATCGGCGTCGTCTTCCAGGACTTCCGCCTGCTGCCCAACAAGGACGTGTTCGGCAACGTGGCGTTCGCGATGCAGGTGATCGGCAAGAGCCGCGGAATGATCCGCGAGACGGTGCCCGACATGCTCAAGATGGTCGGGCTCGAGGGCAAGGAGAAGCGCATGCCCAACGAGCTCTCCGGCGGCGAGCAGCAGCGCGTCGCGATCGCCCGGGCCATCGTCAACCGGCCGGGCATCCTGCTGGCCGACGAGCCGACGGGCAACCTGGACCCGGCGACGAGCGTCGGCATCATGAACGTCCTGGACCGGATCAACCAGAACGGGACCACGGTGGTCATGGCCACGCACGACGACGACATCGTGAACTCGATGCGCCGCCGCGTCATCGAGCTCGAGGCGGGCAAGGTGGTCCGCGACGAGGCGGGCGGCGAGTACACGGCGATGATCCCGGTCATCCGCAAGGACGGCTCCCGCGAGCTGCGGCCCGCGGACCAGGCGATCGCACCCTTCGACACCGAGGAGGACGAGGCGTGAGGCTCGCGTTCATCCTCGGCGAGATCGGCTCCGGCCTGCGCCGCAACCTCTCCATGGTCGTCTCCGTAGTGCTGGTGACCTTCATCTCGCTGTCCTTCGTCGGCGGGGCCGCCCTGCTGCAGCTGCAGATCAACCAGATGAAGGGCTTCTGGTACGACCGCGTGCAGGTCGCCGTGTTCCTGTGCGGCGACGACTTCGGCTCCCAGACCTGCGCCGACGGGGCCGTGACGGACGCCCAGCGCGACGATATCGAGTCGCTCATGAACTCGGCCGCCGTCACGCCCTATATCGACAGCTACGAGCACGAGACCAAGGAACAGGCCCTGGGCCACTTCCGGGAGCAGTTCGAGAACTCGCCGATCGTCGACACCGTCACCGCGGAACAGCTTCCGGAGTCCTTCCGCGTGCGGCTCGTGGACCCGGAGAAGTACGAGGTCATCAACGAGCTGTTCTCCTCGATGCCCGGCGTCGACGTCGTCGTGGACCAGCGGGAGCTGCTCGAGAAGATCTTCTCCATCATGAACATCGCCTCGCTCGTGGCCGTGGGCATCGCCGGCATCATGATCGTCTGCGCGGTCCTCCTGATCGCCACGACCATCCGGCTCTCCGCCTTCAGCCGGCGGCGGGAAACCGGGATCATGCGGCTCGTCGGGGCGTCGAAGGCGGTGATCCAGCTGCCGTTCGTCCTCGAAGGCGTCATCGCGGCCCTCATCGGCGCCCTGATGGCCTCCGCGTCGCTGTGGGCCGTCGCCCACTTCCTCATCGACGGCCGCCTGGCGCGCGACTATCCGGACACGGCGTTCATCTCCACGGGGGAGGTCCTCCTCGTGTCGCCGGCCCTGCTTCTGCTGGGCGCGGTCCTGGCTGGTGTATCGTCGATGCTAACCTTGAGGCGCTACCTGAAGGTTTAGCCAGTCCACCCACGATCCCGATCCGTGCTTCCGCGCGGTCCGGGCCCGGAACGAGCGAGAGGATCCACGCGTGGCAGAGTCACCGCGGTGCCCGGTACCCCAGAGGGCCCTCAGCGGTGCGCTCGCGACCCTGCTGGTCCTGGCCCTGGGATCCTCGGGGGCGCATGCCGACGAGCTCGACAACCGCAAGGACAAGATCGAGCAGAACATCGACTCCCTGGAGTCCGATCTCGAGTTCCTGGACGCCGACATCCAGAAGACCGCGGCCGAGCTCAAGTCCTACCAGGCCCAGCTCCCGGCGGCGCAGCAGGCCCTCGCCGAGGCGCAGGGGCGGGTGCAGACGGCGAGCGACGAGGTCGCCGCCCTGGGGCAGCGCGTCGCCGCGGCGCAGCAGACGCGTGACCAGATCAACCGGCAGATCGCGGACGACGCCGACAAGCTCGAGGAGACCCGGAAGATCATCGGGCAGATCGCCACGCAGGCCTACAAGCGCGGCGGCATGTCGAGCAACCTCAGCCTCTTCCTCGAGGCCTCCGCGGACGGGAACCTCGCGAGCGGCATGGACCTCGCGGACCAGGCCCTGCGGAGCCAGAACGCGGCCCTGGACCGCCTCAGCCAGCAGCATGCCACCGACCGCAACGCCCAGGTCCGCCTCGTGGCGGTCGAGGAGGAGATCCGCGGCCTCAAGATCAAGGCGGACGCCGCGCTCGTCAAGGAGCAGGCGGCCCGCGACGAGGCGGCGGAGTCCAAGCGCCACGTCGACTCCCTGATCAGCAAGGCGGAGTCGATCAGCCGCGAGCTGCAGGCCAAGCGCCCCCAGATCCAGGAGCAGATCCAGGCCCACGAGGCGGAGCACGCGCAAGTGCTCGCCGAGATCAAGGAACGGCAGGAACGCCTCAAGCGCGAGGCCGAGGAACGCCGTCGCCGCGAGGCCGAGGCCCGGAAGAAGGCCGAGGCCGAGGCGAAGGCCCGCCAGGAGGCGGCGGACCGTGCGCGCCGCGAGCGCGCCGCCGACGCCGCGAAGAAGCAGCGCGAGGCGGATGCGGCGGCCGCCCGCGCGAAGGACGCACGGGACAAGGAAGCGGCCTCCTCCGGGTCGTCCAGCTCGTGGGGCCTGCGCAGCCCCGCCGCGTCGGGCGGATACATCACCTCGGGCTTCGGCTGGCGGCCGACCCCGGCCGGGACCATCGACTACGGCGGCCGCGGCGGCTACGTGCACGCCGGCGTCGACTGGGGCTTCGGTGGTTCGTGCGGTGCGCCGATCTACGCGGCCGCGGCGGGAGAGGTCTGGTTCGCCTCGCGGTCCGGCAGCTCGGGCAACAAGGTCACCGTCAGCCACGGCGTCGTCAACGGCCACGCGCTCGCGACGAACTACCACCACATGTCCTACTACACGGTCGCGCCGGGCCAGAACGTGAGCCGGGGCCAGGTCATCGGCTACGTGGGCAGCACGGGCAACTCCACGGGATGCCACCTCCACTTCGAGACGATCCTCGACGGCCAGGCCGTGAACCCGCTGGGCCTGCTGTAGCGTAGGATGGTCTCCTGCCATTGGCGTGAACCAATCACCAGCGAAGGAGGTCGCCATGCCCCGTGAGAAGGAACAGAAGGTCGTCGCGACCAACCGCAAGGCGCGGCACGACTACCACGTGCTCGAGACCTACGAGGCCGGTCTGATGCTGACGGGCACGGAGGTCAAGTCGCTGCGCGAAGGCAAGGCCTCGCTGGTGGACGGGTTCGGCCAGTTCTACCGCGACGAGCTGTACATCGAAGCCGTCTACATCCCGGAGTACCTCAACGGGTCCTGGACCAACCACGCGGCACGGCGCCGGCGCAAGCTCCTGCTCCACCGCGAGGAGCTGACCAAGATCGCGCGGAAGATCCAGGAGTCCGGCTTCACGATCGTACCCCTGCAGTTGTACTTCAAGGACGGCCGGGCCAAGCTCGAGATCGGCATTGCGAAGGGCAAGAAGGAGTACGACAAGCGGCAGACGCTGCGCGAGAAGCAGGACAACCGCGAGGCCCTGCGCGCCATGCGCGAACGCAACCGCCGCAGCGCCTGAACGGCGCCGTCCGGCGTCCTGGCCGGAGGTGGAATACATCCGGGCGTTCCTGGGTTATAGTTGATGTCCCGCGGTTCGCCGCGGGAACGGTGCGGGCCAGCCCGCGATTTGAGAAGTACATACGGGGATGATCGGTTTCGACGATGTGAGTCGCGACAGGAGAAGCGGGCCGAGGATGCAGAGTTATCTCGGAAACGCCCTCTGCAAACCAATAAGTGCCGAATCTAAGCGCACTGACTTCGCTCTCGCTGCCTAAGCAGCCGGACGGTCCGTCAGCCAGGGATAGCCATCGGCCCTGATCCTGACGTCATTTAGATGGCCACTGCTGGATACCCTCGTCACCGGGGTGTCCGGGACTTTTAGGTGACTGTGCCCAGGGGAGCCCGTGAGGGTCCAGCCGCTTGTTTGCCTGCAGGCTGCTGGGGCAGAGAAACCCCGAGGCAGACTGCGCCCGGAGAAGACCTGGCAACACCACATCGGACGGGGGTTCAATTCCCCCCATCTCCACTTTTCAGCCGCGATGCCGCGGAACCCGGATTGGCCCGGGTTCCGCGGCATCGCGTCGTTAAGACCCTCCTGCACGCCCGGGCGGCGGTGGTGCATACAATGGTTGACGGTGGCCGGTCCGCATCGGCCGCGGTGGACGAATCCGACGACGGAGAGGTTGACGCATGCAGGAGCAGCCTGGGGCGGACTCCCGGCGGGCGCCCGCGGTCGACGCCGCTGGGGCCCTGGCCTTCATCCTTGAGGTCGCCCTGCTGGGCGCGGCCGGATTGTTGGCCATCGAGGTCCTGCCGTTGCCGCCGGTCGTGGCCGTCCTGATCGCCCTGGCGCCGCTCATCGTCTTCTGGGGCCTCTACATGGCGCCCCAGGCCAAGCGCCGCATCGGCTGGCCCGTCCATCCGATGGTCGCCCACGGACTGTTCCTGCTGGGATCGGGGCTGTTGTTCGGCATCGGGCGCGTCTGGCCCGGCGCCGTCATGCTCCTGCTGACGGGAGTCAGCGCCTTCCTGACGTGGCGCCAGCGCGGCCGGCGGGCCGAGGAGGCGCGTGCCCTGCGCGAGGCAGGGGAGTCCAGGCAACGCCGTCCCGGCGGCCGGCGCGCGGCGCGCTGAGGCGCTACTGGACGACTGGCCGCACGGAGCACGACGCCGGTGCCGCGCCCCTGGCGGGCTAGCGTGCGGGGGAGAGCGGGCGCACCCAGATCGCGGCCGCCTGTTCCCCGGTGAAGCCATGGCCGGCCACGTCGAGGGTGTTTCCGGGAACGATCCCGGCCTCGGCACACCGGCGGAGGAAGCCCGGGTCGGCGTCGCTGACGCGGACGACGACAGCGCTGCCCCCGGCATCGGATTGGTCCAGCCGCACGGCGTCGGGCAGGCGCAGCGTGCCGTCGGCCGCGGGGATCGGGTCTCCATGCGGATCCGCCGCCGGATACCCGAGGCGCTCGTCGAGGCGGTCGATGAACCGCCGCGACACCGTGTGCTCCAGGAGCTCTGCCTCTTCGTGGACCTCGTCCCAGCGGTAGCCGAGTTCGCCGACGAGGAACGTCTCCAGGAGGCGGTGCCGGCGCACCACGCCCAAGGCGGCCAGCCGGCCTTCGGGCGTCAGCGTGACGGCGCCGTACGGTGGATGCTCAAGCAGGCCGCGGCCCGCCAGCTTGGACACCATCGTCGTCGCCGAGGCCGGCGCGACGCCGAGGCGGGCGGCGATCGCGCCCGTGGTCACGGGGCGGGGATCCCATTCGCCGAGCCCGTAGACCGCCTTGAGGTAGTCTTCCTCGTTGCTCGAGAGCTTCATGCCACCAGCCTACGCCGCCGCACCGCCTGCGGAACGAGGCCCGTGCGGGGCGCGCCGAGGTACGCGAGGAGGAACATCGAGGCCTGGGACAAGACCACGGCGGCGCTCGTGGAGACGTCGAGGTAGTAGCTGGCGTAGATCCCGACGGCAGCCGAGACGACCCCGAGGGCCGCCGCGGTCGCGAGCATGCGTCCGAAGCGGCGGGTCAGCAGGAACGCGGTCGCCCCCGGGATGATGAGCATCGCGACGACCAGGATGATGCCCATGGCCTGCAGGCTCGTGACGACCGTCAAGGCGAGCAGCCCGAGCAGGACGGCGTTGAGGATGCGGGCGTTGAGGCCGATGGCGTGCGCGTGGACGGGGTCGAAGGCGAGGAGCGTGAAGTCCTTGCGCAGCAGGAGGACGACGCCGAGGGTCAGGGCACCGAGGCCGACCACTTGCGCGACCTCGGCAGGGCCGGCGCCCAGGACGTTGCCGAAGAGGATGTGCCCCAGGTCGACCTGGCTCGGCGTCCGGGAGATGATGCCGAGGCCGAGCGCGAACAGCGCCGTGAAGACGACGCCGATCGCGGTGTCGGCCTTGAGCCGGGTCGTGGAGCGGAGGCCGCCGATCAGGTAGACGGCCCCGAGCCCGAACGCGAGGGCCCCGATGGCGAAGGGGATCCCGAGGATGTAGGACAGCGCCACGCCGGGCAGGACGGCATGGGAGATCGCGTCGCCCATGAGTGCCCATCCCATGAGCACGAGCCAGCAGGAGAGGACGGAGCAGACGAGTGCGGCGGCGAGGGTGACGGTGAAGGCGTTGGCCATGAAACCGTAGCCAAAGGGCTCGGCGAGCCATTCGAGGGGGCTCATGCGCCGGCCTCCTCGTGACTCGTGCCGAAGGCCTGGGCGAGGTTGGCCTCGGTCAGCACCTCGGAGGGCGCCCCGGTGGCGAGCACCCGGCGGTGCAGGAGCAGCGCGCTCGTGCACAGCGACGGGACACCGGCCAGGTCGTGCGTCGAGATGAGGATCGTCCGTCCCTCGGCGCGCAGCTCCTCCAGCACGGCGGAGATCATGCGCTCGGAGACGCGGTCGACGCCGGCGAACGGCTCGTCGAGCAGGAGCAGCCCGGCCTCCTGGGCCAGGCCCCGGGCCACGAAGGCCCGCTTGCGCTGCCCGCCGGAGAGCTCGCCGATCTGGCGCCCGGCGAGCCCGGCCAGGTCCACACGCCCGAGCGCCTCGGCCACGGCAGCCTTGTCCCGTGCGGCCGGCCGCCGGGAGAGACCCATGTGGCCATAGCGGCCCATCATCACGACGTCGTGCACGCTCACGGGGAAGTCCCAGTCCACGGCCTCGGATTGGGGGACGTAGCTGATGCGTCCGGCCTTGCGCGCGGCGCCGGGGCCGCCGCCGAAGAGGCGCACGGTTCCCGACGACGGCGCGACGAGGCCCATGAGGGACTTGAAGAGGGTCGACTTGCCGCTGCCGTTGACGCCGATGAGGCCGCACAGCTCGCCGGCCGGCAGGCGGAAGTCCACGGACTCCAGGGCGGCGACGGTCCCGTAGCGGACGGTCAGTGAGGAGACGTCGATGGCCGGCGGCCCCGGCCGGGGATCACGGGGCATGGTCGAGCCCTTCCAGGATGAGGTCGAGGTCGTGGTTCAGGAGGGTGATGAAGTCGGGGACCGGGCCGTCCGGCCCGGAGAGCGAGTCGACGTAGAGCGGGCCGAGGAGCCGGGCTCCCGTTTCCGCCGCGACGCGTTCCTGGGCGTCCGCGCTGACCGTCGACTCGCAGTAGACCGCGGGGACCCGGTGTTCCTTCACGAAGGCGATCTGCTCCCGGATCTGCCGGGGGGTCCCCTCGGCGTCGGAGTTCACGGGCCAGAGGAAATGCTCGCGCAGGCCCAGATCGCGCGCGAGGTAGGAGAACGCGCCTTCGCAGCTGACGAGCGCGGCTCCGGGGTTGGCCCGCAGGCCCTCCCGGACCCGTTCCTCGAGCCCGCGCAGTTCCCCGCGCACCCGGTCGGCGCGGGCGGCGAAGTAGGCCGCGTCGTCCGGGCTGAGCTCCGCGAGCGCCCGCTCGGCGTTGTCGACGTAGGTCCTGGCCTGGACGGGGGACATCCAGGCGTGGGGGTTGGGACGGCCCTCGTAGGCGCCGAGGGCGATGTCGACGGGCTCGATCCCCTCGGAGAGGACGGCGTGGGGGACGTCGAGGCCGCGGACGAAGCGTTCGAACCAGCGCTCGAGCCCCAGCCCGTTGTCGAGGACGAGGTCGGCCTCGTGGATCCGGACCAGGTCCGAGGGCGTCGGCTCGTAGCCGTGGATCTCCGCGCCCGGCTTGGTGATGGAGACGACCTCGACCCGGTCGCCGCCCACGCGGCCGACGAGGTCGGCCAGGACGCTGAACGTGGTCAGCACGACGGGCCGGGAGCCGTCCCCGCCCCCCGCCGCGGGGGCGGCGCATCCGGCGAGGGCGGCCAGGAGGGCCAGTACGACGACGGCCGCGCCGCCCCGGGGCCCGCGTCCGGGTCCGCGCCGACCCGCCACCCAATTTTTAGCCATGCCTAAATATGGCATCCCGCCGTGCGGCTTGGCAATTCGCGCCGGCAGGGGAGCGGCGGCGGGCGTGACGGGGGGCTCAGCCGCGTGCGAAGACGTCCAGCACCGGGTCGTGGAGCAGGCCGTTGGTGGCGAGCGCGTTGCCGCCGAAGCATCCGTCCTCGCCCTCGAGCGAGGTGAAGCGGCCGCCGGCCTCCGTCACGATCGGGACGAGGGCCGCCATGTCGTAGAGGTTCAGTTCGGGCTCGCACGCGATGTCGACGGCCCCCTCGGCGACGAGGCAATAGGACCAGAAGTCCCCGTAGGCGCGCGTGCGCCAGACCGAGTCGTGCAGCTGCAGCATGTTCTCGAGCTGCCCGCGCTCCCGCCAGCCACCGAGGCTCGAATAGGACAGCGACGCGTCCCCGAGCGCGGAGACCTGGGAGACGCCGAGCCGGCTCGCGGAGGCCAGGGACTTGCCGGTGTAGGCGCCCATCGCCTCGGCGGCCCACCAGCGGCGGCCGAGCGCCGGCGCGGAGACGACGCCCACGACGGGGCGGCCCTCGTCCACGAGGGCGATGAGCGTGGCCCAGACGGGGACGCCCCGGACGAAGTTCTTCGTCCCGTCGATCGGATCGATGACCCAGCGGCGCGCACCGTGGCCGCTGCTGCCGAACTCCTCTCCGAGCACGGCGTCCCGCGGACGCGACCGGGCGAGCTGTCCGCGGATGGCCTCCTCGGCGGCCTTGTCCGCGTCGGAAACGGGCGTCAGGTCGGGCTTCGTCTCCACCACGAGGTCCTGCGCCTTGAAGCGGGACAGGGTCAGGGAGTCCACCGAATCGGCGATGACGTGCGCCAGGCGCAGGTCGTCGTTGTAGTTCATCACGTCGCGGGTCATGGGTTCCAAGCTACCCCAGCGGCACCGCGGCTAGACGCTCCCGAGCTCCTTCGTGTCGGCGGCGTCCTCCGAGCCCAGAAGGCGCCGGAAGGAGGCCAGCCGGGCGGCCCCCTGGGCCCCGGCGCGGCCCTCGGCGACCCACGCATCGAGGGCGCAGCCCGGTTCGCCCTCGGCGTGGGAGCACCCGCGGGGGCAGGCGGTCGCGGCGGGCTCGAGGTCGTCGAACGCGCCGAGGATGTTCCCGGGCTCCACGAGGGCCAGGCCGAAGGACCGGATGCCCGGCGTGTCGATGATCCAGGTCCCGGCGGGGGCGTCCTGGACCCGGAGCGCGAGCGCCGAGGAGGAGGTGTGCCGCCCGCGGCCCGTGACCGCGTTGACGCCGCCCGTGGCCCGTTCGGCCCCCGTCAGGGCGTTGACGAGGGTGGACTTGCCGACGCCCGAGTGCCCGATCACCACGCTG
The DNA here is from genome assembly GCF_050563205.1 of Zafaria sp. Z1313. NCBI lineage: Bacteria > Bacillati > Actinomycetota > Actinomycetes > Micrococcales > Micrococcaceae > Zafaria > Zafaria sp. Z1313. The sequence goes on from NZ_JBNWUK010000002.1 coordinate 58,569, forward strand.
ACCTGTCCGGCCAGGAGCCCGGAGAGCTCCTCGACGGCGGCCGCGTCGAGCCGTGCGGAGGCGCCGTCGGCGCTGCGTGCGTCGATGCCGTCGGCGGACGCCGAGGCGCTGCGGCTGACGACGATGTCGAGGTCGAGGTGGCGGTAGTTCTCCAGGAGCGGACCGGGGTCGCGGACGTCGGCCTTGGTGACGCACAGGACCGGGTGGATTCCGGCGTCGTACGCGGCGACCAGGGCGCGGTCGATGAATCCCGTGCGCGGCTCGGGATTGGCGGCCGCGACGACGACGACGAGCTGGTCCGCGTTGGCGACCACGACGCGTTCCACCGGGTCCGTGTCGTCCGCGCTGCGCCGCAACACCGTGCTGCGGTCCTGGATCCGCACGAGCCGGGCGAGGGAGTCGGGGGCCCCGCTCGTGTCGCCCACGAGGCCCACGAAGTCCCCGGGGACCACGGGGGAGCGGCGCAGCTCGCGGGCGCGGGCGGCGACGACGAGGCGTTCCCGCGGCGTGTCCTCGTCGAGGATCGCCGTGTAGCGGCCGCGGTCGACCGTCACGATCCGGCCCGTGACGGCGTCCTCGTGCGCCGGACGGTCCTTGGTCCGGGGGCGGCTGCCCTTCTTGTTCGGGCGGACGCGGACGTCCGATTCGTCCCAGGCGGAGAAGTCCCGGCCCACGGCTCAGTCCCGCGCCGTGGCGGCCAGGTCCGCCCAGAGCCCGGGGAACTCCGGCATGGTCTTGGACGTCGTGCCGATGTCCTCGACCCTGACGCCCGGCACGCGCAGGCCGATGACGGCGCCCGCCGTGGCCATGCGGTGGTCCGCGTAGCTGCGGACCACGGTCCCCGTCAGGGGCCGAGGCCGGACGACGATCCCGTCGGCCGTCTCCTCGGCGTCCCCGCCCAGCCGGTTGATCTCGGCGACGAGGGCGGCCAGTCGGTCGGTCTCGTGCCCGCGCAGGTGCGCGATCCCGCTCAAGCGCGACGGGGACTCGGCGAGCGCGCAGAGCGCCGCGACCGTGGGGGCCAGCTCCGAGGCGTCCGCGAGGTCGATGCCGGCGATGCTGCCGCTGCCCGTCACCGTCAGCGTCCCGCCGTCGTACTCCACCGTGGCGCCCATGCGCTCGAGGATGTCCCGCCAGAGGTCGCCGACCTGGGTGGTCTCCGCGGGCCAGCCCGGGATCCGCACCGTGCCCCCCGTGGCCAGCGCGGCCGCCAGGAACGGGCCGGCGTTGGAGAGGTCCTGCTCGATGACGACGTCGAACGCCCGGATCGTGCCCGGGGAGACGACCCAGTGGTCCGGGACGGAATCGTCGACCTCGACGCCCGCGCCACGCAGGACCTCGATGGTCATGCGGATGTGGTCCAGGCTCGGCACGGGCTTGCCGACGTGCTCGAGGTGGAGGCCTTCCTCGAACCGCGCGCCCACGAGCAGCAGGGCGGAGACGAACTGGGAGGAACCGCTCGCGTCGATGACGAGGCGTCCCCCCGGGACGCGGCCGCCGCCCTCCACCGTGAACGGCAGGGAGCCGGACCCGGCGTCGTCGATCTGGATCCCGAGCTGGCGGAGCGCCTCCACAACCGGTCCCATGGGACGCGCGCGGGCGTGCGGGTCGCCGTCGAAGGAGGTGCGTCCGGGAACGAGCGCCGCGACGGGAGGGACGAAGCGCATGACCGTCCCCGCGAGGCCGCAGTCCACGGCGCGGTCCGGGACCGTCCCCCCGATGGGTTCCACGACGAGGTCGGGGCCGAAGCGCCCCTCGCCCGGCACGCGCCGGATCCGTGCGCCCAGCGCCTCGAGCGCGGCGATCATGAGCTCCGAGTCGCGCGAGAAGAGCGGGGAACGCAGCCGGCTCGGCCCGTCCGCGACGGCCGCGAGGACCAGGTAGCGGTTGGTCAGGGACTTCGACGCGGGGACCTGGACGACGGCGTCCACGGGGCCCGTGACGTGGGGAGCCGGCCAGGGTGCGGGGGAGGAGGCGGTGCTGCTCATGGGGACGGCGTTAGTGCCCGATCACCGACTCGGCGGACTTGCGGGCATCCGCGGCCGTGCGCTTGACGGCGCGGCCGAGCTCCTTGTTGGTGCGGTGCAGCTGCTTGCGCGCATCGGCCGTGAGGTGCTGGGCGCGCCAGGCGATCGACGGCTGCCCGGCCGTGTCGACGCTCGCGAGCAGGACGCCGCCCGCGAGGGAGGCGTTCTTCAGGCGGTCCCCGGTGCGGTGCGGCGAGGAGCCGTCGACCGAGGCGAGGAGGGAGGAGCCGACGAGGAGCGATGCGGAGAGGCGCGGGAACCGGCCGAGGGCGAACAGCACGCCGGCGATGACCTGCACGCCGCCGATGACGCGGGCCACGAGCGCGGGCTTCTCGGCGGCCTCGCGCAGCTGCGGCAGGACAGCCGAAGCGCGGCGCAGCGTGGGACGCAGCTGCTCTCCGGCCTCCTCGGGCTTGCGCAGGCGTTCGACGCCGGACCAGATGAAGCTTGAAGCCAGCAGGGGGCGGGCGATCGCACGCACGGGAGACATGGGTTCCTCCGGATCATCGGTTGCGGTTGGCTGCCCCTAGTCTTGCACTTTTTGGGCGCGAGATGGATTCGCGCCGGGAATAGGTCCGCGTCGTCCGGCGTCCTCCTGAAGGGACGGCCGTGGGCCGTGTCCCGCTTCGAGGGCCGGGCACGCAGCGGCCCGGCGGCACGGGAAGGGGAACGCATGGCGGCACCGGTGATCGAGGCACCGCGGACGGGTCTGGAGGGGCCGCGCGTAGACTGGGCAGCGATGAGCGAGACCAGCGAGACCACAGACACCATGCCCGACGGCGTGGAGACCGACGCCCAGCGGCGTGCGCGGTTCGAGGCCGACGCGCTGCAGTACGTGGACCAGCTGTATTCGGCCGCCATGCGCATGGCGCGCAACCCCAGCGACGCCGAGGACCTGGTCCAGGAGGCCTACACCAAGGCGTACTCGGCGTTCCACCAGTACAAGCCGGGCACCAACCTCAAGGCCTGGCTCTACCGCATCCTGACGAACACCTACATCAACCTCTACCGCAAGAGGCAGCGTGAACCGCTGCGCTCCAGTACGGACCAGGTCGAGGACTGGCAGATGGCGCAGGCGGCCGAGCACACCCCGGGTGGGCTGAAGTCGGCCGAGGCCGAGGCGCTGGACCACTTGCCCGACTCGGACGTGAAGGACGCGCTCCAGGCCATCCCGGAGGAGTTCCGGCTCGCCGTGTACTTCGCCGACGTGGAGGGGTTCTCCTACAAGGAAGTCGCGGGAATCCTGGGCATCCCGATGGGCACCGTGATGTCCCGGCTGCACCGCGGCCGGAAGCAGCTGCGCGAGCTGCTGGCGGACTACGCGGCGGAGCGCGGCATGGGGATCGAGACGACAAGGACGAGCGGCCGGCGCGCCGCGGGGCAGGAGAAGAAGTAATGGGCGACTGTCATTCGCTGGGCGACTGCGACGACAACCGCATCGTCAGGCTGTACGAGTACCTCGACGGCGCGCTGTCGCTCAAGGACCTCAACGAGGTCAAGGACCATCTGGAGCACTGCGACGAGTGCGCCAAGGAATACGACCTCGAGTGCATCATCCGCTCCGTCGTGCGGCGCAGCTGCCAGGAGGCGGCGCCGGAGGCGCTCAAGGGGCGGATCATGGCCCGGATCAGCGAGATCCGGATCGAGGTCGGCCACGGCTGATCCGGAACGACGCCGATCTTCTCCGGCGCGTCGTCGACGGCGCGGCCCCCAGGACGCAGCGGAGGCCCGCACCCGGATGGGTGCGGGCCTCCGCCGTTTCCTCAGCTACCGCTCAGGTGTTGGGGCGCTTACCGTGGTTCGCTCCGCCACGCTTACGGTCACGGCGCTTACGTGCACGCTTGCTCATGGTGACTCCTAACGTCGATCCGTACAGGGACTGCGTACCAGTCTCCCACATCGCCCCGGCCCCTCCTAACCAGGCGGGGCCGTGTTCGACTCGCGCCGCAGGACCGAGCGCATGGAGGCCAGGGCCTGGTCCAGGACGGTGCGGACGGTCTCCGCGGCGACCTCGTCGAGCGCCTCCCGCCCGGCCCGCCGCACGAGGACCCTGGCCTCGGTCCGGAAGTCGTCGACAAGCCGCTCGAGTTCGCGCGCGGCCGTCTGGAAGTCGCCGGCGGCGGGGGAGCCGTGGCGCGTCCGCCGCTCGCGCGCGGAGGCGGGAGCGGAGCGGGCCCGGCCCCTGGCCTCCTCGGCGGAGGCCGCCAGGTCCGCGCGCAGTCCCCGCATCGACTGGCGCAACTCGTCGCGCAGGGTATCGGCGAGCTCGCGGACCGTGGCGGAGATGTCGGCCTCGATCCCGTGCAGCTCGTCCCCGCGCTCGGCGAGCTCCCGGCGGCCGGCGGCCGTGATGCCGTAGATGGTCCGCCGCCCGTCGGGCACCGTCGCGACCAGCCCCTCCTGTTCGAGCTTGGCGAGGCGTGGATATACGGTGCCCGCGCTGGGCTTGTAGGTTCCGCCGAAGCGGTCCTCCAGGGCGCGGATGAGCTCGTAGCCGTGCATGTCGCCGTCGGCGAGGAGCGAGAGCAGGTAGAGGCGGAGCGCTCCGTGGGCGAAGACGGCCATGCCTAGCCCGCCGCCGTCGCCTCGTCGCGGTGGAACACCGCCAGCGCACCCGAGACCGTCGTCGCGGTGAGCTCGAGCGCGCCGCCCGACGGGCCGAGGTGCGTGTCGACCTTCTCGGCCAGGCCCGTGAAGCGCTGCTCGCCGACGGTGATGGAGCCGCTCGTGGAACGGGCGGAGACGTGCACGCCGCTCGCCGCCGGGACGCGCACCGTCACGTCGCCGCTCACGGCGGAGACGCCGACGCTGCGCGGTTCCCCGAGCAGGTCGACGGCGACGTCGCCGCTCACCGTCTTGGCCCGCACATGCTCGAGCCAGCCGGAGGCCGTGACCTCGCCGGAGACGCTCTCGGCGGTCAGCGGTCCGCTGTGGTGGCGCACGATCACCTCGCCGCTCACGGTCGCGGCGCGGAGCCGCCCCTGTGTGTCGTCGGCCATGATGGAGCCCGAGACCGTCTTGAGCTCGACGTCGGCGTCGACCCCGCAGACGAGGCCGTCGCCGTCGACCGTGGCGGCACGGACCGGGACGCCGGCGGGGACGGCGATGCTCAGCACGGCCTCGTGGCGCGCCCCGCCACGACGGCCGATGCCGCGGATGAGCACGCCGACCGATCCGAGGGGGCCGTCGTCGCGATGGCGCAGCTTGAGTCGTCCGCCGCGCAGCTCCAGGGTCAGGGGCGGGCCGTGGACGGCGGAGACCTCGACGCGGACGACGGGCTCCTGGTGGACGATGACGTCGATGCGTCCGCCGACGATGCCGGCATCGAGGGACTGCACTCCCTCGATCTCGAGCGTCTGCGGGCCCTCGACGGACCAGTCGCCGTCCCGTGGCGTGGATGATTCCATGGGTTCCTCCAGCTGGATTCGGTGCGATGCGTTATATCGCGTTGTCATTCACGATATATCGCGATACCGCGACGCGCAAGGCCCGGACGGAAGCCGTCCGGGCCTTGAGTGGTGCCGTCGGGTCGCGGCGGGCAGCGCGGCGGGGCGCGGCCGCCTGCCGGTCAGGCGGACGGCTCCGGGAGTCCGAGCCACGTGTACCAGCCACGGTGGAGGACGAGCCACGCCATGAGGCCGTGTCCCGCTTGGCCGGGCAGCCCGTCGTTGGCCGCCAGATCCGTGCGCCACTGCTCGTGGTTCTGCAGCGGGGTGAACGTGTCCACGTAGGCGTGGCGGCGGCGGTTCGCCACGTCGGCGTAGGCCGCCGACAGTTCGGCGAGGCGCGCGTTGCGTTCGGCGTCGAGGCCCGGAACGGGACCGACGACCATGGCCTTGATGCTCATCTGGGACGCGGCGTCGAGGATGTTCGCCAGATTCAGCCGCGACCGCGCGGTGGAGAGGCCGAGGTCCAGATCCGCGTCGGAGAGGCCGATCACGAGGCGGTTCTCGTGCTCCTCGGACAGGCGGCGACCGGCCTCCTCGATCCACCGCTGGGCCAGCGCCTCGGTGCCTTCGCCGGGCGCGGCCAGGGTGTAGCTCTGGACCCGCAGGTTCTCGCCCGTGGTCCGGGCGAGGACGCGGCCGTACCAGCCGAGCGCCCGGGGATCGCCGTGACCGGCCAGGAGCTCGTTGCCGACGGCGGCGATACGGAGTGTGCGTGCTTCCACGAAAGACCTTTCTAGGCGGCTGGATTCAACACTAACAGGGGACCCTACGCCGGAGGGCGGGACGACAGCGCGTCCCGCCCCCCGGCGTCGTACCTTCCGCGTCAGCGGCCGAAGGCCTGCTTGAGCAGCTCGGCCTGCTCCACCTCGTGGCGCTTGTGCGAGCCGGTCGAGGTCGCCGCCGAGGCCGAACGCGACGCGAGGCCCAGCCCGGAGTCGAGCTGCGGGGCCAGGTTCAGGCCGATGAACGGCCACGGACCCTGGTTCGCGGGCTCGTCCTGCGCCCAGACGACCTCGGCGTTCGGGTACTTCGCCAGTTCGGCCTTGATCTCCTCGAGCGGCAGCGGGTAGAGCTGCTCGACGCGGACGATCGCCGTGGTCTGGTCCGAGGCCTTCTTCCGCGCGGCCTCGAGGTCGTAGTACAGGCGCCCGGAGACGAGCAGGACGCGCTCGACCTTCTTGGCGTCGAGCGAGCCCGTGTCGCCGATCACCGGGCGGAAGCCGCCCTGCGTGAAGTCGGAGACCGAGCAGGCGGCGGCCTTGAGGCGCAGGAGCTGCTTCGGCGTGAAGATCACGAGCGGCTTGCGCGGGCGGGCGTAGGCCTGGCGGCGGAGCAGGTGGAAGTGGTTCGCGCCCGTCGACGGGTTGGCCACGACCATGTTCTCCTCGGCACACATCTGCAGGAAGCGCTCGATGCGGGCGGAGGAGTGGTCCGGTCCCTGGCCCTCGTAGCCGTGCGGCAGCATCAGGACGAGCGAGGAGCGCTGCCCCCACTTCTGCTCGGCGGAGGAGATGAACTCGTCGATGACCGTCTGGGCGCCGTTGACGAAGTCTCCGAACTGCGCCTCCCACAACACGAGCGCGTCGGGCCGCTCGACGGAGTAGCCGTACTCGAAGCCCATGGCCGCGTATTCGGAGAGCAGCGAGTCGTAGATCCAGAGGTTCGCCTGCTCCTCGGAGAGGTGCTGCAGCGGCATCCACACGGCGCCGTTCGCGCGGTCGTGGAACACCGCGTGGCGCTGGACGAACGTGCCGCGGCGGGAGTCCTGGCCGGCGAGCCGGACCGGGACGCCTTCCATGGACAGCGAGCCGAAGGCCGCGATCTCGGCGAAGCCCCAGTCGATGCCGCCTTCACGCGACATCTGCTCGCGGCGCTCCAGGAGCGCCTTGAGCTTCGGGTGCACCGTGAAGCCCTCGGGGATGTCGACATGCGCGGAGCCGATCCGGGCCAGCGTCTCGGCGCTGATCGCGGTCTCGCTGCGTGACGGCGTGGCCTCGTCGTCGACCTGCGAGGTCGGAAGCTCGAGGTCGTGCACCGAGCGGCCGTCGCTGCTGATCACGGGGATCGGCGAGGTCTGCGCCGCGTGCGTCTCGGAGAAGACGCGCTCGAGGCGCTCCTGGTAGTCGCGCAGGGCCTGGTCCGCCTCGTCCTGCGTGATGTCGCCGCGTCCGACGAGGGCCTCGGTGTAGAGCTTGCGCGTGGACCGCTTGGCCTCGATGAGGTTGTACATCATCGGCTGCGTCATCGAGGGGTCGTCGCCCTCGTTGTGTCCGCGGCGGCGGTAGCAGACCAGGTCGATGACGACGTCCTTGTTGAAGCGCTGGCGGTACTTGAACGCGAACTGCGCGACGCGCACGACGGCCTCGGGGTCGTCCCCGTTGACGTGGAAGACGGGCGCCTGGACCATCTTGGCGACGTCGGTCGAGTAGACGGAGGAGCGCGAGGCGGTGGGCGAGGTCGTGAAGCCGACCTGGTTGTTCACGACGACGTGGATCGTGCCGCCCGTCCGGTAGCCGCGCAGCTGGGAGAGGTTCAGGGTCTCCGCGACGACGCCCTGGCCCGCGAAGGCCGCGTCGCCGTGCACGAGGATCGGCAGGACGTTGAAGGCCTCGCCGTCCTCGCCGAGCCGGTCCTGCTTGGCGCGGACGATGCCCTGGAGCACGGGGTCGACCGCCTCGAGGTGGGAGGGGTTCGCGGCGAGGTAGACCTTGGTCTCGTTGCCGTGCTCGGAGGTGAAGCGCCCTTCGGTGCCGAGGTGGTACTTGACGTCGCCCGAGCCCTGGACGCTGCGCGGGTCCTGCGTGCCCTCGAACTCGCGGAACACCTGCGCGTAGGTCTTGCCGGCGATGTTGGTCAGGACGTTGAGGCGTCCGCGGTGGGCCATGCCGATCGCGACCTCGTCCAGGCCGGCGTCGGCGGCGTCGGAGATGATGCCGTCGAGCAGCGGGATGAGGGACTCGCCGCCTTCGAGGGAGAAGCGCTTCTGGCCCACGAACTTGGTCTGCAGGAACGTCTCGAACGCCTCTGCGGCGTTGAGGGTGCCAAGGATGCGCAGCTGCTCCTCGCGGGTCGGCTTGCTGTACTCGTGCTCGAGCTCGGACTGGAACCACTCGCGCTCGACCGGATCCTGGATGTGCATGTACTCGATGCCGGTGGTGCGGCAGTAGGCATCGCGCAGGACGCCGAGGATCTTGCGCAGCGGAAGGCGGGGCTGGCCGCCGAAGCCGCCCGTGACCCACTCACGGTCCAGGTCCCACAGCGTCAGGCCGTAGGTCTGGATGTCGAGGTCCGGGTGGCGGCGCTGGACGTACTCGAGCGGGTTGGTGTCGGCCATGAGGTGGCCGCGCACGCGGTAGGCGTGGATGAGCTGCTGGATCCGGGCGATCTTGTTGACCTGCAGCTCGACGTCGACCTGGTTGTCGACGACCCAGCGGACCGGCTCGTAGGGGATGCGCAGGGCCTCGAAGATCTCGTCGTAGAAGCCCTGCTCGCCGAGCAGGAGGGACTCGACGAGGCGCAGGAACTCGCCCGAGCCGGCGCCCTGGATGACGCGGTGGTCGTAGGTGGAGGTCAGCGTGATGATCTTGCCCACGCCCTGCGAGGCGATGGTCTTCTCGCTCGCACCGCGGAACTCGGCAGGGTACTCGAGGGCGCCCACGCCGACGATCGTGGCCTGGCCCTTGGACAGGCGCGGGACCGAGTGCACGGTGCCGATGCCACCGGGGTTGGTCAGCGAGACCGTCGTGCCGGCGTAGTCGTCCGCGGTGAGCTTGCCGTTGCGGGCGCGGCGGATGAGGTCCTCGTAGGTGTTCCAGAACTCCGAGAAGTTCATGGTCTCGGCCTTCTTGATGTTCGGGACCACGAGGAGGCGCGAGCCGTCGGGCTTGGGCATGTCGATCGCGATGCCGAAGTTCACGTGCGCCGGCTGAACGGCCACCGGCTTGCCGTCGACGACCTGGTAGGTGACGTTCTGCGAGGGGAAGAGCTTGAGGGCGCGGACCACGGCGAAGCCGATGAGGTGGGTGAAGGAGACCTTGCCGCCGCGGGCGCGCTTCAGGTGGCTGTTGATGACGATCCGGTTGTCGATCAGGGCCTTGGCGGGGACGGCGCGCACCGTCGTCGCGGTCGGGACCTCCAGGCTCTGCTCCATGTTGGTGGCGATCGCCTTGGCGGGGCCGCGCAACGGAGAGACCTTGTCCTCTTCGGCCGTGTCCTGGGACGATGCGGACTTGGGCAGCTCGGCCGGGATGGGCTGGGTCTTGGGGGCCGGCTTGGCGGGGGACTTGGTCTTGTCCTTCTCGGGGTCCGCCGGGACCCGCTCGCTGGAGGTCCCGGTGGAGGACTCGGAGGAGGAGCCGGCCGTCGTGCCGGTCGTGTCGACCACGCGGGCGTGCGTGGCCGGGCGCGGAGCGGCCGGGGTCGCCGGTTCCCTGCCGGGCCGTGCCGGGGCGGACGACGCCGGGGCCGCCGCGGGCGCGCCGTTGGATCCCGTGCCGCTGCCGTCCTGGGAGAACGACTCGAAGATGTCCCACCACTTCTTGTCGACGGATTCCTTGTCCCGCAGGAACTGCTGGTACAGCTCGTCGACGAGCCACTCGTTCCCTCCGAATTCCTCGGTCAAACGGTGGTGCGGTTGCTCTGGCACGGTGATACGCCTCTTCCTTGGTTGCCTCGCCGCGGTGCTGTGCAGCCAGTGCTGGACGTCTGCGACGACATAGTCCTCGACCTGCGGCCAGTCTAATGACTTTCGGCGCGCCGTTGCGAATCACCGCGCGGCCGTCGGGCGGGTGTGAAGCACGGCACGTCCCCGGCACGGCGCGGGGCGCCGTGGTCGCGGTGACGACGCGGCAAACGCGCCGCGAACGCGGGATGAACGGGCCTGGGCCGTGCGGCTCGGGCCCGTGGTTCTGTAGACTGGAGCCCTTATGGACAGTCACTCACCGTGCCGGCCCGTCGCGTACGCGCGCAGCGCCGGCATTTCCACGCCCAGCCTTCCCGATGCCGCCGACTCCTCGGAGCCTTCTAGACGCGGCTTGACCCTTGCCGGGGGACCGTGGTCCCCGCGCCCAGTTCCTGCCACCGGGGCGGTGGCGCGCTAGATGGAATGGTTGTTCCTGGCCTTCGGCGTCCTGCTGATCCTCGGAACCGGGTTCTTCGTCGCCGTCGAGTTCTCCCTCGTCGCCCTTGACCAGACCACGGTGCAGCGCGCCGTGGACGCGGGCGACAAGAAGGCGGCGACCCTCATGAAGTGCCTCAAGTCGCTGTCGACCCAGTTGTCCTCGTGCCAGCTGGGCATCACCCTGACGACGCTCCTGACGGGCTACGTCATGGAGCCCTCCGTCGGCCGGCTGCTGACCCCCGTCCTCGAGGGCGCCGGCCTCGGCGAGGCCTCGGCCCCCATATCGCTCATCGTCGCGATGGTCTTGGCCACGCTCTTCTCGATGGTCATCGGCGAGCTCATCCCCAAGAACCTCGCGATTGCCGAGGCGTTCGCCGTGGGGCGGATCCTCGCCCGGCCGCAGCTCGTCTTCACGGCGGTCTTCAAGCCGGCCATCGTCGTCCTGAACGGGTTCTCCAACCGGGTCCTGCACCTCTTCGGCCTCGAGGCGAAGGAGGAGATCTCGGGCGCGCGCAGCCCGGCCGAGCTCGCCTCCCTCGTCCGCCGTTCGGCCGACATGGGCACCTTGGACCGCGACACGGCGAACTTCCTGGCCCGGACCCTGCGCTTCTCCGACCGCTCGGCGGCCGACGTGATGACGCCGCGCATCCGGATGGAGACGGTGCGCTCCGACGAGCCGATCCCGGCCATCATCGAGACGGCGCGGCGCACGGGGTACTCCCGCTTCCCCGTCATCGGCGAGTCCGCCGACGACGTCCTCGGCGTCTGCCACGTCAAGAAGGCGGTGGCCGTGCCGCGCGACCGCCGCGGCGAACTCGTGGCTGCGAACATCATGACGGAGATCATCTCCGTCCCGGAGACCGTCCACCTGAACTCCCTGATCTCGGAGCTGCGCGAGGCGAACCTCCAGGTCGCCATGGTGCTCGACGAGTACGGCGGCACGGCGGGCATGGTCACGCTCGAGGACCTCGTCGAGGAGATCGTCGGCGAGGTCTCTGACGAGCACGACCGCGTCAAGCCCGGCGTGCTGCAGTCCGCCACGGGCATCTGGTACTTCCCGGGGCTGCTCAGGCCGGACGAGGTGACCGAGCAGGTCCCGGGCATCGAGGTGCCCGACGACGCGGCCTACGAGACCGTCGGCGGCTACATCATGAGCGAGCTCGGGCGCATTCCGTCCGTGGGCGACGCGGTCGAGGCCGGCCACGGACGGCTCGTGGTGGAGGCCATGGACGCGCGCCGGGTCGAACGGGTGAGCTTCAGGCCCGCCGAACCCGCGGTGCAGGAGGAGGGGCGATGAACGACTGGGCTGGAATCTTCTGGCTGGTGGTCCTGCTCATCGGCAACGCCTTCTTCGTCGGCGCCGAGTTCGCCGTGATGACGGCCCGACGCAGCCAGATCGAGCCGCTGGCCGAGCAGGGCAGGGCATCGGCGCGCACCGCGTTGCGGGCCATGGAGAACGTCTCGCTCATGCTGGCCGTCTGCCAGCTGGGCATCACGGTCTGCTCGCTGTTGATCCTCAACGTGGCCGAGCCGGCGATCCACCACCTCTTCGCCGCGCCCCTGGAGGCGTTGGGCCTGCCGCACGAGGCCGCCGACAGCGCGGCCTTCATCCTCGCGCTGATGATCGTGACGTTCCTGCACGTGACCTTCGGCGAGATGGTCCCCAAGAACATCTCCGTGAGCGTGGCCGACAAGGCCGTCCTGGTCCTTGCGCCGCCGCTGCTCTGGCTGTCCAAGGTGGTCTTCCCCGTCGTGGTGGTCCTGAACTGGATCGCGAACCACGCCCTCCGCTTGATGAAGGTGGAGCCGAAGGACGAGGTGACCTCCTCGTTCACCCTCGAGGAAGTCCAGAGCATCGTGGAGGAGTCCACGCGGCACGGCCTCGTCGAGGACGAGTCGGGCCTGTTGTCCGGGGCGCTCGAGTTCTCCGACTACACGGCGGAGAAGATCATGGTCCCCGTGGGGCAGCTCGTCTCGCTGCCCTCGACCACCACCCCGGCCACGTTCGAACGCGCGGTCGGCCGGACGGGGTTCTCCCGGTTCGTCATGCTCGACGACGAGGGCGAACTCAGCGGCTACCTGCACCTCAAGGACGTCATGGGCATTCCCCAGGCGCGCTACGAGGACCCGATTCCGGTCACCCGCCTGCGCAGCCTGGCGAACCTGCGCCCGGAGGACGAGGTCGAGGACGCGCTCGCGGTGATGCAGCGGACCGGATCGCATCTGGCCCGCGTCAACGCACCCGACGGAACGACGCTGGGCATCCTGTTCCTCGAGGACGTGCTGGAACAACTCGTCGGCGAGATCCGGGACGCGACGCAGAGCCATGGCATCCGGCGGCTCAACGGCACGGACCATAATGCAAATGAATCTCATTTGAGTTAGAGTGAAGGGGTGTCCTTGACGGGCACCCCTTTACTCTGTGCTGAAAGGCCCCTCCATGCGTCGAACCGCCCTTCCCCTCGCCCTCGCGGCACTTCTCGCCGCGACGGGCTGCGCGTCCGGAGCGGCGGCCCCTGATCCGGAAGCGGATGGGCCGCGGATCGTCGCCTCGACGAGCGTCTACGGGGACATCGCCCGCACCGTCGGGGGAGACGCCGTCGAGGTCGAGTCCATCATCGACCGCATCGCGCAGGACCCGCACTCCTACGAGGCCACGGCCCAGGACAAGCTCGCGCTCTCCAAGGCGGACCTCGTCGTCGCCAACGGGGGAGGCTACGACGCCTTCGCCGACGTGCTGATCGACGACCTGGGTCTCGAGGAGGAGCAGGTGCTGCGCGCCGTCGACTTCTCGGAGGCCGCCCACGCCGAAGAGGACGGCGACCATGACCACGAGGGAGAAGGACACGGGGACGAGGAGCACGCCGAGGAGGACGGCCACGTGCACGCCGCGTACAACGAGCACGTCTGGTACGACGTCCACACCGTCGTCGCGCTGGCCCACGCGGTCGCCGAACGACTCGCCGCCCTGGTGCCGGACGAGGCCGAATCCTTCCGGGCCAACGCCACGGCCTTCGAGGAGTCCCTCGCGCCCGTCGAGGCCAAGCTCACCGAGCTCTCCGCGGCGGCTGACGGACGCGCCTTCGCCATGACCGAGCCCGTGCCCTACTACCTCCTCGTCGAAGCGGGCCTGCGTGATGCCACGCCGGAGGGCTACAGCGCCGCGATCGAGCACGGCGAGGACGTCTCCCCCCTGCTGCAGCGGCACATGCTGGACGTCCTCGAGGACGGGACGGTCGCCGTGCTCGCCTACAACGAGCAGACCTCGAGCGCCCAGACCGAGGCCGTCCGGCAGGCCGCCGAGCGGGCCGGCGTTCCTGTTGTAGAGTTCACCGAGACCATCCCTGACTCGGAGGACTTCGCGTCCTGGATGACGGGCAACATCGAGGCTCTGGAGGCCGCGCTTGCCGGATAGGGCAGCCAGCACGACGCCCGCGGTCCGCCTGCGCGGCGCCGGGCTGACGTTCGGACGCAGGACGCTGTGGGAGGGACTCGACCTCGACATCGCCCCCGGCGAATTCCTCGCCGTGCTCGGCCCCAACGGCTCCGGCAAGACGACCCTCCTGCGCGTGCTGCTGGGGCTGCAGGAGCTGAGCGAGGGCACCGTCGAGGTCTCGGGCCGCCCCGCCACGCGCGGCTCCCGCCTGATCGGCACGATTCCGCAGCAGAAGAACTTCGCCGACGACACGCCGCTGCGGGCGCGCGACCTCGTGGCACTGGGCCTGGACGGACACCGCTGGGGCGTCCGCCTCGGAGGGCGCAGGGCGATGCAGCGCCGGGTCGACGAGCTCTTGGAACTGGTGGGCGCCACCGGGTACGCGGACCGCCCCGTCGGCCAGCTCTCGGGCGGCGAGCAGCAGCGACTGCGGGCGGCCCAGGCCCTCGCCGACGACCCGCGGCTGCTCCTGTGCGACGAGCCGCTGCTGTCGCTCGACCTGCACCACCAGCAGGCCGTGTCCTCCCTGATCCACCGCCAGGCGTGCGAGCAGGGCAGTGCCGTCGTGTTCGTAACCCACGAGATCAACCCCGTCCTGGACTATGTGGACCGCGTCCTCTACCTCGCGGGAGGCCGCTTCCACGTCGGAACGCCGCGCGAGGTCATGACGTCGGAGGTCCTCAGCGCCCTGTACGGCAGCCCGATCGACGTCTTCCACGCCAACGGGCGGATCATCGTCGCCGGGATTCCCGATGCCGTCGCCCACCACCACGGGGAGGAGGAGCACGATGGACGCTTCTGAGCTGTTGGGGACGATCTTCAGCTTCGAGAACTACGCCGAGCTGCTCCCGCTCGTGCGGAACTCGATCATCGCCGGAGCCGTGCTGGGCCTTGTCGGAGGCCTGATCGGGATCTTCGTCATGATGCGGGACATGGGCTTCGCCGTCCACGGCATCGCCGAGCTGAGCTTCGCCGGGGCGGCCTTCGCGCTGCTCATCGGCGCCAACGTCGTGCTCGGGTCCGTGGTCGGTTCGCTCCTCGCCGCCGTCGTCCTGGGCATCCTGGGCGCCAACGCGCGCGACAGGAACTCGATCATCGGCGTGCTCATGCCCTTCGGGCTCGGGCTCGGCATCCTGTTCCTGTCGCTCTACGAGGGGCGCAGCGCCAACAAGTTCGGGCTGCTGACGGGCCAGATCGTGGCCGTGGACGACGTCCAGCTCGGACTCCTCACCGGGTGCGCCGTGGTCGTCGTCGCGGGGCTGCTGCTGATCTGGCGCCCCCTGACGTTCGTCAGCGCCGATCCCGTGGTGGCGGCGGCGCGCGGCGTGCCCGCGGGACGCCTGTCGGTCGCCTTTATGCTCCTGCTGGGGCTCGCGGTGGCACTGTCCATCCAGGTCGTCGGCGCGCTGCTCGTCCTGAGCCTGCTGATCACCCCTGCCGCCGCCGCCCTGCGCGTGACGGCGCGGCCCGCGTTCACCGTCGCCCTGAGCATCGCCTTCGCCGTGACGAGCGTGGTCGGCGGGATCCTGCTGGCCCTCGCCGGGCGGCTTCCCATCAGCCCCTATGTCACGACGATCTCCTTCCTGATCTACCTGGTCTGCCGGCTCGTCGCGTGGCGGCGTGGCAAGGTCCGCCACCCCCGGGGCGGGGCACGCCGTCCTCAGCCGGAGGCCGTGCGGGCCTGAGCGCTCCCCGGCTCAGTAGGGGGATTCGCCGGGGGAGGAGTAGCCGGAACCGGTCCCACGTGGCGGATCGTCGTCCTCCCAGGCACCCGCGGAGCTGTACTGGCGCCCGTCGTCGCCGCGGCCCGAAAGGCCCCACGGGCCGCCGTACCACGAGGCGGCCGACGGGCCCGGGCGCGCGACATCGTCGTACGCGGGGCGTGCCCGCGCGGCATTGATCCACGGCCCCGCCCTGTAGGCGGCGGTCTCCTCTTCGGCGCCGCGGAAGACCAGCAGTGCCTCCACCTTTCGGTGGAGCCGGGCTATGACGTGCGCTCGGGACTGGGCCTCGCGCACCAGCCGATCCGCGAGCCGCGGTGGCGGATCCTCGGTCTTCAAGAGGTGGAAGGCGAGCTCCACCAGGTCCTGGTCGTCGAGCCCCTCGATCCCAGAGAGGACGATGTCCGGCGGGCGGACCACCGGTGTGTCCTGGAGCATCATGGCCCGCCAGTCGTAGTCCGGGTCCTGGAGCCGCTCACTCAACGCGGGGAGGACCAGCTCCAGGGGCGCCTTCCGCTGGTCGACGGGCATCATCCTCCGCAACCGCGGCCCCATCGCCGTCGCCGTGCGGTCGAGCCGCCGCTCGATCTCCGGCAGCGTGCATCCCTCCCGCACCGAGCGGGCCAGGAGCTCGTAGTCGGCGTCGGTCCACGGTGAGCCGTGGCGTCCGGTCAGTGGTGTCGTGTCCATGGGTTCTCCTTGTCCGTTGCCCCCAGCATGTCAGCCGGCGGGGCCGCGGAAGCGTGTTATCCACAGCTTTGGCGGGAGAGTGGGACGGGCCAGGTCGGCGGTCCCGGCCAGTGCGGGTGCCACGGCAGCAGAGACGAAGAAGGGCTAGGCGGAAGCGCTCGTGCCGCAGTCGGGGCACAGCCCGTAGATCTCGACCGTGTGGCTGGGCTCGGTGAAGCCGTGCTCCGCGGCGACGCGCGCGGCCCAGGCCTCGACCGCCGGGGCCTCCACCTCCACGGCCTTGCCGCACGAGCGGCAGACCAGGTGATGGTGGTGGTGCTCGGCGGCGCACCGCCGGTAGGAGGCCTCGCCGTCCACGGCGCGCAGCACGTCCAGCAGTCCGTCATCGGTCATCGACTGGAGGATGCGGTACACGGTGGCGAGGGAGACCTTTTCGCCGCGGTCCTGGAGCCAGCGGTGGAGCTCCTGGGCGGTGACGAAGTCCTCGAGCTCGCCCAGGGCGGATCCCACGGCAAGGCGCTGCCGGGTGACGCGTTGTTCGCCTCCGCGGGCGGGTGCGCCGGTGTCGGCCATGGGGGTCCCTCCTGGGCGGGTTGGGTGCGGTCTCGGGCCGCCGGACCGGGGCCGTCGAGTCGCCCTCCAGCCTACCAGCGCGCCCTCGCGCGGGGCCGCGGCCGCGGCTACTGTGGGAGCATGCGGCTCACCAGACACGGACACTCCTGCGTGCGGTTGGAAGAGGGCGGGCGCGTCCTGGTCATCGACCCCGGTTCGTTCAGCGACCTCCCGGCCGCGCTGGAGGGCGCCGACGCCGTCCTGGTCACCCACGAGCACGCCGACCACATCGATGCCGACGTGGTCCTGGAGTGGCTCGCCGGCGCCGACGGCGTCCTGCTCCACGGACCCTCGTCGGTCGTCGACGCCTTGCGGGGACATCCGCTCGGGCCGGCCGTGGAGCGGCGCCTGCGGACCCTCGGGCCGGGGGAGAGGTTCGAGGCCGCGGGCTTCGACGTGCTGGCCCAGGGTGGGCAGCACGCGCTGATCCACCCCCACATCCCGCTCGTGGCGAACCTGGGCTACGTCGTCGACGGCGTCCTCTACCACCCCGGCGATTCGTTCATCGTCCCCGACGCCCCCGGAATCAGGATCCTGCTGGTGCCGCTGCACGCGCCGTGGTCCAAGCTGGCCGAGGTGCTCGACTTCGTCGTCGCGGTGCGTGCCGGGCTTGCGGTCCCGATCCACGACGGCCTCCTGAACGAGCGCGGCCTGGCGCTGGCCGACGCCCACGTCGGCCGGATCGCCGCCCGCTACGGCCTGGGCTTCCGCCGGCTGGAGCCCGGCGAGGTGCTCGAGGTCTAGCCGCCGTCCGGCGCCCCGTCCCAGCGACCGCATTCGAGGAAGCGGTCGATCATGCCGTCGTAGGGGGCGGGGTCGATGCCCTGGCCCGCAAGCCAGGCGGGGTCGCGGTGGGTGCCCCGGTAGCGTTCGGCGCCGTCGCAGAGCAGGGTCACGATGCTCCCGGTGCGGCCCGTGGCGACCATCTCGGCGGCGAGCTGCCAGGCGAGCCAGAGGTTGGTGCCGGTGGAGGGGCCGGCCTCGAGGTGGGCGAAGCGGGCCAGGTGGTTCATCGCGGCCACGGAGGCGCCGTCGGGCACGGTGCGCATCTCGTCGATGACGGAGGGGATGAAGCTCGGTTCCATGCGGGGCCGGCCGATGCCCTCGATCCGGCTGGCCCGCCCGGTCGCGGCGGCGGCGGCCGCGGCGCCCTTCCCGGAGCGCCAGGCGTCCCAGGCGGGCGCGAACGCGGAGCCCTCCGGGTCCGCGACGGCCAGGCGGGTGGGCAGGCGGTGGTAGCGCAGGTAGCGGCCGATGGTCGCGCTCGTGCCGCCGGTCCCGGCTCCGGCCACGATCCATTCCGGGACCGGGTGGGGTTCGCGGGCGAGCTGGCCCAGGAGGGACTCGGCGATGTTGTTGTTCCCGCGCCAGTCGGTGGCCCGTTCGGCGTAGGTGAACTGGTCCATGTAGTGTCCGCCGGAGTCGGCGGCGACGGCCTCGGCGCGGGCGTAGACCTCGGAGGCGTCCTTCACGAGCAGGCAGCGGCCGCCGAAGCGCTCGATCAGGGCGATCTTCTCGGCGCTCGTGCCGCGGGCCATGACGGCGGTGAAGTCCAGGCCGAGCAGCTGGGCGTAGTAGGCCTCGGAGACCGCGGTGCTGCCGCTGGAGGCCTCCACGATCGGCGTGGACTCGGTGATCCACCCGTTGACGAGCCCGTAGAGGAACAGGGAGCGGGCCAGGCGGTGCTTCAGGCTCCCGGTGCGGTGGGTGGACTCGTCCTTGAGGTAGAGCTGCACGCCCCAGTGCCCGGGCAGCGGCAGCCGGTGCAGGTGCGTGTCCGCCGAGCGGTTGTTCTCCGCCTCGATCACCCGCACGGCCTCGTCGACCCACTCACGCCCCCGCAACGAAGCCAGGGGACCAACGGACGCGGGACGGGGCGGCGGCAGGGGACTCTCCACGCAGGACACCCTACCGGGCAGCCGCTACGCTGGCAGGGTGGAGACCTTCATCAGCGCCGCCGGACTCGCCGAACGGCTGGAATCCGGGGAGCGGATCGTGCTGCTCGACGTCCGCTGGGCGCTCGGCGCGCCGGACGGCCGGGCAGCGTTCGCCCAGGGGCACCTGCCCGGCGCCGTGTACGTGGACCTCGAGTCCGAGCTCGCGTCCCACGGCACGCCCGGGGCCGGACGCCATCCGCTGCCGGATCCGGCGGAGTTCGCCCGTGCGGTGCGGCGCTGGGGAGTTCACGACGGCGATGCCCTCGTCGCGTACGACGCCGTCGGCGGGCTCTCGGCGGCCCGCGCCTGGTGGCTCCTGCGCCATGCCGGCTTCACCGACGTCTCCGTCCTCGACGGCGGGCTGCGGGCCTGGACCGAGGCGGGCCGCCCCCTCGAGGCCGGCGCCGTGCGGCCGGAGGCGGGCAACGCGGCCCCGGGATGGGGCGTGATGCCCGTGATCGACATCGACGAGGCCGCTGCCTGGCCGGGCCGCGGGGTCCTCCTCGATGCCCGGGCGGGCGGACGCTACCGGGGAGAGGCCGAGCCCGTCGATCCCCGCCGCGGACACATTCCCGGGGCGCTGAACCTTCCGGCCGCGGAGTGCCTGGACGACGCCGGACGCCTGCTGCCGCGGGACGTGCTGTGCGGGCGCGTGGCCGGGCTCGGGGCCGTGGGCGGTCCCACGGCCGCCTACTGTGGATCCGGCGTCACGGCGGCGTTCCTCGTGGCGGTCCTGGACCATCTCGGCGAAGAGGCGTCCCTGTTTCCCGGTTCCTGGTCACAATGGTCGGCCGATGCCACGCGCGAGGCGGCCACGGGCACCGAAGGCGGCGCACCGGATCCCCGGGCGCACACCACCGACTGAAAGGCATCCATGAGCACCCTGTTCACGAAGATCATCGACGG
This sequence comes from Zafaria sp. Z1313, assembly GCF_050563205.1. NCBI lineage: Bacteria > Bacillati > Actinomycetota > Actinomycetes > Micrococcales > Micrococcaceae > Zafaria > Zafaria sp. Z1313. Next base: position 78,466 of record NZ_JBNWUK010000002.1, read on the forward strand.
CGCGATCCCCGGCCGCTTCGTCTGGAAGGATCCGGAGGTCGTCGTCTTCCTCTCGATCGGCCCGCTGACCGATGGACACGCGCTGGTCGTCCCGCGCGAGGAGGTCGACGAGTGGACGGACGCGGAGCCGGAGCTGCTGGACAAGCTGCTGCGCGTGGCCCGGACCGTCGGCCGCGCTCAGAAGCGTGCGTTCTCCTCCCAGCGGGCCGGACTGCTCGTCGCCGGTTTCGAGGTGCCCCACCTGCACGTGCACGTCTGGCCCACGGCCTCCCTCGCCGACTTCGACCTGGCACGCGCGGACGCCAACCCGGATCCCGCGCGACTCGACGCGAACGCGGAGAAGCTCCGCGCGGCGCTCATCGAGGACGGCCACGCGGAGTTCGTCCCGCAGGGTTAGGCGGCCGCCTCGCGCAGTGCCGTGCGGACGCGCTTCTCGGAGACCGAGTGCGCGGTCCCGAGTTCCTGGGCGAACAGGCTCACGCGCAGTTCCTCGATCATCCACTTCACCGCCGCGAGGGCCGCGGGCGTGCGGACGCCGTCCGGGAGCGCGTCGAGGGCGGCGTCGTAGTCGTCCTCGAGCCCCTGGACCGTCAGCATCGCGGGCGTGTCCCGGCCCGCTCCTGAGGCCTCGAGCTTGTCCAGGCGCCGCTCGATCGCGGCGAGGTAGCGCGGCAGGTGGGCCAGCTGGGCGTAGCCGGTGCGGGCCACGAAGCCGGGGAAGACGAGCTGCTGCAGCTGCGTGCGGACGTCCATGAACGCGTTGACGAGCGCCGGTGAGGCGGCCTTCCCGAGGCGCCGCTCGATGCGGCGCGCCGAGGAGAGCACCTTCTCCACGACGGCGGTCACGGAGAACACCGTGTCGATCAGCTCGGCGCGGACCGTTTCGAAGAGCGCGTCGAAGTCCGCGCGCGTGTAGGGCAGCGCGGCCGGGACGAGCTTGTCCACGGCCGCGAAGGTGCAATCGTCGATGAGCGTGGCGACCGAGCCGTGCGGATTCTGCGTGAAGACGAGCTTCTCCTGGTTGTTCAGGTGGTCCAGGACGTACCGCGCGGGGGACGGGACGCGCAGCAGCAGGAGGCGGATGACGCCCGAGCGGTGCGCCGCGGCCTGCTCCAACGGGTCGCGGAAGACCGTCAGGTCCACCGAGGCGCCGCGGTCCAGCAGGCCGGGGTACGCCGTGACCTCTTGTCCCATGACGTTTGTCGCGACCTTCACCTCGATCGTGCCGGCGTTGCCGAGGGTCCCGTCCCAGGCCGTCAGGCCGCTCCGTTCCCAGACGGGCGCCGAGCGCGCCGTCCGGCCGCGGCCGGGCACGGGAGCGGCCGAGGGGCCGCCGCGCCCCGGTTCGCGCCCGGCGGGCGCCGCGCCGTGGCGGCCCGGACCGCCGTCGCCGGCCGCTCCCTGGCCCTGCCCGTTCCCGTCCGGGGGCGTCGCGCGGCCGGACGCCGCAGCGGCGCCTCCACGGGACGGCTGCCGCCCGGTGCCGCGGGAGTCCGGGGCGGCCGTGCCCGCCTGCGCCAAGGCCAGCAGCCGGTCGCCGGCACCGCCGAGCGAGGCCGCCAGCGCGCGGCGGTTCTGCTCGGCGAGCCTCTCCTGGAGCAGCGCGAGGTCCTTGGATCGGTCGAGGACCCGCCCCGAGGCGTCGACGACCTCGAAGCCCGGCCGCAGATGCGCCGGGACGGCGTCCCAGTTCCACTGCCCCGGGGGCACCACGTGCCCCTTGAGCCGGCGCAGCGCCAGCTCGAGCGAGGCCTCCAGCGCGTCGACGGCCGGGTCGAAGTCGCTGCCGAGGGCGGCCGCGGCCTGCCGGGCGACATCGGGAGCGGGGACGAAGTTCTTCCGCACGGCCTTGGGGAGGGACTTGATCAGCGCGGTGACGAGCTCGGTGCGCAGCCCGGGGATCTGCCAGCGGAAGCGCTCCGGGTCCAGCTGATTGAGGAAGAGCACGGGAACGCGGACCGTCACGCCGTCGGATTCGCCGGGCGCGGCGCCGGGGTTGAACTCGTAGGAGAGCTCCAGGTCCAGCGAGCCGTGGCGCCAGGTGCGGGGGAAGGCGTCCTGGTCCAGCTCCTCGGCGTCGGCCTGCAGGACGTCCTGCGGATCGAAGTCCAGTAGGGCCGGGTCCTTCTGCCGCGTGCGCTTCCACCAGCGGTCGAAGTGGCGTTCGGAGACCACGCCGGGGCCGATCCGGCGGTCGTAGAAGTCGAACAGGTCCTCGTCGGAGATCCGCAGGTCCCGCCGCCGCATGCGGGTTTCGAGCTCCTCGACGTCCTCGAGCAGCTTGCGGTTGCGCTGGAAGAAGGGGTGGTGCGTCTTCCAATCACCTTCGACGAGCGCATGCCGGATGAAGAGCTCGCGGCTCAGCTCCGGGTCCACGCGGCCGTACTGGATCCTGCGGTGCGGGATGACCGGGACCCCGTAGAGGGTCGCCTTCTCGTACCCCATGACGGAGCCCAGGCGGCGGGACCAGTGCGGTTCGGAGTAGCTGCGCTTGAGCAGCTCCGGCGCGACCTCCTCGACCCAGGCGGGGTCGAAGGCAGCCACGGTCCGGGCCCACAGCCGGCTCGTCTCGACGAGCTCCGCGGCCATGACCCAGTCCGGGGACTTCTTGAACAGCGCCGAGCCGGGGAAGACGGCGAAGCGGGTCCCGCGCGCGCCGGCGTACTCCCGCTTGCGCTCGTCGTAGGACCCGATGTGGCTCAGGAGGCCGGCGAGCAGGCTCGTGTGGATCTGGCGCTCCAGCCCGGCCGGGTCCACGGGACCGGTGCTGAGCGTGATGCCGAGCGGCTTGGCGAGCTGGCGCAGCTGCGCGAACAGGTCCTGCCACTCGCGCACGCGCAGGTAGTTGATGAACTCGTTGCGGCACAGCCGGCGGAAGGCCGAGGAGGAGAGCTCCTTCTGCTGCTCCTGCAGGTAGCGCCAGAGGTTCAGGTAGCCGGAGAAGTCGGACTTCGGATCGGCGAAGCGCCGGTGCAGCTCCTGGGCCCGCTCCCGCTGGCCCGTCTCCTGGGAGGGGCGCTCCCGGGGATCCTGGATCGTCAGGGCGGCGGCGAGGACCATGACCTCCTTGGCGCAGCCTCGCCGGCCCGACTCGACGATCATCCGGCCCAGCCTCACGTCGACGGGAAGCTGGGCGAGCTGGCGTCCGGTCGGCGTGATGCCGGCCCCGCCCGCCGTCGACAACGCCCCGAGCTCGCGCAGGAGGGCCACGCCGTCGGCCACGGCCTTGGAGTCCGGCGGCTCGACGAACGGGAAGCCGGCCACGTCCTGGGGCGAGTCGACGACGCCCATCGCGGCCATCTGCAGGATGACGGCGGCGAGGTTGGTGCGCAGGATCTCCGGATCGGTGAACTCGGGGCGGGAGGCGAAGTCCTCCTCGGAGTAGAGGCGGATCGCGATGCCGTCCGAGACGCGGCCGCAGCGGCCGGAGCGCTGGTTGGCGCTGGCCTGCGAGATCCGCTCGATCGGCAGCCGCTGCACCTTGGTGCGGTGCGAGTAGCGGGAGATGCGGGCCGTCCCGGTGTCGATGACGTACTTGATACCGGGGACGGTGAGCGACGTCTCGGCGACGTTCGTCGCCAGGACGATCCTCCGCGCCCCGCCCGGGTGGAAGACCTTGTGCTGCTCGACGAGGGACAAGCGGGCGAAGAGGGGCAGGATCTCGGTCCCGGCCAGCCGCCGGCTCGATTGCACGCGCGCCCGCAGGGCCTCGGCGGCGTCGCGGATCTCGCGCTCGCCCGAGAAGAAGACGAGGATGTCGCCGGGAGCCTCGCGGGAGAGCTCGTCGACGGCGTCGCACACGGCGTCGAGGGGGTCGCGGTCCTCCTCGCTGGCGTCCGGGTCGAGCTCGTCGGGGTCCAGGCCCTCGGCCGGGTTCAGTGGGCGGTACCGGATCTCGACGGGGTAGGTGCGGCCCGAGACCTCGACGACGGGTGCGGGGACGACCGCGGGGCCGCCCTCGGGAGGGACGACGGCGCCGTCGTCCCCGGGGGACGCGGGCGCGCCGAAGTGCCGGGCGAAGCGCTCGGGGTCGATCGTCGCCGACGTGATGACGAGCTTGAGCTCCGGGCGGCGGGGGAGCAGCCGCTTGAGGAAGCCGAGGAGGAAGTCGATGTTCAGGCTGCGCTCGTGGGCCTCGTCGATGATGATGGCGTCGTAGCGGCGCAGCATCGGATCGTGCTGGATCTCGGCGAGGAGGATGCCGTCGGTCATGACCTTGACGCGCGTGGAGCGCGAGGTCTGCGCCGTGAAGCGGACCTGGAATCCCACTTCGTCGCCGATCCGGACGCCGAGCTCCTCGGCGAGCCGCTCGGCGACCGTGCGTGCCGCGAGGCGGCGCGGCTGGGTGTGGCCGATGGAGCCGTTCTCGCCGAAGCCGAGCTCGAGGAGCATCTTCGGCAGCTGGGTCGTCTTTCCGGAGCCGGTCTCGCCCGCCACCACGACGACCTGGTGGCCGCGGATGGCCTCCATGATGTCCTCGCGGCGGGAGCTGACGGGCAGGAATTCCGGGTAGGTGATCGTCAAGGCCATGGTGCCCACCAGTCTAGTGGGGCGGGCGCCGCCGTCCGCCCGGCAGCCCCTCCGGCAAGGGGGAGCGGCACTCGTGGACGGCAGCTTGCCCTTGTGGGGCGCCTCACACGATTCGTCTGGAAAGTGGGGTCCTATGGGCGCGGCTTGTCCACGGCGACGTGTCACAGGTGGACATTGTGACGTGAGACATAGGTACCATCTAGTGGTTGGTGTCAAACGACGGTCAAGATCCCGCCGCACTCCCACCCGCAGAACCACCGGCCGCCCGGCCGGGGCCGCGTCCGACGAAGAACGCGCCCGCCGCCCGGACGGATCCATGAAAGGAAACCCATGAAAAGCACCACGTCGGCCAAGCTGGCCGCGTCCCTGATGGCGTCCGCCCTCCTCCTGACCGCCTGCGGCGACGGCGGCAGCGACGCGCCGGGCGCCGAGGGCCCCGTCGAGATCGGGATCGTGCAGTACGTCTCCCACCCGTCCCTCGACGCCGCCGCCGCCGGGTTCAAGCGGGCCCTCGCGGACGCCGGCTACGAGGGCGACGCCGTGGTGTTCGACGAGCAGAACGCCCAGGCGGATGCGGCGACCAACACGTCGATCGCCGGCAAGTTCGCCTCCGACGGCAAGGACCTGGTCCTCGCGATCGCCACGCCGAGCGCCCAGGCGGCGGCCCAGGCCATCGTGGACATCCCTGTGCTGTTCACCGCCGTCACCGATCCCGTGTCCGCCGACCTCGTCGACAGCCTCGAGGCACCCGGCTCCAACCTGACCGGAACGAGCGACCTGAACCCGGTCGCCGAGCAGATCGCCCTCATCAGGGAACTGGCGCCGGACGCACAGAGCGTCGGCATCGTCTACTCCTCCGGCGAGACCAACTCGACCGTCCAGGTGGAGCTGGCCAAGGAGGCCGCGGCCGAGCTCGGCCTCGAAGTGAAGGAAGCCGCCATCAGCACCTCGGGCGAGGTGCAGCAGGCCGCGCAGTCGCTCGATGTCGACGCCTTCTACGTGCCGACCGACAACAACGTCGTCTCGGCCCTCGAATCCGTGATCCAGGTCGCCGAGACCCGCAAGGTGCCGATCGTCGCTGGCGAGGGCGATTCGGTCGCCCGTGGCGCCGTCGCCACCTACGGCATCAACTACGAGCAGCTCGGTTACCAGACCGGCGAAATGGCCGTGAAGATCCTCAAGGGCGAGGCCGAGCCGGCCTCGATGGCGGTCGAGACCCAGAGCGACCTCGAGCTCTACGTCAACCCGGGTGCGGCCGAGCGCATGGGCGTGACGCTGCCGGACGGCTTCACCGATCAGGCCGACCACGTCGTCGAGTAGATCCCCCCGACCACCTCAGGGAGCGTCGTCGGAACACCCACCGGCGGCGCTCCCGACCCAAGAGAAAACCCAGGTTCCGCACCATGATCACCGCGGTTGAACTGGGCCTGATCTACGCGATCATGGCCCTCGGGGTCTACCTGACCTTCAAGATCCTCGACTTCCCCGACCTCACGGTCGACGGCAGCTTCACGACCGGGGCCGCCGTCGCCGCCGTCTCCATCATCAACGGCGTGCCGCCCCTGCTCGCGACGGCGATGGCCTTCGGCGCCGGACTCGCGGCCGGCGTCGTCACCGGACTGCTCCACACCAAGGGCAGGATCAACGGGCTGCTCGCCGGCATCCTGACGATGATCGCCCTGTACTCGATCAACCTGCGCATCATGGGCAAGGCGAACCTGCCGCTGCTGCGCGAGGAGACCCTCATCACCCCGCTGCGCGAGGCCGGCCTGCTCGGTGGGATCGTCAGCATCCTGCTCTTCCTGCTCGTGGCCCTCGTCGTGAAGCTCGTCCTCGACTGGTTCCTCCACACCGACGTGGGGCTGGCCATGCAGGCCACGGGCGACAACGAACAGATGATCCGCAGCTTCGGCGTCAGCACCGACAACCAGAAGATCCTCGGGCTCGCGCTCTCCAACGGCCTCGTCGCCACGTGTGGCGCGTTCATCGCCCAGTACCAGGGCTTCGCCGACATCGGCATGGGCATCGGCCTCATCCTGGCCGGCCTCGCCTCCGTCATCATCGGCCAGGCCATCTTCGGCTCGCGGCTCATCTGGATCGCGACGCTCGCCGTGGTCCTCGGCTCGGTCCTCTACCGCGTCGTCATCCAGCTGGCGCTCCAGGCGGGGCTGCAGCCGAACGACATGAAGCTCATCTCCGCCGTCCTGGTGGTGCTGGCGCTCGTCCTGCCGCAATGGAGCGGCTTCAAGAAGATCGCGGGCCGGATGGGCACGCGCAAGGCCGCGGCCAAGGGAGCGGAGGTCTAGCCATGCTGAAGATCACCAAAGTCAACAAGACGTTCTTCCCGGGAACCGTCAACGAGCGCAAGGCCCTGCGCGGCATCGACCTGGAGCTGGCCACCGGCGAGTTCGTCACCGTCATCGGCTCCAACGGCGCCGGCAAGTCGACCATCCTGAACACCATCTCGGGGAAGCTGCGCCCGGACACCGGAACGGTCCACATCGACGGCACCGACGTCACGCGGCTCGCGGACTACCAGCGCGCCCGCTACATGGGCCGCGTCTTCCAGGATCCGATGGCCGGCAGCGCGCCGACGATGACCATCGAGGAGAACATGGCCATGGCGCTCGGCCGGGGCCGCCGCCGCGGCCTGGCCCTGGGCGTGACCCGGTCCAAGCGCGAGCGGTTCCGCGAGGAGCTCGCCTCGCTCGAGCTGGGCCTCGAGAACCGGCTCAAGACCAAGGTCGGGCTCCTCTCCGGCGGCCAGCGGCAGGCGTTGAGCCTGCTCATGGCCACGTTCAGCGAGCCCAAGATGCTCCTGTTGGACGAGCACACCGCGGCGCTGGATCCGCAGCGCGCCGAGCTCGTCTCCCGGCTCACCGGCGAGATCGTCGAGCGCCACGGGCTGACCACCCTCATGGTCACGCACAACATGGAACAGGCCCTGCGCCTGGGCAGCCGGCTGATCATGATGCACGACGGCCAGATCATCCTGGACCTGGACACGGAGGCCAAGAAGAAGCAGACCGTCCAGGGCCTGCTGCACGAGTTCGAGAAGATCAAGGGCGCCCAGCTCGACGACCGCACGATGCTGCAGTAGCGCGGGCGTCGCGGAGTCCCGACGGCAAGGGGCCGGCCGGCAACGGCCGGCCCCTTGCGTGTGCCGGAGACGGGGAGCGGCCCGGGGTCGGGCTCCCGCCCCACGCCGGTTCAGGGCGCGGGCAGGGGCTCGAAGTACAGTTCCTCGTGGAGCTTGCAGCGCGGGTTGAAGGGGGCCGTGCAATGCGGGCAGGATTCGGCCGCGGTGTACTCGTCGATCCGCAGCGTCCTCCGGCACGCCCCGCACAGCACCGCGGCCTCGTCCCGGTCCGCGGCCGGCCACGTCCGCGTCGGGTGCTGGCCCGGCACCTCGTCGTGGCACCAGCGGCACGGGTAGAACGCGTCGCAGCAGGGGAAGCGGATGGCCACGATGTCGAGCTCGGTCCGGTAGTGCACGCATCGGGTCAGGGAGTCCACGACGGCCCCGAGGACCACTGGACGGCTCACCGGACGCCCCGCGCGGTGAGCGCCTCGCCGAGCTCGTCGGCGTGCTTGAGCGCCACGACGAGGAACGGCACGACGAACGTCGCGGGACCTCCGCGGGCGCCCCGCGCGCGCTGGGCCTCCCGCACGCCGGCCGCGATCCGGGCCAGGACGGGAAGGGTCGTCAGGGTCACGGTGAGCAGGAGCGAGACGCGCTGCGGATCGATGCCGAGCGCCGCCGCGGGCCTCAGCCCGCGCTCGAGCGCGGCCAGCAGGTCCGTGACCCGCGTCGTGAGCACGAGCAGCCCGGCGAGCAGGACCGCCGAGAGGACGCGGGAGGAGTTCGCCACGGCCGCCTCCGCCGGGAGGAAGAGCAGCTGCATGCCCACGGTGATGGCCGCGATCCAGCGCAGGGACCACAACTGGGCCAGGAAAACGCGCGGGCCCAGGGCCGCCGCGAGGTGGCCGGCGCACGCGACGCCCCACGCCACTCCCGCCGCCCACCAGGCCGAGGGCAGGAAGGAGAGCGCGAGGACCACGGCGGCCAGTCCGAGGACCTTGGGTCCGGCGGGAATCCGGTGCAGCGGCCCGGGGGTGGAGACGTAGTGGCTCAGCATGCCAAACTGCGCTCGTAGTGCCGGACCACGGCGGCGGCGTCGTCGACGGCGAGGATGCGCCCCCCGTCCACGAGCACCGCGGCGTCGCAGCGCCCGGCCAGGGCGAGGTCGTGCGTCACGAGGACGAGCCGGTGCGAGGGGCCCTCGAGCAGGTGGTCGGCGACCCGGCGGCCGTTGCGGGCGTCGAGGAGCGCGGTCGGCTCGTCGGCGACGACGAGCTCGGGCCGCCGGACGAACGCGCCGCAGAGGGCGAGGAGCTGCTTCTGCCCGCCGGAGAGCTCGTGGGCGGAGCGGGCGGCCAGGTGCGCGAGGCCGAACTCCTCGAGCGCCGCGTCCGTGCGGGCCGCCGATTCGCTCCGGGAGAGCCGCTCGGCGCGCAGCGAGAACGCGACGTCCTCCCGCACGGTCGGCATGATGATCTGCGCGTCGGGGTTGCTGAAGACGAACGCCGCGGGCGTGGGCCCGTTCTTGCGCCGCCGGGCCGGATCCGCGCCGTTGACCAGGACGCGCCCGGCCGTGGGGACCACGAGGCCTCCGATGACGCGGGCCAGGGTCGACTTGCCGGAGCCGTTGTCGCCGACCACGGCGATCCGGCGGGCCCCGGTGGCCAGGTCGACGGCGTCCAGGAGCGTCGTGTCGCCGAGGCGCACCGTCACGGATTCGAGGCGGATCGCGCTCACCGGACCACCTCGAAGACCGCCGCGACGCCGAGGCCGCCGCCGACGGACGCGGCGGCCAGGCCGAGGGTCCCCGCGGGCGCCCCGCCGCGGACGAGCCGGCTGAAGAGCCGCACGACGGCGACGGCGCCGCTCGCCCCCCAGGGGTGGCCCCAGGCCAGCGCTCCGCCGTCGGGACAGACGCGTTCGTCGTCCTCCGCCACGCCGATCCTGTCGAGGACGGCGAGGGTCTGCGCGGCGAAGGCCTCGACGAGTTCGACGGCGGCGAGCGCCTCCGTGCCGACGCCGGAGCGGGCGAGGGCCTCGAGGACGGCCGGTGCGGCCCCGGCGCCCGGCAGCGAGGGATCGCTGCCGGTCACGGCGTGGGCGCGCAGGGCGAGCCCGGCGGGGCGTCCCGCGCCGCCGGCCCGTTCGCAGTCCGACGGGACGAGCGCGACGGCGGCGGCGCCGTCGCTGATCCGGCACGAGTTCCCGGCGGTGACGACGCCGCCGGGAAACAGGGGCACATGGCGCGCCACGAGGCATCCGCTCCCGGGGCGCAGTCCGTCGTCGTCCAGCCCGGCGACGGGAACGATCTCCGCGCTGAAGGCGCCGCGGGCGTGCGCGGCCGCCGCCCGTTCGTGGCTGAGCATGGCGTAGGCGTCGAGCCGGGACCGCGGGATTCCGTCGGCCCGGGCCAGGTCCTCGGCGGCCTCGGGCATCCCCGGGTCGGGGAAGCCCGCCGGGACGAACGGGGCGCGGTCGTAGGGGACGCCGTCGATCGACCTCACGGGCGCCGTCGAGGCGCTCTCGGCCCCGCCCGCGAGCCGGGGGCGGTGGTCGCCGGCGCGGATGGACTCGGCCGCCGCGATCACCGCGGCCAGGCCGCTTCCGCACTGGCGGTCCACGGTCAGGCCCGGGACGGCGTGCCCGAGCCCCGCGGCGAGGGCCGCGACGCGGGCGGGGTTCCCGCCCGGTCCCATGCAGTTGCCGAGCACGACGTCGGCGAACGGCGCCCCGGTCCCGAGGACCGCGGCGGCGTCGTCGGCGACGGCCCGCAGCACGGGTGCGGCCAGGCCGTCGAGGCCCGTCCGCGCCAGGCCGCGGCCGCGGGTCGCGATGGGGGTCCGCCGCGCGGCGACGACGACGGGGTGTTCCTCACGCAAGGCGGGCCACCTCCCCGGCGGCGACGAGGCCCGCTGCGACCGAACGGGCCGGCTTGCCGTTGGCGGTGCGCGGCAGTTCGGCGGCGAACCAGCGGCGGGGGCGGTGCGAGGGGGCCAGGAGCTCTCGGGAGGCACGGCGCAACGCGGCTGCGCTCGGCGGGGAGGCGGGGTCTGCCGGTTCGACGACGGCCGCGACGAGGGCGCCGACCCCGGCCCGTGGCAGGCCGAGCACCAACGCGTCGGCGATGCCCGGAAGGCCGCGCAGGACGGATTCGACGTCCTCGGGGACCACGGTGGCCGAGGCGGTGAGGATGGCCCCGTCGCCGCGCCCGCGCAGGCGCAGCCGTCCTGCGGCGAGCTCGGCGAGGTCGCCGACGGTGTGCCAGCCGTTCTCGGAGCGGAGCGGTCCCGGGCCCCGGCCGCCGGCGACGGGCAGGTATCCCGAGGCCACGAAGGCCGAGCGGACCCACAGCTCGCCGTCCCGGGTGCGCAGCTCGACGCCCGGGAACGGGCGGTAGCCCTCGCCGTCGTCGTCGACCGCGACGAAGGAGAGCTCGGCGGCCCCGTAGTAGGAGACGACGCGGATGCCGCGGGAGGCGGCGTCGCGGCGCAGGCGCGCGTCGAGCCCGCTGCCGCCCACGAGGGCCGCGCGCAGGCGCGGCGGGGCCCCGGCGTCGATGAGCCGGCGCAGGGCCTGCGGCGTGCCGTGGAAGAGCGTGGCCTCCGCGGCGTCCGGGACGGTGGACGCGGGGCCCGTCCCCGTGCCACACGCCTCGGCCAGGACGGGCCGCGGTCCGCCCTCGAGGGAGTGGGCGAGGGAGAAGAGCGTGAGGGAGGAGACCGGAGGGGAGGGCAGCAGGACGACGTCGTCCCCGGTGGCCCCGAGGAGCCGCTCGGCGGCGCCGAACGAGTCCGACCACGAGGCGGCGCTGCGCATCACGACGCGCGGGAAGCCGCCGCTTCCCGAGGTCAGTCCCGCCCACGCCGCGTCGTCGGGCGGTGACGCGTCGGCGCAGGTGCGGAGGATGTCGTCCCATTGGCGGGGGCTCCAGCGGTCGTCGCCGACGAGGGGGACGCCGCCCCGGGAACGGATCGAGCGCAGCCGGGCGGCGAGCGCGGCCGCGCCGCCGTCGCCGGCCCGGCCTCCGGACGCCTCGCACGCGTCCGCGGGCCGGACCGGGACGAGCCGCGCTCCGGACGCTTCGGTCATCGGGCGCTGTCCGCCGGAACGGCGGCCGCGTCCGCGGTGTGCGCAGTGCGGGCGCGGAAAGCGCGCGGGTAGGCGCGGGCGAGCGTCATGGTGATCAGGGTCGCGAGGACGGCCTTGACGAGGTCGCCGGGGAGGAAGGCGAGGCTCTGCAGGGCCGTGGCCTCGAGCGGAAGGCGGGTGACGAGCGCCTGCACGGGGATGCCGAAGGCGTAGACCACGGCAATGCCGCCGACGAGGACTCCCAGCGCCGTGCGGGCCACGCTCAGCCGCGCGCCGCCGTGGACGATCAGCCCGATCACGAACGCGCCGGCGATCCAGCCGGCCAGGTAACCGGCCGAGGGGCCCACGAAGACGCCGAGCCCGCCGCGGCCTCCGGCGAGGAGCGGCAGCCCGACGGCGACGAGGGCCAGGAAGACGACCATCGACAGGGCGCCGCGCCACGGGCCGAGGACCGCGCCGGCCAGCATCACGCCGAGCGTCTGGGCGGTGATCGGCACGGAACCGAAGACGGACAGCCCCCCGGGAAGGCCGAGGACGGCGACGATGGCGGCGAAGACGGCGATGCGGGCGATGTCGGTGGCATCGAGGCGGAGGCGGTTCATCGGTTTCCTTGGGGGACGAGCGGGCCGTGAACGTTGAACACCGTTCACTTGAACGGCGTTCAGGCTACCCCGCCCGGGCCGTGTTCCACAAGGCCGGCGTGACGCGGGGACACGCAAGAAGGCCCGGTCGTCATGGACCGGGCCTTCTGTGCATCGGTGCCCTCGAAAGGATTCGAACCTTCGACCTTCCGCTCCGGAGGCGGACGCTCTATCCCCTGAGCTACGAGGGCGTGCCGGGCGCTTGCGCATCCGGCGGGGAACCTCAAAGAGCTTAGCAGCAAATCGAGCCCGGACGTCAACGCGCCCGCGGCGCCGCTCCGGCGGCGAGCAGCCGGTCTGGTCCGCGGATCCTGCGCGGTTCCGGCCGGGGAAGCCGCGTGGTCCGCACGGCTCACCGGTGGGGACGCCGCGCGGCCGGGCCGCGGAGACCGGCGTGTCACGGACCGCCGGCGCGGCGCCCGATCCGCACGGCCGCGTAGGCGGCACCCACGGCGACGAGCGCCGCGCCGAGCCCGGCCGCGGTTCCGGCGATGCCGCCCCGGGGCAGCACCCCGGCTGCGATGGCCAGGACGCCGAGGGCCTGGGCGCCCGCCTGCACGGGCCAGGCCGCGCGCAGCAGGGCGGCCAGCGCGGCCGTCGTGAAGCGGGCCGAGGCCGGAGCCGTCGAGCGGGCCCCGAGCAGCACGAGCACCGTGTGCAGGACCAGGACGACGACGGGCAGCAGCCAGCCGGGCGCGGGAGACAGCCCGAGGTACGCGGCGACGAGGAGCGCGAGCACCGGCAGGGTCGTGAGGTGGTGGGGGATCCAGACCGCGAGCGCCGCGGCGGTGCCGGCGGCCCCGAGCGAGAACGCCAGGCTCGCCCCGCCGAAGCGCGAGGCCTGGGCCAGGGCGGCCGGGACGCACACGGCGAGGAAGAGGGCGGCGGCCACGGCACCGAGCGCGGCCGAGGGCACCGTCCGGACGCCGACCGCCTCGAACGATTCCGGCACCGGCCTGCGCGTCACCGGGGGCCTCCCGGGGCGCGCATCCGTCGCACGGCCCACGCGTCCAGCGCGGCCTCGACGCCCTCGGCGGGAAGGAGGGCGATCCCGCGTTCCGCCAGGCGGGCATGGGACGCCGCCCGGGAGGCCAGGAGCAGCTCCCAGGCCGCGCGTTCCATCCCGGCCGTACCGCCGAGGTCCAGCTCCGGCAGCGTGTCCACGGCGGCGACGACGTGGCCCGTGCGGACCCACTCGGCCGCGCGTTCGCAGGCGTCCGGCTCGAGGAACGGACTCAGCAGGAACACGAGCGCGCCCGGCGGCGGTTGCGGCGGACGCTCGGGGCCCAGGGACGTGGGAGGGACCGCGAGCGTCGTGAGGCGGCGCCGGAGCAACTCGAACTGCCGGTGCCCGGCCGCGGGCGGCAGGGGCGCGGCGAAGCCGAAGGCGTCCATCATCCCGACCCGGTCGCCCGCCGCGAGGTAGCTGTGGGCGATCGTGGCCGCCGCGCTCCGGGCCCGGTGCAGGGAGGAGTCCATGCGCAGGCGCCCCGCGAGCGGCCTCGACCACGCGGCGGCATCCGCCGGCACGTCGGCCCGGGCGTCGACGGCGAGGACGACCGCGGCATCGGCCGGGGCGGCGAAGCGGCGCACGACGGGCATGCCGTCGGCGGCCGTGGAGCGGGCCGTCGCGCGCCAGTCGATGCTGCGCAGCCCGTCGCCCGCCTGCCACGTTCCGGTACCGAGGGTGTCCGTCCCACCGCCGGCGAGCGGTCCCCGGTGGTCGCCGGCGTGGGAACGCAGACGGTGGGGCAGCGCCAGGCGGCGTGCCCGCGCGGGCAGGGGACGGAGCCCGGCGACGAGGGACCCGGCGGCCCCCTCGTCCTGCAGCGCCACGAGGTCGGCCGAGGCCGTGGACACGGCGTAGCGCAGCACCTCCCTCCGGCCCGAGAGGGGCAGCGGCACCCGGAGCTCGAGCCGTTCCGTGGAGGCCGCGACGAGGCAGGACTGCCGGGCTCCCGGGCCCCGCCCCCGCAGCACCATGAGGCGCCCCGAACCGTCGCCGGCATCGCGCAGCACGGCGGTCCGCCGGCCGGCGTCGTCGACGGCGTCGGAGCCGAAGCCGAGCTCCGGGCGTCCGGGGGGCCGGGCGGCCAGGGGGCCGGTGGACATCAGCGCCAGCAGCCCGCCCAGGGCGGCGACGTCGGGACGCCCCGCGAGGACGCCCCCGACGGCGAGCGCGATCGCGGCGACGACGCCCACGCCCCAGGCCGGCGAGCGCTCGGCGGACAAAAGGGTCGCCGCGACGGGGCGGGCCGGGGCGTGGCCACGCTCGGCGGGCAGGTCCGCCTGACGCAGCACCCGTCGCAGGCCCATGATCACCCCGCCGTCGCGGGGACGGGGACCGCCTCGGCGGCGGCCCGGACGAGGGCGGCGGTGTCCAGCCCCCGCGCCCACGCCGACGGCGAGAGGACCAGCCGGTGCGCGAGCACGGGCACGGCGAGTCCCTTGACGTCCTCGGGCAGCACGTAGGCGCGGCCCTGCAGCGCGGCGGCCGCGCGCGCCACGAGCACGAGCGCCTGCGCCCCGCGCGGCGAGGCCCCGAGCTGGACGGCGTCGAGCCGGCGCGTGGCGGCGGCCAGGCGCACGGCGTAGTCCACGATGTCCGCCGCGACGGGCAGCGTGGTCAGGAGGTCCTGGAGGCGGGCGAGCCCCTGGGCGTCCAGGACCGGTTCGAGCACCGGTTCGTCGATGCCGCGGGCCAGGCGCCGGGCCACGATCTCGGCCTCGGCGGCGGGGTCCGGGTAGCCGATCGAGAGCCGGACGAGGAAGCGGTCGAGCTGGGCCTCGGGGAGGGGATAGGTCCCCTCGAACTCCACGGGGTTGGAGGTGGCGAAGACATGGAAGGGCCGCGGGAGGGCGTAGGTGGTGCCCTCGACGGAGACCTGGCCCTCCGCCATGGCCTCGAGGAGGGCCGATTGGGTCTTCGGCGAGGTGCGGTTGACCTCGTCGGCGAGCAGGAGGCCCGTGAAGACCGGTCCGCGCCGGAACTCGAAGGTCCGGGCGGCCGGGTCGTAGAGCGAGGATCCCGTGACGTCGGAGGGCAGCAGGTCGGGAGTGCACTGGAGGCGGCGGAAGGGCAGGCCGAGCGACTGGGCCAGCGACCGCGCGACGAGGGTCTTGCCGAGGCCGGGCATGTCCTCGAACAGCACGTGCCCGCCCGCGAGGACGGCGGCGAGGGCCGTCGAGAGGGCGGCGTCGGCCCCGACCACGGCCTCGGCGGCCCGGTCCAGGACGGCCCGTCCCGCGCGGGACACCTCGGAGACGCTGCCCGGCTGCCCGGAAGCACCGGTGCGCCGATCCGGGCCGCGCGCCCCGCCGTCGTCCGCCGCCCGGTGGTCCTCGTGGTTCATCGTGTTCCTTCCAGCGGGGCCGGGGCCCCGGCGTCGTAGGCGGCCAGCCAGGACCGCGCCTGCCGGGCGGCCGCGAGGGCCCGGCGCGCAGGGACGTCGCCGTCCGCTGCGAGCACCCGCAGCACCCAGGCGGCCTCCGGCCCCACCGCGTCGGGGTCCCCGGCGAGCCCCGCGGCCGTCTCGAGGGCATGGCGCAGCGGTTCCGCCGCCGCGCCATGGGACCGTACCCGCCCGGAGAGCAGGGCGAAGGCCACGCCGCGGAAGGCCTCGCTGCCGGACGCGGGGCGGGCCGCGTGCAGGGGAGCGCGCGCGGCGCCGGCCCACAGCGCCAGGAGCGAGTAGACGAAGCCCAGACAGGCCCCGGAGGCCGTGATCAGGGCCGTGTGGCCGGGATCGATCCCGGTGAAGAGGCAGTAGGCGAGGGCGAGGAAGGAGAACGACGCCGGGGCCGCCCACCCGACGCGCCCGGCACCGTCTCCTTCCGCGCCGCGGCGGCCGCTCCGGCTCACCGCTGCCGCCCCACGTGGTCCGTCAGCTCCGCCACGTCGCGGCGGGCCTGCGCCAGCTCGGCGGGCGAGATGCTTCCCTCCGGCGCCGAGCCGGCGTAGCGCGCCCGTTGGTAGAGCGCGAGCAGGCGGGCCAACGGGGCGGGAGGCACGTCGAGCGAGCGCAGGAGCGACGCGGCGTACTCGCTCGGCGTCTGCGCGGGACCGCGCGCCGAGCCGTGGGCCGCGGAGGCGTCCTCGACGGCGAGCCAGGCGGCGACCACGGCATCCGTCGAGGTGCGCGGACCGGGGGCGAGCGCGGCCGAGGCGGCCCGCAGCCCCCCGAGGACGCGCTCGCGGACCGCGCGGTCCCGGGCCTCGTCGGGCTCGTCGGGCTCCGCCGTGCCGGCCGTCCCGCCCTGCGCGCTGCCGCGCGAGGCCATCACGAGGCCCGCGACGAGGAGCAGCAGGAGCACGAACAGCGCGGTGGCGATCCCTTCCCCGAGCCCGGACACGAGCGCGGGGTCCGTCGATTCGGAGGGGGCGGGGGCGGGATCGGGTGCCGCGGAGTCGCCGAGGATCCAGTCCCAGGCCGGCAGCCGCGGCAGCTGCGGCGCGGAGTGGGTGAGCGGGCCCAGCATGCCCGCCGCCGCCACGAGGAGCGCGCCGGCGGCGAGGACGGCGGCCCGGGCGGCCCACGGGGGACCGTGGCGCGGTCGACGCGCGGCCTGCGGTTCCATGGGGCGTCCCTTCGGTGGTGCACCGGCCTCGTGGGTGCGAATATACCAAGCGGCGGGGCCCTGTGTGAGGCGGGTCATGCTGCGCCGGGGGCCGGGCGGGCACCGCTATTCTTGACGGGTGACTCCAGAACAGCTTTCCCACGCCATTTCCGCCTGCCTCTCGGACGCCGTCGCGTCCGGCGAGCTCAGCGTCGAGGTGCCGGACACGGTGCGCGTCGAGCGCCCCAAGAGCCGCGAGCACGGCGACTGGGCGACCAACATCGCCCTCCAGCTCGGCAAGCGGGCCGGAATGAACCCGCGGGAACTGGCCCGGCTGCTCTCCGAGCGCCTGCGCGCGATCCCCGGGGTGGACTCCGTCGACATCGCGGGCCCCGGCTTCCTGAACATCCGGCTCGACGCCGCCGCCGCGGGCGGGCTCGCGCGCGACATCGTCCAGGCCGGCGCCGCGTTCGGCACGGGGGATGCGCTCGCCGGGACCCACATCAACCTCGAGTTCGTCTCCGCCAATCCCACGGGACCGATCCACCTCGGCGGGACCCGCTGGGCCGCGGTCGGCGACTCCCTCGCCCGGATCTTCCAGGCCCAGGGCGCCGAGGTCACGCGCGAGTACTACTTCAACGACCACGGCGCGCAGATCGACCGCTTCGCCCGCTCCCTCCTGGCCAAGGCCCAGGGGCAGCCGACGCCCGAGGACGGCTACGCCGGGCAGTACATCGACGAGATCACCGCGCGCGTGCTCGAGATCGAACCGGACATCCTCTCCGCCGCGGATCCGCAGGAGCGCTTCCGCGCCGTCGGCGTCGAGATGATGTTCGGGGAGATCAAGGCCTCCCTGCACGACTTCGGCGTGGACTTCGACGTCTACTTCCACGAGGACTCCCTGCACCAGGGCGGCAAGGTCGAGGCCCTGCTCGAGCAGCTCAAGTCCTCCGGTAGCCTCTACTTCGACGCGGGCGCCTGGTGGCTGCGCTCCACCGACCACGGGGACGACAAGGACCGGGTCGTCATCAAGTCCGACGGCAACGCCGCCTACATCGCGGGCGACATCGCCTACATCCAGGACAAGCGCGAGCGCGGGTTCGACCTGAACATCTACATGCTCGGCGCCGACCACCACGGCTACGTGGCGCGGCTCAAGGCCGCCGCCGCCGCGCTGGGCCACGATCCGGCCTGCGTCGAGGTGATGATCGGGCAGATGGTGAACCTCGTCAAGGACGGCGTCCCGGTGCGCATGTCCAAGCGCGCGGGCACCGTCGTCACGCTCGAGGACCTCGTCGACGCGGTCGGCGTCGACGCCGCACGCTACGCGCTGACCCGCTACTCCTCGGACTCGAACATCGACATCGACCTGGACCTGCTGCAGCAGAAGACCAACGACAACCCGGTCTTCTACGTCCAGTACGCCCACGCGCGTTCCCGGGCCGCGGCGCGCAACGCGGCGGCCGCCGGCGTGGACCGCTCCGGCTTCGACGCCGCGCTGCTGACGCACGCGACGGAGAACGACCTCCTCGCCGTCCTCGCCCAGTACCCGCACCAGCTCGCAGGGGCCGCGGAACACCGCGAGCCGCACCGCGTGGCCCGCTACCTGGAGACCCTGGCCGGCGCCTACCACCGCTGGTACGGCGCGACGCGCGTCGCCCCGCTCTCCGGCGAGGAGGTCACGGACTTGAACCGGACGCGGCTCTGGCTCAATGACGCCACGACGCAGGTGCTGGCCAACGGCCTGGCCCTGCTCGGCGTCTCGGCCCCGGAGAAGATGTAGCGTGGCGGCCTCGGAGCTCGCCCCCGACTGGCTCGCCTACCCCGGCGACGTCAACGCGCTGCGCCCCGCCGAGTGGGCCGCCGGCGTCGACCGCGCCCGTGACGGCGAACTGACCGTCCAGGGCCTGCCCGTCACGGCGCTGGCCAAGGAGTTCGGGACCCCGCTGTTCGTGCTGGACGAGGACGACTTCCGCGCCCGGGCCCGCGGTTTCAAGGAGGCCTTCGACGAGGCGTTCGCGCCGCTGTGCGGGGGCGTGGACGTCTACTACGCGGGCAAGGCCTTCCTCTCCATCGAGGTGGCCCGCTGGGTCACGGAGGAGGGGCTGCGGCTCGACACGTGCTCGGGCGGCGAGCTCGCGGTGGCCCGGCGCGCCGGGGTCCCGCCGCGCAACCTCGGGCTGCACGGCAACAACAAGTCGGTCGCGGAGATCGAGGCCGCCCTCGAGCTCGGCATCGGCCGCATCGTCGTCGACAGCCTCGACGAGCTGGGCCGCGTCGCGGCCGTCGCGGCGCGCCTGGGCCGCACGGCCCCCGTCATGCTGCGCCTGACGCCCGGGGTCCACGCGCACACGCACGAGTTCATCGCGACGGCCCACGAGGACCAGAAGTTCGGCCTGTCGCTCGCCGCGGGCGCAGCGGACGACGCCGCCGCCGGCGAGGGTGCCCCGGCCGGTGGTGCCGGGGGAGCCGGGACGGGAGCGGACGGCTCCGCCCCGCCGTCGTCCGGCCCCTTCGACGCCTCGCCGGCCGCCGCCGCCGTGGCCCGCGCGCTGGCCGATCCCGCCCTCGAGCTCCTCGGGGTCCATTGCCACATCGGCTCGCAGATCTTCGAGGCCGAGGGCTTCAACCTCGCCGCCGAGCGGCTCATCGGCTTCCTCGCCGCGGTCCGCGCCCACCACGGCGTCGAGCTGGGCGAGCTCGACCTCGGCGGCGGCTACGGGATCGCCTACACCGCGGAGGACGCCCCGCGCCCGCCCGCCGAGCTCGCCGCCTCGATGGCCGACGTCGTCCGCGCCGCCACGGCACGCCACGGCCTCGCCGTGCCGCGGATCTCGATCGAGCCCGGACGGGCCATCGCCGGGCCGAGCACGTTCACGCTCTACGAGGCGGGGGTGCGCAAGACCGTCACGGTGGACACGGACTCCGGAACGGCCCGGCGCCGCTACGTCTCCGTCGACGGCGGCATGAGCGACAACGCCCGGCCCGTCCTCTACGACGCGGACTACACCGCGGTGCTCGCCTCGCGTGTGACGGATGCGGAACCGATTATTTCCCGTGTGGTTGGAAAACACTGCGAAAGCGGTGACATAGTCGTCAGGAACGTCTACCTGCCCGAGGACGTCGCCGCCGGCGACCTGCTCGCGGTGCCGGCCACCGGGGCGTACTGCTGGGCGTTGTCCAGCAACTACAACTACCTGGGCCGGCCGGCCGTGGTCGCCGTCCGCGGCGGCGCGGCGCGGACCATCATCCGCCGGGAGACGGAAGACGACCTGTTGGCCCGTGACATGGGAGCGTAGTACTTCGTGAAGACACTCAAGGTGGCGCTGCTCGGCGCCGGCAACGTCGGGTCCCAAGTGGCCCGGATCCTGCTGGACGACGCCGGGGAACTCGCCGGTCGCACGGGCGCGCGCCTTGAGCTGGCGGGGATCGCCGTGCGGGACGTCGACGCGCCGCGCGCCGTCGAACTGCCCCGGGAGCTGCTCACCACGGACGCGGAGGCGCTCGTCGACTCCGCCGACATCGTGATCGAGCTCATGGGCGGGCTCGAACCGGCCGGGACGCTGATCCGCCGGGCGATCGCCGCCGGGGCCACCGTCGTCAGCGGCAACAAGGCCCTCTTGGCCGCGCAGCTGCCCGAGCTCTCGGAGCTCGCCGACGCGGCGGGCGTCCAGCTCTCCTACGAGGCCGCCGTCGCCGGGGCCATCCCGATCCTGCGCCCTATCCGCGACAGCCTCTCCGGCGACCGCATCACCAAGGTGATGGGCATCGTCAACGGCACCACCAACTTCATCCTCGATGCCATGGACACCACGGGCGCCCAGTTCGGCGACGTCCTGGCCGAGGCGCAGCGGCTCGGCTACGCCGAGGCGGACCCGACGGCCGACGTCGAGGGGCACGACGCCGCGGCGAAGGCCGCCATCCTCGCCTCGCTGTCCTTCCACACGCGCTTCGACCTCTCCGCCGTGCACTGCGAGGGCATCACCTCGGTCACCGCCGACGACGTCGCCGCCGCCTCCGACGCGGGCATGGTCATCAAGCTCCTCGCGATCGCCGAGCGCCTCGTGGACGAGGCGGGCCACGAGGGCATCGGGGTCCGCGTGCATCCCACGCTGCTGCCGCGCAGCCACCCGCTGGCCGCCGTCCACGGCGCGTTCAACGCCGTCTTCGTCGAGGCGGAGAACGCCGGCGAGCTCATGTTCTACGGCCAGGGCGCCGGCGGTTCGCCGACCGCCTCGGCCGTGCTCGGCGACGTCGTGAGCGCCGCCCGCCGGGTCGTCGTCGGCGGCAGGGGACGCACGGAGACGACCTCCGGCGCCCTGGCCGCGCTGCCGATCGAGCAGGCGACGACGAGCTACGCGATCAGCCTGGACGTCTCGGACGAGACCGGCGTCCTCGCCTCGATCGCCTCGATCTTCGCCCGGCACGGCGTGTCCATCGAGACCATGCGCCAGTCGACCCATCCGGACACCGCGGCCGAGAAGGGCTTCGCGACGCTGCGCTTCGTCACGCACACCGGGCGCGAGTCGGCCCTCGCGGCGACCGTGAAGGACATCGCCGCGCTCCCCGTCGTCCAGAAGATCACGTCCGTCCTGCGAGTCGAAGGAAACTAAGTGGCCCATCAGTGGCGCGGAGTCATCCGCGAATACGCTTCCCGCCTGCCCGTCACCGAATCGACGCGGGTGGTCACCCTCGGCGAGGGCGGCACGCCGCTCGTGCACGCCCCGGCGCTGTCGGAGCTGACCGGTTCCGAGGTGTACCTCAAGGTCGAGGGCATGAACCCGACCGGCTCCTTCAAGGACCGCGGCATGACCATGGCCATCACGGCCGCCGTGGAGGCCGGGGCGCAGGCCGTCGTCTGCGCCTCCACCGGCAACACCTCGGCGTCCGCCGCCGCCTACGCGACCCAGGCCGGCATCAAGTGCGCCGTCCTCGTGCCGGACGGCAAGATCGCCCTCGGCAAGCTGTCCCAGGCGATCGCGCACGGGGCCGAGCTGCTTCAGGTCGACGGGAACTTCGACAACTGCCTCGAGGTGGCCCGCAAGCTCAGCGAGAACTACCCGGTGTTCCTCGTGAACTCCGTCAACCCCGCGCGGATCGAGGGGCAGAAGACGGGGGCGTTCGAGGTCGTGGACTTCCTCGGCGACGCCCCCGACTACCACCTCCTGCCCGTCGGCAACGCCGGGAACATCACGGCGTACTGGAAGGGATACAAGGAGTACTCCGAGCCGTACGAGTCAGCGACGGCGGGCACCCTGGGACCCGTGTCGACCCAGCGTCCCGCCATGTGGGGCTTCCAGGCGGCCGGCGCGGCGCCGATCGTCGCGGGCCACCCGATCACCGAGCCGGACACCATCGCGACCGCGATCCGGATCGGCAACCCGGCCTCGTGGCAGCAGGCCGAGGCCGCGCGCGACGAGTCCGGCGGGCTGATCGAGGCCGTCACCGACGAGGAGATCCTCGAGGCCCACCGCTGGCTCTCCTCCCGCGAGGGCGTCTTCGTCGAGCCCGCCTCGGCGGCCGGCGTCGCCGGGCTGCTCAAGCACCACGCGGCCGGAACGGCGCCGAGCGGCAAGACGATCGTCATCACCGTCACGGGCCACGGACTCAAGGACCCGCAGTGGGCCCTGCGCAACGCCGACGGTTCCGACGTGACGCCGACGAAGGTCGGATTCGACGTCGTCGCCGTCGCCGACGCACTCGGCCTGGCGTAGGCGGCCCGGTGGGGGAGCAGACCGCGGTCGCCCCGGGGCAGCGGATCACCGTCACCGTCCCGGCCACGAGCGCCAACCTCGGGCCGGGCTTCGACGCCCTCGGGCTCGCCGTTGGCCTCTTCGACACGCTCGAGGTCGAGACGACAGACGAGCCGCGCACGGTCGTCGAGGTCTCGGGCGAGGGCGAGGACGTTCTGCCCCGGGACGAGACGCACCTCGTCGCGAGGATCCTGCGCGGGCGCTGGGCGGCGCTCGGCGCCGAGCCGTCCGGGCTGCGCCTGCGTGCCGTGAA
Source organism: Zafaria sp. Z1313 (assembly GCF_050563205.1). NCBI lineage: Bacteria > Bacillati > Actinomycetota > Actinomycetes > Micrococcales > Micrococcaceae > Zafaria > Zafaria sp. Z1313. The sequence goes on from NZ_JBNWUK010000002.1 coordinate 101,371, forward strand.
CCGGATTCCGCACGGGCGGGGACTCGGTTCCTCCGCCGCCGCCGTCGTGTCCGGCCTGCTCGCGGCCGACGCGCTCCTGCCCGAACCGCTGCGCGCCCGCGCCGGAGGCCTCGCGGGGGTCTTCGCCGAGGCGACGCGGATCGAGGGCCACCCCGACAACGTCGCGCCCGCCCTGCACGGCGGGCTCGTGCTGAGCTACGAGCCCGGGGGCGGGCCGGCCCGGGCCGTGGACCTGGACCTGGCCGCCGGCATCGTCCCCGTCGTCGCCGTGCCCGACGTCGAGCTGTCCACCCACCGCGCGCGCTCGCTGTTGCCCGCCTCGGTCCCGCACTCCCACGCGGCGGCGAACTCCGCGCGCGTCGGCCTCCTGGTCGCCGCGCTGGGGGGCCGGCCGTCGCTCCTGCTGGACGCGACCGAGGACTACCTCCACCAGGGCTTCCGCGCCGAGGCCATGCCGGACAGCGCCCGCCTCATCGCCGCGTTGCGCGCCGAGGGCGCCGCCGCCGTCGTCTCCGGAGCCGGGCCGACCGTCCTGGCCTTCGCCGACGGGCCGGGCGACGCGGAGCGGATCGGCGGGCTCATCGCCGCGGCCACGGCGGGATCAGCCGTTCGCTGGCGTGTCCTGATGCCCGGCGTGGACCGCGACGGTGCTAAGGTAGAGGTGCACTAGCGGCCATATCGGCCGGAGCCCGCACACCGGAGGTGGCATTCCACCCGCCCGGCGGCCGGCACCGTCCACCGCACATCGTGCATATCGAGCTTCCACCCAGGTGGTCCCCCGTATGCCGTGCATCATCGTGGCCGCGTGCGGCCTTCCATCCTGCCGTCCCTGTTCCATGGGGCAGGAGGCCGCATCACCGTGTCGCCGTCCCGCATCTGACGCGGGACCGGCTGTCAATAGTCCGCGGGCCGCTCTGAATCCGGTCCGCCCGACGAGGGGGAAGGAACCTTCGTGACCGAAACCACCAGCCTGGATCCAGGCGTGGAAACCAGCACCGCACCCAAGAGCGCCGGATTGTCCGGGCTCAAGCTGGCCCAGCTGCAGGCGCTCGCCTCCCAGCTCGGCATCACCGGCGGGTCGCGGATGCGCAAGGGCGACCTCGTCGCCGCCATCTCCAACCACCAGCGTGGAGGCGCCGTCGCCGACCGCGGCGCCAAGGCCAATCAGGAGCAGGCCCCCGTGGCCTCCGCCGCGGCGCCCGCGTCCCAGGGCGAGCCCGCCCAGGAGCAGCCGTCCCGCGAACAGGGTGGCAAGGAGCAGGGCGAGGCCCGGGCCCCGCGCACGCGTTCGCGCAACCGCCGCGCCTCGAGCGACTCCGTCGCCGCCGGGTCCGCCGAGCAGGACGCGGCCCCCGCGCAGCAGGAGGCCCCGGCGTCGGACTCCGGCTCCGGCGAGCAGCCCTCCGGGCGCCGTTCCCGCGGACGCCGCGCCGAGGCCCAGCAGGGTCCGGCCGCCGAGTCCGCCTCCGACGCGCAGGGCGCCGGCTCCGGCCAGGACGCCCCGGCTGATTCCGGCTCCGAGCAGGGCCGGAACGAGTCCGCGCGCGGCGAGAACGAGCAGCAGGAGCGCGGCGGACGCAACCGCCGCAACCGCAACCGACGCGGCGAGGGCGAGCAGCAGGAGCAGGGCGGCAACGAGCAGCGCGAGCAGGGCCAGCGCGAGCAGCAGGGCCAGCGCGAGAACCAGCGGGACAACGAGCAGCAGGACCGCTCGGGCCGCAACCGCCGCAACCGGAACGACCGCAACGAGCGCAACCGCAACGACCGCAACGAGCGGCGCAATCGCCGCGGCCGCAACCAGCCGGACGTCGACGACACCGAGGTGACCGAGGACGACGTGCTGCTGCCCGTCGCCGGCATCCTCGACGTCCTCGAGAACTACGCGTTCGTGCGCACCTCCGGCTACCTGCCCGGCCCGAACGACGTCTACGTGTCCCTGAACCAGGTCAAGAAGCACAACCTGCGCAAGGGCGACGCCGTCGTCGGCGCCATCCGCGCCCCGCGCGACGGCGAGAGCACCGCGAACCAGCGCCAGAAGTTCAACGCCCTCGTCAAGCTGACCTCCATCAACGGCAAGCCCGCCGAGGAGAACGGCCGGGACCGCGTCGAGTTCAACAAGCTCGTCCCGCTCTACCCGTCCGAGCGCCTGCGCCTCGAGACCGACCCGAAGAAGGTCGGACCGCGCGTGATCGACCTCGTCGCCCCGATCGGCAAGGGCCAGCGCGGCCTGATCGTCTCGCCCCCGAAGGCCGGCAAGACGCTCATCCTCCAGTCGATCGCCAACGCGATCACCATCAACAACCCCGAGGTCCACCTCATGATGGTGCTCGTGGACGAGCGTCCCGAGGAAGTCACCGACATGCAGCGCACGGTCAAGGGCGAGGTCATCGCCTCGACCTTCGACCGCCCGGCCGACGACCACACCACGGTCGCCGAGCTCGCGATCGAGCGCGCCAAGCGCCTCGTGGAGATGGGCATGGACGTCGTCGTGCTGCTGGACTCGATGACCCGCCTGGGCCGCGCCTACAACCTCAGCGCGCCGGCGTCGGGCCGCATCCTCTCCGGCGGCGTCGACTCCTCGGCCCTGTACCCGCCGAAGCGCTTCTTCGGCGCCGCCCGCAACATCGAGAACGGCGGCTCGCTGACCATCCTGGCCACCGCGCTCGTCGAGACCGGGTCCAAGATGGACGAGGTCATCTTCGAGGAGTTCAAGGGCACGGGCAACATGGAGCTGCGCCTGTCCCGCCAGCTGGCGGACAAGCGCATCTTCCCGGCCGTGGACGTCAACAGCTCCGGCACGCGCCGCGAGGAGAACCTGCTCTCGGCCGACGAGGTCAAGATCATGTGGCGCCTGCGCCGCGTGCTCTCCGGCCTCGAACAGCAGCAGGCCCTCGAGCTGCTCACCAGCAAGATCCGCGAGACCCAGTCCAACGCGGAGTTCCTCATGCTCGTGGGCAAGACGACGCTCGCGTCCAAGTCGGAGAACTAGCTGCCCCAACGCCCGGACCCGTCACCGCCTCCCCGGCGGGACGGGCCGGGCGTTGAGCCGTTAACGCCCGGTTCCGGGCGCCCCACGCCCCCCGCCGGGCGTTCCCCTTACCCTTGAAGCAGCCGTAGCGAAGGAAGTTGACCACCATGTTCGAGTCCGTCCAGGGCCTTCTCGACGAATACGCCGAGCTGCAGGCCCGGCTGAGCGATCCGGCCGTCTACCAGGACCAGGCGATGGCCCGCAAGCTCGGCCGGCGCAGCGCCGAGCTCGGCGGGATCGTCGACGCCCACAAGCGCTGGCGCCAGCTCAGCGACGACCTCGAGGCGGCCCGGCTCATGGCCGACGAGGACCCCGAGTTCGCGGCGGAGGCCGAGGAGATCGAGGCCCAGCTGCCCGCCGCCCAGGAGAAGCTGCGCCGCCTCCTGATCCCGCGGGACCCCAACGACGCGCGCAACGTGATCCTCGAGGTCAAGGGCGGCGAGGGCGGCGACGAGGCCGCGCTCTTCGCCGCGGACCTGCTGCGGATGTACACGCGCTATGCGGAGTCCAAGGGCTGGAAGACGGAGATGATCTCCTTCAACGAGTCCGACCTCGGCGGCTACAAGGACGCCCAGGTCGCGATCAAGGGATCCTCGAACGACCCTGCGGACGGCGTGTTCGCGCACTTGAAGTTCGAGGGCGGCGTGCACCGCGTCCAGCGCGTGCCCGTCACCGAGTCGCAGGGGCGCATCCACACCTCCGCCGCCGGCGTCCTGGTCCTGCCCGAGGTCGACGAGCCCGAGGAGGTCGAGATCCACGCTAACGACCTGAAGATCGACGTCTACCGCTCCTCGGGGCCGGGCGGGCAGTCCGTGAACACGACCGACTCGGCCGTGCGCATCACGCACCTGCCGACGGGGATCGTCGTGGCCATGCAGAACGAGAAGTCCCAGCTGCAGAACCGCGAAGCGGCCATGCGCGTGCTCCGCTCCCGGCTCCTGGCCCACCAGCAGGAGCAGATCGACGCCGAGAACTCCGAGGCCCGCAAGTCGCAGGTGCGCACGATGGACCGCTCCGAGCGCATCCGCACCTACAACTACCCGGAGAACCGGATCGCCGACCACCGCACGGGCTACAAGTCCTACAACCTCGACGCCGTGATGAACGGGGACCTCGAGGCGGTCATCCAGTCCTGCATCGAGGCGGACGAGCAGTCTCGCCTCGAGGCGCTCGGCGACGAGCAGCAGTAGGGCCGTGGCAGCAACGGAGCGGGACCTGGCCGGCGCCCTCGCCGACGCCGTGAAGCGGCTGCGGGCCGCGGGCGTCCCCACCCCACGCGTCGACGCCGAGCTCCTCGCCGCCCACGCGGCCGGGGTGGGCCGCGGCCGGCTCCAGGCGCTCGCCCTCGCCGGCGCGCCCGAGCCCGAGGGCTTCGCCGGGCTCGTCGCCGAGCGCTGCGCGCGCGTGCCCCTGCAGCACCTGACCGGAACGGCGTACTTCCGCCACCTCGAGCTCGCGGTGGGCCCCGGCGTCTTCGTCCCCCGACCGGAGACCGAGGAGGTCGCCCGGCTCGCGATCGAGGCCGCGCTCGAGCGGAGGGCCCCCGGCGGCGTGGTGCGCGTCGTGGACCTCGGGACCGGCTCGGGCGCCCTCGCCGCCGCGGTCGCGAGCGAGGTCGACGGCGCGGAGGTGCACGCCGTCGAGCTCAGTCCGCTCGCCCTGGCCTGGGCCGAGCGGAACCTCGCCCCGCACGGCGTCCACCTCGTGCAGGGGGACCTGCGCACGGCGTTCGAGGAACTGGACGGGACCGTCGACGTCGTCGTCAGCAATCCCCCCTACATCCCGGCCGGCGCGGTTCCCGTCGACCCCGAGGTCAGGGACCACGATCCCGAGCTGGCGCTCTACGGCGGCGGCGCGTCCGGGCTCGAGCTGCCGGCCGCCGTCGAACGATCGGCCGCCCGCCTCCTGCGGCCCGGCGGCTACGTGGTCATGGAACACGCCGAGGTGCAGGACCTCTCCGCGCGGGCCCTCTTCGAGGACGCCGGCTGCTGGGAGTCCGTCCTGGGCCACCGGGACCTGGCCGGACGGGCGCGCGCGACGTCGGCGGTTCTGCGCTGACATGGGGGACGACATGGAAGAATGGACACCGTGACTTCACGCTTTGACTGCCAGGACCCGGACGACCGCGCCGCTGGAATCGAGGCGGCGACCACGGCGCTGAAGGACCGGCAATGCGTCGTGCTGCCGACCGACACCGTCTACGGCATCGCCGCCGACGCCTTCTCGCCCCAGGCCGTGGCCACGCTCCTGGCGGCCAAGGGCCGCGGGCGCTCGATGCCGCCGCCCGTGCTGATCCCGCGCCCCGAGACGCTCGACGGGTTGGCCGTCGACGTGCGCGCCGACGCGCGCGCCCTGGCGGGCGCCTTCTGGCCCGGACCCCTGACCCTGATCCTGCAGGCCCAGCCGTCCCTGACGTGGGACCTGGGCGAGACCCGCGGCACCGTGGCCCTGCGCATGCCGGACGACGAGCTCGCGCTCGAGGTGCTGCGCGCCGTCGGACCGCTCGCGGTCTCCTCCGCGAACCGGTCCGGACGCCCCGCCGCGGTCGACGCCGCCGACGCCGAGGAGCAGCTCGGGGAATCGGTCGAGGTCTACCTCTCGGACGGGCAGCGTCCCGCCGGGGGAGCCGAGGCGCTGCCCTCCACCATCGTCGACTGCACGGGCTCCGAACCCGTCGTCGTCCGCGAAGGCGCCCTGCCGCTCGAGCGGCTCCGCTCGGTCGTCGCCTCCGTGCGCTCCGCGTCCGGACCCGACGCGGCTGCCGGGGACGGGCTGACCGGAGGCGACGACGCCGACGACGCGTCGGAAGAGGCGGCCGGCCGCACGCCATGAGGATGTACCTTCTGCTGATGGGGCTCACCTTCGCGACGTCGTACCTCCTGACGCCGCTCATGCGCCGCATCGGCCTCAAGGTCCTCGTCGAGGCACCGTTGCGTGACCGCGACGTCCACGAGCGTCCCATCCCCAAGCTCGGCGGGGTGGCCATGGTCGCTGCGATCCTGCTCGGGCTCGGTGCCGCCACGCAGATCGATTTCCTCTCGGGGTCATTCCGCGATCCGGGGCCGGCGCTCGGGGTGGCCACGGCGGCCGTGCTCGTCCTCGTGCTCGGCGTGGCCGATGACGTCTGGGACCTCCGCTGGTACTACAAGCTCGCCGGGCAGACGGCGATCGGGCTCGTCGTGGCGGGCTCGGGCATCCGGCTCGAGGCGATGCCAGTGGGCTGGATCAGGCTCCCCGACGGGCCGATGCAGACCGCGCTCACCGTGCTGCTCGTGGTGCTGACCATGAACGCCATCAACTTCGTCGACGGGCTCGACGGGCTCGCCGCCGGGATGGCGGGGATCGGGGCGGCCGCGTTCTTCGTCTACTGCTACACGCTCTCGAGGACCATCAACCAGTTCGACCACTCCAACTTCTCGGCCATGCTCATGGCCCTGTTGCTGGGGGCCTGCCTGGGCTTCCTGCCGCACAACTTCCATCCTGCCAAGATCTTCATGGGGGAGTCCGGGGCCCTCATCATCGGCCTGCTCATGTCCGTCGCGGCCATCGCCGTCACGGCCGACGTCGGGGCCCAGGAGGGCTACCGCTTCCGCAACGTCCCCGCCTACATGCCGATCCTGCTGCCCGTGGCGGTCATCATGCTCCCGCTCCTGGACCTGGCCCTCGCCGTCATCCGGAGGACGGCGAGGGGACGCTCCCCGTTCTCGGCGGACCGGGGGCACCTGCACCACAAGCTCGTCGACGGCGGCTACACCCAGCGCCAGGCCGTCTGCCTCCTCTACCTGTGGTCCGCGCTCATCGCCTTCGGCTCCGTGTCCTTCATCTTCAAGCAGCTCCACACGGGGATCCTGCTCACGGTCTGGGGGCTGCTCCTGCTCGGCGCCGCCTACCTCACGCTGCATCCATGGATCCGGCGGACGCGGTCGCGCTAGCCCGTTCTATCTCGTGTAGAATTCAACACGGCCCTCGGGAGCCACGGACATGCCAGAGCACGACAGCGACGGGACGCGGATGACGCAGCACGCCAGCACGCAGGGGGGACCGGACATGCTCCGGGCCTCGGGGGAGACCCCGCAGCCCTGGCTCGGGATGCTCCGCCGCTGCTCCCTCGTCGGAGCCGCACTGACCGTCCTCGTGGCGGTCGTCGCGGCCATCGCCGCAGGGCCGGCCGCCGTGCCGAGCGTCCTCGCCGGCGCCGCACTCGTCGTCGTCTTCTTCGGCATCACGCTGGTGATCGGACATGTCGTCGGGCGGCGCAATCCCTCGGCGGCCCTTTCGGCCTTCGTCGTCGGCTACGTCGTCAAGGTCGTCGGATTCGGCGCGCTGGTCTTCGGCCTCGGCGTGCCGTCCTGGATCGACGGAACCTGGTTCCTCGTCTCGGCCGTGGCCATGGTCGTCGTCTGGCAGGCCACGGAAATGGTGGTCTTCTCGCGCCAGCGCTTCCAGCTCTACGCGGACCCCGAGCCCGAGACGTCCCCGGGAGGCTCCCGTGGCGCGGCTTGACCCGGTGTCCCGCGAGCCCGTCAACGGCTCCTGGACCCGCGAGTACATCAACTACATCCTTGGCGGGATCATAGCCTTCGGTTTGATAGGGTGGGGGCTGGATTACCTGTTGCATGCCCACTGGATCATGATCGCGGGCGCGGTTCTGGGTGCCGGTTCCGGGTTCTACCTAGCCCACCAACACCGCAAGGCCCATGCCTCCCGGCAGGCCGACGAATGACCCCGTAACAGCCCTACAACTTGATACGGCAGGACGCCGCCGACGCGGCCCGGCCGAGATGCCCAAAGACGGACACTGCAGAGAGGAAACGCGTTGATCGCGCTTGCGCTTCAGGCGGCCCCCCAAGAAGGCGGGTTCGTTCCGCCAGCCATCGAAGACTTGCATCTTCCCGACATCCTTCCGTGGGGGGCGGATTACGGGACGGGCTTCGGCAAGCAGATGCTGCTGGTCCTCCTCTCCGTCGCCCTGATCTCCTGGTTCCTCGTCGCGGCCTCGCGCCGCCGCCAGCTGGTCCCCGGGAAGTTCCAGTTCCTCGGTGAGGGAAGCTACAACTTCGTCCGCAACTCGATCGGCAAGGACCTGATCGGCGAACGGGACTTCAAGCCCTTCGTCCCGTTGCTCGTGACGCTGTTCTTCTTCATCCTGGTGAACAACTTCTTCGGCTCCGTGCCGTTCATCCAGCTGCCGACCACCTCCCACGTGGGCACGGCCTACGCGCTGGCCGGCATCGTCTACTTCTACTGGATCTACCTCGGCATCAAGACCCACGGCATCGGCTACTTCAAGGTCGCCGTCGTCCCGTCGGGCGTGCCGAAGGCCTTCCTGCTGCCCGTCGTGCTGATCGAGATCGTCTCCACGTTCCTCGTCCGTCCGGTCACGCACAGCCTCCGTCTCTTCGCGACCATGCTCTCGGGCCACATGATCATCGCCCTCGCCGCCTCGGGATCGGCCTTCCTGCTGACCCAGACCTCCGGCCTGATGCCGGTCCTCGGCGTGCTGACCATGGCCGGCGGCATCGGCATGTTCCTCTTCGAGGTCTTCATCCAGCTGCTGCAGGCGTACGTGTTCGTCCTCCTCACGGCGGTCTACATCCAGGGCTCCATCTCCGAGGCCCACTAGGGTCCACCACAGCTGTCCCCCCACGCCACCGGGGGGTCGACATTAACTCACAACCTGTCGGGCACCGCACCGGCATCTTGAAAGGAAAACAATGGAAATCCACGGTTCCCTCAACCTCATCGGCTACGGTCTCTCCGCCATCGGCGGCGGCATCGGCGTCGGCCTGGTGTTCGCGGCCTTCATCAACGGCGTCGCCCGCCAGCCGGAGGCCCAGCGCGTCCTGCAGCCGCTGGCCTTCATGGGCCTCGCGTTCACCGAAGCACTCGCCATCCTCGGCCTGGTCTTCGCCTTCGTCATCGGCGCCTAGCGTCCGCTGACCGGTTTCCGTAGGCACTGGCAATAGAAAGACGGGTGAAAAATGAACAACGCAGTCATTCTCGCGGCCGCTGAGGGTGCCAACCCGCTGGTCCCGAACTGGTGGGAAATCCTGGTCACCGTCCTCGGCTTCGCGATCCTGCTGTTCATTGTGAACAAGTTCGTCGTCCCGGCGTTCGAGAAGACGTACGAAGAGCGCTCCGCGGCGATCGAGGGCGGCATCGCGAAGGCGGAGGCCGCCCAGGCCGAGGCCAATGCCGCGCTCGAGGAGTACAAGCAGCAGCTGACCGACGCCCGCACCGAGGCCAATCGCATCCGCGAGGAAGCCCGTGCCGAAGGCGCCAAGATCCTGGCCGAGCTCAAGGAGAAGGCGGCCGCCGAGTCGGCCCGCATCACCGAGCAGGCCCACGTCCAGATCGAGGCCGAGCGCACGGCCGCCGTGGCTTCCCTCCGCAGCGAGGTCGGCACCCTGGCGACCGAGCTCGCGGGCAAGATCGTCGGCGAGTCGCTGCAGGACGACGCACGCTCCGCGCGCGTGGTCGACCGCTTCCTGGCCGACCTCGAGTCCCAGCAGAGTGCAGGTGCATCGAACTAATGGCAGGCGTATCGAGCGAGTCACTGGCCGCGGCGCAGGCCGAGCTGGAGCCCAAGCTGGCAACGGCGGACCTGTCCCTGGCGGAGGACCTCTTTGGCATCCTGGGCACGCTGGACGGCAACGCCGGCCTGCGCCGTGCCCTGACTGATCCGACGCGTGACGGCAAGGAGAAGGCCGCGCTGGTGTCGCGGCTCGTCGGCGGCAAGGTCTCGGCTCTCGCCGAATCCACCGCCGCGGACCTCGCCGCATCGCGCTGGCGCTCGGCGCGTGACATCGGGGACGCACTGGAGATCCTGGCCGCGACGGCCGCGGTCTCCTATGCGGAACGCCAGGGCAACGGTCCCGAGGGACTGGAGGCCCTGGAGGGTGAGCTGCTCCAGTTCACCCAGGTCGTCGGTTCCAGTCATGAGCTGCAGCGCGCGCTCGACGAGCCGCAGGCGGGGGCGGAGGCCAAGACGGCCCTGGCCCTCAAGCTCGTCCCGCACGCGTCCGACGCGGCGAAGACGCTGATCCGGCAGGCGGTGGCCGCCCCCCGCGGGCTCAAGCCCGGCGCCCTGGTGCAGCGGTTCCTTGAACTGGTGGCCAAGCGCCAGCAGCGGTGGATCGCGAACGTCAGCGTCACCCGTCCGTTGACCGGCGAACAGGTCGCACGGCTGCAGTCCGGCCTCAATCGGCTCTACGGCCGCGACCTGAAGATCAATGTCACCGTCGATCCGACCTTGGTCGGGGGCATCCGCGTGGAAGTCGGCGACGAGGTCGTCGACGCGAGCGCGGCAACCCGCCTCAGCGAACTCCGCCGCAGGCTGGCCGGCTGATCCGCACCGCGGAACAGCCCGGCCGAACCATAGACTGAACCACACATCGTTCACTGCGCGGACCGCGCGGTGATCACAACACAGGAGAGCAGGGACTGCAGATGGCCGAATTGACCATCAACGCCGACGACGTCCGCAATGCCTTGACCGACTTCGCGGCGTCCTACGAACCGGGCACCGCGCAGCGCGTCGAGGTCGGCCGGGTCACCACGGCAAGCGACGGCATCGCCAAGGTGGAGGGCCTCCCCTCCGTCATGGCCAACGAATTGCTGCGTTTCGAAGACGGAACGCTGGGCCTGGCCCAGAACCTCGACACCCGCGAAATCGGCGTCGTGGTCCTGGGTGACTTCACGGGCATCGAAGAGGGCCAGGAAGTGCACCGCACGGGGGAGATCCTCTCCGTTCCCGTCGGCGACGCCTTCCTCGGCCGCGTGGTCGACCCGCTCGGCACCCCCATCGACGACCTGGGCGACATCCAGGCCGAGGGGCGCCGCGCGCTGGAGCTCCAGGCTCCGGGCGTGACCCAGCGCAAGTCGGTCCACGAGCCGCTCCAGACCGGGCTCAAGGCCATCGACGCCATGATCCCGATCGGCCGCGGCCAGCGCCAGCTGATCATCGGCGACCGCCAGACCGGCAAGACCGCCATCGCCGTGGACACGATCATCAACCAGAAGGCCAACTGGGCCTCGGGCGATGTCTCCAAGCAGGTCCGCTGCGTCTACGTTGCGATCGGCCAGAAGGCCTCCACGATCGCGGCCGTCCGCCAGACGCTGGAGGACCACGGCGCCCTGGAGTACACGACGATCGTCGCCTCCCCGGCCTCCGATCCGGCCGGCTTCAAGTACCTGGCACCGTACGCGGGCTCCGCGATCGGCCAGCACTGGATGTACGGGGGCAAGCACGTCCTCATCATCTTCGACGACCTGTCCAAGCAGGCCGAGGCCTACCGTGCCGTCTCCCTGCTGCTCCGCCGTCCGCCGGGACGCGAGGCCTACCCGGGCGACGTGTTCTACCTGCACTCCCGCCTCCTGGAGCGTTGCGCCAAGCTCTCCGACGAGCTCGGCGCGGGTTCGATGACCGGCCTGCCGATCATCGAGACCAAGGCCAACGATGTCTCGGCCTACATCCCGACGAACGTCATCTCCATCACCGACGGGCAGATCTTCCTGCAGTCGGACCTCTTCAACGCCAACCAGCGCCCGGCGGTCGACGTCGGCGTCTCGGTGTCCCGCGTCGGCGGTGCCGCGCAGGTCAAGGCCATGAAGCAGGTGTCCGGCACGCTGAAGCTCGAGCTGGCCCAGTACCGCGACATGCAGGCGTTCGCGATGTTCGCGTCCGACCTGGACGCCGCGTCGCGCCAGCAGCTGACCCGCGGCGCCCGCCTCATGGAGCTGCTCAAGCAGGGGCAGTATGCCCCGTTCGCCGTCGAGGACCAGGTCGTCTCCGTGTGGGCCGGCACCAACGGCTACCTCGACAACGTGCCCGTCGAGGACGTGCGCCGCTTCGAGGGCGAGTTCATCGAGTACCTGCGCCACCGCACGGACGTGCTGAACACGATCGCACAGACGAACAAGCTCGAGGAGTCCACCGTCGATGCGCTGAAGGCGTCGATCGAGGACTTCAAGAAGGGCTTCTTCGGGGAGGGCGACGACAAGCTGGTCGCCGCCGGCCACGAGGAGCACGATGCCCTGGGCGAAGAGTCCGTGGACCAAGAGAAGATCGTCCGGCAGAAGCGCTGACGCCCCTGACGGCGGGGTGGCCGGCGTGAACCGCCGGCCGCCCCGCCCCAGGGCAAGGAAAGGATAAACATGGGAGCCCAGATTCGGGTCTACCGCCAGAAGATCTCCTCGACGTCGTCGATGCGCAAGATCTTCAAGGCGATGGAACTGATCGCCACTTCCCGCATCGGCAAGGCGCGTGGACGCGTCGCGGCCTCGCTGCCGTACGCCAATGCGATCACCCGTGCCGTTTCCGCCGTCGCATCGCAGTCCGAGGTCGAGCACCCGCTGACCACCGAGCCGGAGCACATCCGGCGTTCGGCGGTCCTCGTGCTGACGTCCGACCGCGGGCTCGCCGGATCGTACTCCGCCAGCGTCCTGAAGCAGGCCGAGGCCCTGGCCGAGCTGCTGCGCGGCGAGGGCAAGGAAGTGAAGAACTACCTGGTCGGCCGCAAGGCGCAGGCGTACTTCGACTTCCGCGACCGCGAGTACGTGCAGGTGTGGACCGGCGGTACGGACGCCCCGGAGTTCGAGACCGCCCGCGAGATCGGCGCCGCCCTGCTCGAGGCGTTCAACACGCCCTACGAGGAAGGCGGCGTGGACGAGATCCACGTGGTCTACACGCAGTTCAAGTCCATGGTCGTCCAGGAGCCCGCTGTCATCCGACTGCTGCCGCTGGAGGTCGTGGAGGAGGACGTCGTCCAGGAATCGGACCTGCTGCCGCTCTACGAGTACGAGCCGGAACCCGAACAGGTCCTCGACGCGCTGCTGCCCCGCTACATCGAGTCGCGGATCTTCGCGGCCCTCCTGCAGGCTGCCGCCTCCGAGCTCGCCGCCCGCCAGCGGGCGATGAAGTCCGCGGGGGACAACGCCAGCGAGCTGATCAAGAAGTACACCCGGCTGCGCAACAACGCGCGCCAGGCGGAGATCACGCAGGAACTGTCCGAAATCGTGGCCGGCGCCGACGCCCTGAGCGCCTAGACCCGGCCGACACACCTAACCAACGCTAGACACCCAAGCGAAGTGAGAGAGATGACTGCCCAACTCAACGAGCAGGGAACCGCCGCCGCGGCGCCGGGAGCCACCGGCCGCATCGCGCGCGTCATCGGCCCGGTCGTCGACGTCGAATTCCCGGCCGACGCCCTTCCCGAAATCTACAACGCGCTCACCACCGAGATCACGCTCAACGGTGAGACCAAGACCATCACCTTCGAGACCAGCCAGCACCTCGGCGACAACCTGGTCCGCGCGATCTCGCTGCAGGCCACCGACGGACTCGTCCGCGGCACCGTCGTCCAGGACACGGGCTCCGCCATCTCCGTCCCCGTCGGCGACGGCGTCAAGGGCCACATCTTCAACGTCCTCGGCAAGCCGCTGGACGTGGAGGAGTCGGAGCTCCAGGTCACCGAGCGCTGGCCGATCCACCGCAAGGCCCCGGCCTTCGCGACCCTCGAGGGCTCCACGGAGATGCTCGAGACCGGCATCAAGTCCATCGACCTGCTGACCCCGTACATCAAGGGCGGCAAGATCGGCCTGTTCGGCGGCGCCGGCGTGGGCAAGACGGTGCTCATCCAGGAGATGATCACCCGCGTGGCCCGGAACTTCGGCGGCACCTCGGTGTTCGCCGGCGTGGGCGAGCGGACCCGCGAGGGCAACGACCTCTGGGTCGAGATGGAGGAGGCCGGCGTCCTCAAGGACACCGCCCTCGTCTTCGGCCAGATGGACGAGCCGCCGGGCACGCGTCTGCGCGTGGCCCTGTCGGCCCTGACCATGGCGGAGTACTTCCGCGATGTGCAGAACCAGGACGTGCTGTTGTTCATCGACAACATCTTCCGGTTCACGCAGGCCGGCTCCGAGGTCTCCACCCTGCTCGGCCGCATGCCGTCCGCCGTGGGCTACCAGCCGAACCTGGCCGACGAGATGGGCCTCCTGCAGGAGCGCATCACGTCGACCAAGGGCCACTCGATCACGTCGATGCAGGCCATCTACGTCCCGGCCGACGACTACACCGACCCGGCCCCGGCCACGACGTTCGCCCACCTGGACGCCACGACCGAGCTCTCGCGTGAGATCGCCTCGCGCGGCCTCTACCCGGCGATCGATCCGCTGACGTCGACGTCCCGCATCCTGGACCCGCAGTACATCGGCCAGGACCACTACGACACGGCCGTGCGCGTCAAGCAGATCCTGCAGAAGAACAAGGAGCTGCAGGACATCATCGCGATCCTCGGCGTCGACGAGCTGTCCGAGGAGGACAAGATCGTCGTGGCCCGTGCGCGCCGCATCCAGCAGTTCCTGTCGCAGAACACCTACACCGCCAAGCAGTTCACCGGCGTCGAGGGTTCGACCGTGTCCATCAAGGACACGATTGAGGGCTTCAAGGCCATCTGCGACGGCGACCTCGACCACGTCGCGGAACAGGCCTTCTTCAACATCGGCGGGCTCGACGACGTCGAGCGGGCCTGGGCCAAGATCCAGGAACAGACCAAGTAGCCATGGCCGAACTCGAAGTCGAAATCGTCGCCGCGGACCACTTCGTGTGGTCCGGGGCGGCGACCATGGTCAAGGCACGCACCAGCGACGGCGAGATCGGCGTGCTGCCGGGCCACACCCCGGTGCTCGCGATCCTGGCGGAAGGGGTCCTCGAGATCCAGCCCGTCCAGGGTGCCCGCATCGTGGTCAACGCCGACGGGGGATTCTTCTCCGTCGACAAGGACCGCGTGGTGATCGTCGCCGACAACGCGCAGATCGACGAGTCCGCCACGGCAGGAAACCGATAGTCCTGCCTTGAACGACGTCGGCCTCCCGTTCGCCATCCTGGCCGCAGCCCTGCTGCTGATCCTGATGGCCCTCGGCGCCATGGGGCTGCGCCGCTTCCAGCTGCGGCGCGCCCTGGGCACGTTCGACGCCTCCATCTCCACCGCCCCCGGGCGGTGGATGATGGGGGTTTGTCGTTACGGGGAGAACCACCTGGAGTTCCTGCGGCTCTTCTCCGTTTCCCCGGTGCCGCGGCGCCGGTTCGTCCGTTCGTCGCTGGAGCTCAGGGGCTGGCGCGATCCGCTGGACGAGGAGTCCGGTCGGATCCAGCCGGGCAGCGTCGTCGTCACGCTCGACTACCGCGGCGAGAGCGTCCTGCTGGCGATGGACTACGGCGCGTACACGGGCCTCAGTTCATGGCTCGAGGCCGGTCCCGTCGTCGGGGTCGGGACCTGGCGTTAACGCACCAAGGGGCGCCACCTTCACAGGTGGCGCCCCTTGGCGTTGGCGGAGCTGCGGTCCGGTCTAGAGCGCCGAGACGCCGGTGGCCTGCGGCCCCTTGGCGCCCTCGCCGATCTCGAACTGGACCCGCTGGTTCTCCTCGAGCGTGCGGAAGCCGTTCGACTGGATCTCCGAATAGTGCACAAAGACGTCGTCCTTGGCGCCGTCCGGCGTGATGAATCCGAAGCCCTTTTCGGCATTGAACCACTTGACGGTTCCCTGTGCCATGCGTGTTTCTCCTACGGTGTAGCGCGTACGGCCGAAGCACCTCACTCCGGCCGGGTGGTACCGATGCGAGGAACCCGGCGGCCGGAGCCGCGGCTTCCACACCCGCAACCTGCTTTGCGGGTATGACAAACACCAACACAAAGACTGAGTCCAGCATCACATACCGGCGTTGGCTAGGCAACGGTTTTAGGCCAACGTTTCGTGAATGTCCGGTTTCACGTCGGTGCGGGGCGTCAGTCCCCGAGGGGGTCGAGCCGGCGCCCCTGGCGGTAGACGCCCAGGAGTCCGAGTCCGGGATCGAGCACCAGCACGTCGGCGCTGAATCCCTGGTGGAGGGAGCCCGCCTCGTCCGCCAGGCCCAGGACGGCGGCCGGGACGGACGTCGCGGAGACGACGGCGTCCTGCAGCGGGACGCCGGCCGCCACGGTGGAGCGCAGGACGTCGAGCATCGTGGCGGTCCCGCCGGCGAGGGAGCCGCCGGCGCCCAGCCGTGCCTCGCCGCCGCGGACGCTGACCTGCTGCGGACCCAGCTCGTAGTCGCCGTCCGGGAGTCCGGCGGCGGACATGGAGTCGGTCACGAGCGCGATGTTCCGGGCCCCGAGCAGGGAGAACACGGTGCGTACCGTGTCGGGGGCCAGGTGCACGCCGTCGGCGATGAGCTCGACGACGGCGCCCCCGGCCGCGGCTGCTTCGAGGCACGCCGCGACGGGGCCGGGGGAGCGGTGGTGCAGCGGCGGCATGCCGTTGAACAAGTGGGTCACCGTCGGCTTCTCGGTGTAGCCGTCGAATCCCGCCGAGGAGAGCTCCTCGGCGGCGAGCCGCAGGGACGCCGCCGTCGTCGCGGCATCGGCGTCGGTGTGCCCGAGGGAGGGGACGACGCCGTGGGAGGCGAGCTGCTCGACGAGGGCATCGGCGCCGTCGAGCTCGGGCGCGTACGTCATGGTCCGCAGCTGGCCGCGCGCCGCCTCGACGAGTTCGTCCACGAAGTCCGGCTCCGGCTCGGAGATGTGGGCGGGATCCTGGGCGCCGCAGCGGACCGTGGAGACGTAGGGGCCCTCGGAGTGGACGCCGGCGAGCAGCCCCTCCTCGGCGAGGGACGCGAGCACGCCGGCGGCATCGAGCATCGCGGCGCGGTCGGCGGTCACGAGGCTCGCGAGCAGCGTCGTCGTCCCGGAACGGTGCAGGAAGTCCACGGCCCGCCGGGCGGCCGCCTCGTCGCCCGCGGGGAAGTCGCCGCCGTTGGCGCCGTGGCAGTGCAGGTCGATGAGCCCGGGCAGCAGGAGGGAGCCGGCGGGCACGTCGACGCGTTCGAAGTCCTCGCGCTCCTCCCACTCGGCGAATTCCGCGGCCGTTCCGGTGAAGGCGATCCGGTCCCCTTCGAGGGCCAGGACGCCGTCGGGGATGTCGAGGCCGTCGGCGATGATGTGGCCGGGGATCCAGCGGTGGGAGGCGCTTCCGTCCGAGTACATGGAACCATCATAGGGGCCGGTCCCCGTGGCCTTGACGGTGGGGACCGGGCCTAGAACAGGCGTGACGCGGAGTCGTCGACCCCGCGCATCGCGTCGTAGTCGAGGGTGATGCACTCGATGCCGCGGTCCGTGGCCAGGGTGCGGGCCTGGGGCTTGATCTGCTGGGCCGCGAAGACGCCGCGGACGGGGGCGAGGAGGGGGTCGCGGTTCATCAGCTCGAGGTAGCGCGTGAGCTGCTCGACGCCGTCGATGTCGCCGCGCCGCTTGAGCTCCACGGCGACCGTGGCGCCGCCGGCGTCGCGGGCCAGGATGTCCACGGGGCCGATCGCGGTCATGTATTCGCGCCGGACCAGGGTGTACCCGGCGCCGAGGGTCTCGATCTGCTCGGCCAGGAGGCGCTGGAGGTCCGCCTCGACGCCGTCCTTGATGAGCCCGGGATCGATCCCGAGCTCGTGGCTCGAGTCGTGCATCTTCTCGTGGATGCGGATGACGAGGCGGTCGTCGCTCTTGGCGTGCTGGACGTTCCAGACCTCCGCGACGCCGGCGGCGGCGTCCTCCTCGTCCGCGGGCACGGACCGCATGGAGGCCGGGGGGCTCATCCAGTTCAGGGGCTTGTAGGAGCCGCCGTCGGAGTGGACGAGCACGGAGCCGTCGGCCTTGACCATGAGGAGCCGGGTCGCGAGGGGAAGGTGGGCGCGGAGGCGGCCCTCGTAGTCCACGGAGCAGCGGGCAATCACTAAACGCACACGAGCACTCTACCGGCTCGGTGCGGGCGCTTCGGCACCCGTGTTGCACAATAGGGGCATGCCCCGCTCCAATCGACCGCGCCGCTCCGCGTCCGGACGCGCGGGCAACAAGTGGGCCAGGGCGGAGGACGACGCCGGGGCGCCACTCGAGCGCTCGCGCTACGGCCTGCCGCAGCTCCAGTCGGGACGGGACGGGCAGTGGCACGTGCGCTCGATCGCTCCGGCGCGCGCCGGCAAGGACTACACGTGTCCCGGGTGCCACCGTGCCATCCCGCCCGGGACGGCGCATCTGGTCGCCTGGCGTGCGGACGACTGGCGGGGCGACGATCGCGCGGCGGCCGATCGGCGGCATTGGCACACGCATTGCTGGGCGACGCGCCAGGCGGGAGCCGGCTACTAGCCGGGCTTCCGCGCCCGGGCCGGCGGGTTCGCCGTGGCGCGGCCCGGGATCAGAGGCGGTCCTGCCGGGCGATGAAGACCTCGCGCAGCAGGAGCATCGACGCCGCCGCGAGGGGAATCGCCATGAGCGCCCCGACGATTCCCATGAGCGCGCCGCCCGCGATGACGGCGATGACGGCAACGGCTCCGGGAACGGCGACGGCCTTCTGCATGACGCGCGGCGAGATGAAATAGGCCTCGAACTGCAGGTAGGCGAAGTAGAAGACGGCGTAGACCACGGCGGTCTGCCATCCCGCGGTGAGGGCGACGAGCGAGACGAGGATCCCGGCCGTGACGGCTCCCACGAGCGGGATGAAGGCCAGCAGGGCCACGGCGACGGCGAGCAGCAGCGAGAACGGGACGTCCGTGATGCTCATGAGGATGAAGGCGTAGGTGGCGTTCGCGAGCGCCACGAACGCCTGGCCGATCACGTAGTTGCCGACGCTGTTGGTGATCTGTTCCGAGAGGGCCTGGACGCGGTTCCGCTTCGAGCGCGGCGCGAGGCGGTAGGCCCAGACCTTGATCGCGGGGAGCGAGGCCAGGAAGTACACGGCGAGGACCAGGACGGTCAGCGCCCCGAACATGCCCTGCGCGATGACGGTACCGGCCCCGATGACGCCGCCGAAGAGCCCGCCCACGTTGTCCGGATTGGAGAAGAACTTGTTGACCTCCTCCTCGAGCCGGTCCCTGACCTGGAACTGCTGGTCCGCGGTGAGGAAGAACTCGGAATTCAGGAAGTCGTCGACGAATCCGGGGGCCCGGGCGACGAACTGGGCGGTCTGGTCGACCATGGTCGGGATGAGCGTCGCGAAGACGGCCGCGAAGGCCGCCGCCAGGAGCAGCACGGCGGCGACGACGCCCAGCGGCCGGGGGGCGCCGCGCTTCTCGAGCCAGCGGACGATCGGATCCAGGCCCAGGGCGATGAAGAGCGCGAGGGAGATCCACACGAGGAGCGGCCCGACGTTGGTCAGGACGAAGTACCCGAGCAGGGCGAGCCCCACGCCGACGGTGCCCATGAAGCCCGTCTGGACCGGGTGGCGGAGCGTCGCGGACCCCAGTTGGCGTTCCGGTTCGTCGCCCTCCGGCTCCGGGGGCATGTCGTAGTGCGGGTACCGCGGTGGCAGCGCCAGGAGGCGGCGGACGCGGTCGCGCAGCCCCGCCGGCGCGGCCGCGACGGCTGCGGGCGTCGCCGGAGTGCCGCTTGCCGTCCGGAGGGGCGCCTCCTGCGGCGCCGGCTCGACGGGGGGCTGGTGGGTCGTGGCCGGTTCGCCGCCGCCCCCGGCCGCGACCGGCTCCGGCGGCAGGGAGGCCCCGGGGGAGTTGTCCTTCTCGTCCTTCGTCACGGGTCGAGCCTACCGGCCCGCCGGGGCTTCCCACGTGGTTCGGGACACAGCGGGGAACCGCTGCGGTAACCAATTCGTTATCATTGGGAAGCGGCGGTGCGCACCCGTGTGCCCACCGCGGCGTCGTGGCCATTCATCGACCCCTTCCGTTAGGTGTAGTTCAGTGCGTATTTTGTCAGCCGTGGTGGCGCTCCTGCTGGGTGCCGCCGCCCTCCTCGTCGGCATCGGCCAGAAGACCTTCTGGGCGCCGCCGGAAATGGCGACAGCGACCCTCTCCGCCCCGTTGCAGGACGCTCCGCTGACGGTCATCGAGCCCGCGGTCGGCGAGGTCCACGCCGATGCGGTGGACATCACCATCGAGTCGAGCGGCGAGTTCACCGCGGCGCTGGGCCGCAGCGGCGACGTCGAGGCGTGGGTGGGGGACGCGCGGCACAACGTCGTCTCCGGCGTGGACGCCGAGGAATGGATCCTCAACGCCGAGTACGTCGACGGAGAGGCCGAGGTCCCGAATCCCGCCGGCTCCGATCTCTGGGTCGCCACTGAAACGGCCGACGGCCAGCTGGTCCACCGCTGGACCGAGCCCGCGGAGGGCGACTGGTCCCTCCTGCTGTCCGCCGACGGCACGGAGCCCGCACCGGCGACCATCACCGTCACGTGGCCGAACGACGCGAGCACGCCCTTCGCCGTGCCGGCGATCATCGCCGGGGCCCTGCTGATCGTGCTCGGGCTGGCGCTGGCCGTCCGCGCCGGCCGGGGCGGACGCGGTCGGGGTGGCCCGGCCCGGGCCACCGCGCCGACCGGTCAGGGTGGGGCCCCGCAGCGGACCGGGGCTGCAACGACGGCCCAGACCGAACGCACCTCCGCCGCCGCCCCCGCGCGGCCCGTGCGCCGCCTCGCCGCCGTCGCGGCCGCCGCGCTGATGGCGCTGCTGCCGGCCGCGCCGGCCTCCGCCACGCCGAGCCCCTCGGAAGCGGCCTCCGAGAGCGCCCCCGCCTCGGAAGGCGCCGATCCATCCGAGCCGACGGACGGCGACGCCTCGCCGGAGGGAACCACCCCCGCCGATCCGGGGAGCGAACCGGCCGTCCCTGCCGTGCTCCTGGAGACGCAGCTCGAGCGCATCCTCGAGTCCGTGGAGGGAGCCGCCGCGACCGGGGACAAGTCCCAGGACTCCAAGGACCTCTCGGGCCGCTTCGCGGGCCGGGCGCTGGAGCTGCGGAAGACCAACTACGAGCACCGCTCCGACGGGGTGGACATCGCGGCGCCGGTCCCGGTGGCGGCCGGCCCCGTCCTCTCGGCGGCGGTCACGACGAGCACGGATTGGCCGCGCACGGTCACGGTCGTCACGCAGGGCCAGGACGCCACGGTCCCGCAGGTGCTGACCCTGCGGCAGGAGTCGCCGCGCGAGAACTACAAGGTCGTCTCCGCCGTGTCCATGCTCCCGGGGTCGGAGTTCCCGGGCATCGCCGTGGGCGATCCGTCCATCGCGACCCTTCCCCTGGACGCCGCCGGCCTCGTCATGACCCCGGCCCAGACGGCCGACAGGATCGCCAGGGTCCTGGACAATGCGGAGAACCAGCACGCGCCCTCGTTCGCCAAGAGCGTCTTCATCGACGCAACGCACCAGGCGCAGACCGAGGTGGCCGAGGACAACGACGATGCCCGGATCACGTACGCCCGCAGCGTCGACCGGGACTCGATCACGGCTTCCTCCACTCCCGACGGCGGGGCGATCGTCAGCGTCTACGTCACGAGCACGATGACCGCCGAGCCCAAGGAGGACGGCGGCACGGTGTCGCTGGACGAGGCCAGCGCCAAGCTCGCCGGTGCCTCCAGCACCAAGGACCAGGCCGTGATCACGTATGGTGAGTCGCTGGTGATGTACGTGCCGGCGGAGGGCAGCGACGAGCAGGTCCGGCTCATCGGCGGCGACGTCGTCCAGCTGGGCGCCGAGGTCGGCAGCTGACCGCGGCCCGTTTCGACGAGAACACCCCACGGTAGAGAGAGGTCCTTCCGCATGAGCACCACCCCCGAGCCCGCCGCCGCGTCGAGCCGAGGCGCCGTCGACTTGTCGGCGTTCGCCGGACAGCCCTCCGCCCCCGGCGGCGCGCCAGGAGGCGGCTGGACCCGCGCCGTCGGCCAGGCCGACTTCCAGGACGTCGTCCAGCTGTCCTCCGAGGTTCCCGTCGTCGTGTCGATCGGCAGCAGCGCCTCGCCCGCCTCGGGCGAGCTCGATGCCCTCCTGGGACGGATCGTGGACGGCTACGGCGGTCGACTGGTCCTCGCGACCGTCGACGCCTCCCGCGAGGCCGCCATCGTCCAGGCCTTCCGTGTCCAGCAGGTCCCGGCCGTCGTCGCACTCGTCAAGGGCCAGCCCGTGCCGATGTTCCAGGGGGCGCTGCCCGAGGCCCAGCTCCGCGAGCTCTTCGACGAGCTCCTCCAGCTCGGCGCGCAGCACGGGGCCACCGGAACCGTGCCGCCGTTCGGTGCCCCGGCCGAGGAGGCGCCGTTGCCCCCGGCCCACCAGGAGGCCCTCGACAAGATCGACGCGGGCGACTACGCGGGGGCCGCGGCAGCCTACCACAAGGCCCTGGCCGAGAAGCCGAACGACGCCGAGGCGGCCACGGGGCTGGCCAACGTCGAGCTGCTCGAGCGCACGAGCGGCATGGACGCCTCCGCCGTGCGGGCGGCCGGAGCCGAGGCGCCCGGGGACGTCGACGCGCAGCTGGCCGTCGCGGACCTCGATCTCGTCGGCGGCCACGTCGAGGACGCGTTCAACCGCCTGCTCTCCGCCGTCGGGCGGACCGCGGGCGAGGAGCGCGATCGGGTGCGCGCTCGGCTCGTCGAGCACTTCGGGATCGTCGGCGCCCAGGATCCGCGTGTGGGCGCGGCGCGGCAGAAGCTCGCGCGCCTGCTCTTCTAGCTCCGCCGGTCCCGCGGATCCACGGGACCGGCGGCGTAGTCCTTCCGGTGGACGTCCGCGGTTCGTCCGTCGGGATGATGACCGTCGGATCCCGGCGCTGCTAGGTTCGAGGCATGACCCAGGAACAGAGCACCTCCGCCGCGCCGGCGCTGGCGATCCGCGGACTCGGCAAGCGCTTCGGCGACAAGTCGGCCGTCAACGGCATCAGCCTGGACGTCCCGTCCGGTTCCTTCTACGGACTCGTGGGCCCGAACGGGGCGGGCAAGACGACGGCGCTGTCCATGGCCACCGGACTGCTGCGTCCCGACGCGGGCCAGGTCTGGATCCACGGCGTCGACATCTGGGTCGACACGCTCAAGGCGAAGTCCCTCCTCGGCGTGCTGGCGGACGGCGTGCGCCTCTTCGACCGGCTCAGCGGCCGCCAGCTCGTCACCTACGCCGGGCTGCTGCGGGGCATGGACGCGGCCACCGTGGAACAGCGCACGGAGGACCTCCTGCGCGTGCTCGACCTCGAGGAGGCCTCCGCCAAGCTCGTGGTCGACTACTCCGCCGGCATGACCAAGAAGATCGCGCTGGCCACGGCCCTGATCCATTCGCCCCGCGTCCTGGTCCTGGACGAGCCCTTCGAGGCCGTCGACCCCGTCTCGGCGGCCAACATCCGCGACATCCTCGCCGACTACGTCGCCCACGGCGGCACCGTGGTCGTCTCGAGCCACGTCATGGACCTCGTGCAGCGGATGTGTTCGCACGTCGCGGTGATCGCCCAGGGCAACCTGCTCGCCTCGGGCACCGTCGACGAGGTCCGGGCCGGCTCGAGCCTCGAGGACCGCTTCGTCGAGCTCGTCGGCGGCCGCGCCGACCGGGAGGGGCTCTCGTGGTTGCACAGCTCCTGAAGCTCAAGGCACGCCTCTTCGCCAACGGGCTGAGGCGCAGCCCGTGGCAACTCGTCGGCGTCGTCATCGGCGCCCTCTACGGCCTGTTCATCGCCGTCATGCTGCTCATCGGCCTCGCCTTCCTGGGCGGGCAGGATCCAGAGCTCATCGGTACGGTCCTGGTCCTCGGGGTCTCTCTCGCCGTCCTCGGCTGGGCCCTGATCCCCGTGCTCCTCACGGGCGTCGACCTGACCCTCGATCCCGCACGGTTCACGACCTTCACGATCCCGCCGCGGCAGCTCGTGGCCGGGCTGCTCCTGAGCGGGCTCATCGGGACGCCCGGAGCCATCACGCTCGTCCTGCTCGCGGGGCAGGGGCTCGCCTGGCGGCTGCACCCCGGGGCGGCCGCGGCCGCGGTGCTCTGCGGCATCCTCGCCACCCTGCTCTGCATGGCGCTGGCGCGCCTCACCACCACCGCCGCCACCGCCCTCACCGCCAACCGCCGCTTCCGCGAGATCTCCGTCGTCCTCCTGATGGTCCCCCTGCTGCTCCTCGGGCCCATCATCGACCGCGTCAGCGACGGCTTCGAGAGCGCCCTGGACTGGCTGCCGGCCATCACCGGCGTCCTCGGCTGGACGCCCCTCGGCTCCTTCGCGGCCGTCCCCTCGGACCTGGCCGCCGGGCAGCCCGCGCTCGCGGCCGCGCGCTTCGCCGTCTCGCTCGCCTACCTCGCCGTCATCGTGTGGGGCTGGAAGGTCCTGCTGCTGCGGGCCATGGAGTCTCCGGCCCAGTCCACCGGCGGCGGCCAGGCGGCCAAGGGCGCCGGTGCCTTCCGCCTCTTCCCCGCGACGCCCTGGGGCGCGGTCGCCGCGCGCTGCCTGACCTATTGGCTCAAGGACCCGCGCTACGCGGTCAGCGTCGTCATGGTGCCGCTGATCCCGTTCCTGCTCTGGTACTGGTCGGCGCAGTCCGGGGACTTCACGGCGCTCTTCTTCGCGGCGCCGATCATCGCGGTCCTCATGGGCTTCAGCATCTCCGCGGACATCTCGTACGACAGCACGGCGTTCGCGCTGCACGTCGCCACGGGCCTGAAGGGCCTCGACGACCGGCTGGGCCGGGTGCTCGCCTGCGCCGTCGTCGCGCTCCCCGTCGTCCTGCTCTCCGCGGTGGTCCCCGCCCTGCTGCTGGACCGCGCGGAGATCCTGCCCGCCGTCCTCGGGATGGCGCTCGGCGGACTCCTGACGGCCTTCGGGGTCTCCTCGATCGCCTCGGCCCGCTTCACCTACGGCGTGCCGCAGCCCGGCGACAGCCCCTTCAAGACCCCACCCGGCAACGGCGTGAGGATGGCCGTCGTGCAGCTGGCCATCTTCGCCGTCATGGGCGTGCTCCTTCTACCCGAGATCGGCTTGATGATCGCCTACCTCGTCACCGGGCAGGCCCTGTACGGCTGGCTCGCCCTGGCGGCCGGGCTCGTCCTGGGCGCCGTGTTCCTGGGCATCGGCCTGCGCGTCGGCGGGCGCTGGTGGGAGGCGAGGCTGCCCGAGCTCATGCAGGCCACGGTCGCCAACAAGTAGCGTGGTGATCCGGCGGGCGCGCCCCGCCGTCTTGGTAGACTGGGGTCCATGAGCAGCCTGCCCCCGGATCCCTTCGAGAACGACCCGCGCGACCCCGGAACCGGTGGCGGAACCGCCACGATCGAGCGCGAGCAGCTGCGCGAACACGTCGAACCCGGCGATGCCGAGCGCTTCGCGCACTACGTCCGCAAGGAAAAGATCATGGAATCGGCCTTGACCGGCGAGCCCGTGATCGCGTTGTGCGGCAAGGTCTGGGTCCCGGGTCGCGACCCGCAGAAGTTCCCGGTCTGCCCCGACTGCAAGGCGATCTACGAGGGCTTCGGCGCCGGCGGGGACGACGGCGGCAAGTAGCCGCAGCGCCGGGCCCGCCCCGTTTCCCCGGTGACGCCGGGCCGCCCCGGGCGGAACCGCACCCGCGCGCCCACTCCGCCATCCGACGTCGTACCCCTGAAGGAGCCGATCCGTGGACGAAGCCCTGTTCCACGTGGGCGAAAGCATGCCGCCCGCGTACCCCGAACGGGCGGCATGGGGCACCGCGCCCAAGCTGCGCCAATGGCAGCAGGAGGCGCTCGAGCTCTACATCGAGAGGGCTCCCCGGGACTTCCTCGCGGTGGCGACGCCGGGCGCCGGCAAGACGACCTTCGCGCTGCGCATCGCTGCGATGCTCGTGGACGCCGGCACGGTCAACCGCATCACGGTCGTCGCGCCGACCGACCACCTCAAGCGGCAGTGGGCCGACGCCGCGGCGAGGATCGGCCTCTCGATCGACCCCAACTTCAAGAACGCCGACGGGCGCCACGGCGCGGGCTTCATCGGGGTCGCCGTGACGTACGCGCAGGTCGCGAGCAAGCCGCTCCTGCACCGGGCCAAGACCGAGGCCGCCCGCACGCTCGTGATCCTGGACGAGATCCACCACGGAGGCGACGCCCTGAGCTGGGGCGACGGAATCCGCGAGGCCTTCGAGCCCGCGACGCGGCGCCTGGCGCTCACCGGTACGCCGTTCCGCTCCGACACCGCCGCGATCCCGTTCGTCGAGTACGCCGAGGACCGCGAGGGCATCCGGCGCTCCAAGGCGGACTACACCTACGGATACGGCAACGCCCTCAAGGACCACGTCGTCCGCCCCGTGCTGTTCATGGCCTACTCGGGGCAGATGCGCTGGCGGACGTCGGCGGGCGAGGAAATGGAGGCCCAGCTCGGCGCGGGCTTCACCAAGGACATCACCGCCCACGCGTGGCGGACGGCGCTCGACCCGCAGGGCGAGTGGATCCCCGCCGTGCTCGCCGCCGCGGACCGGCGGCTGACCGAGGTGCGGCGCACGGTGCCCGACGCCGGCGGGCTCGTGATCGCGACCGACCACGACGATGCCCGGGCCTACGCCGCGCAGCTCGCCCGCATCACGGGGGAGAAGGTCACGACGATCCTCTCCGACGACGCGAAGGCCTCCTCGAAGATCGAGGCGTTCTCCGCCGGGGGCGACCGCTGGATGGTCGCCGTGCGCATGGTCTCCGAGGGCGTCGACGTGCCCCGGCTCGCGGTCGGCGTGTACGCCACCTCGACGTCGACCCCGCTCTTCTTCGCCCAGGCCGTCGGCCGGTTCGTCCGCTCGCGCAAGCGCGGCGAGGTGGCTTCCGTCTTCCTGCCCTCGGTCCCGGTCCTCATGGAGCTCGCCAACCAGATGGAGCTCGAGCGCGACCATGCCCTGGACCGCCCCGAGCAGCACGTGGACGATCCGGAGTTCATCCCGGAAGAGGCGATGATGGACGAGGCCAACCGCGAGGAGAAGGCCTCCGATTCCCTCACCCAGCAGAAGTTCGAGGCGCTCCAGTCGCAGGCCTCCTTTGACCGGGTCCTGTTCGACGGGGGCGAGTTCGGCACGGGCGGACTCGTCGGCTCGGAGGAGGAGCAGGACTTCCTCGGCATCCCGGGGCTGCTCGACGCCGAGCAGGTCGGCACGCTGCTGCGGCAGCGCCAGCAGGAGCAGGTCACGCGGCGGGGCCGCAAGGCCGCCGTGCAGGGCGCGCACGAGGAGCCCGGGGTCGTGGATCACCGCCAGCTCATGGACCTGCGCAACCAGCTCGCGAAGAACGTCTCCGCCTGGTCGGCGCGGACCGGGACGCCGCACGGTGTCATCCACACCAAGCTGCGCGAGGTCTGCGGCGGGCCAGCGGTGGCCCAGGCGAGCGCCGAGCAGCTGACGCAGCGGCTCGGAAAGCTGCAGGACTGGTTCGTCGGGCGCCGCTGAACGTTGTCAGCCCCGCGGCGTCGGCACCCCGTCGAGGACCTCGATGCCCGCGCCGCGCAACTCGGCCGCGACGACTTCGATCCCCTCGGGGTGGACCGCCGCGGTCAGCGGCATGACGACGCGGACGGCGAAGCCCGCGGTCGCGGCGTCGAGCGCCGTGGCGCGGACGCAGAAGTCGGTCGCGATCCCCACGACGTCCACCGCGGCGATCCCCGCCGCGCGCAGCCAGTCGCCCAGCAGTGGCCCGCCGGCACCCGCCTCGTCCGTCCCGGGCGCGCCGGCGGCGGCCAGCCGGCCCTCGAACCCCGAATAGGCGGCCTCGAAGCGGCCCTTGCGGAAGAACGCGTCGATCTCGCCCCGGACGACGGCGGGGCCCAGCCCCGGGTGGGGATCGGCGCCCGGGGTGCCCGCGACGCAGTGGACGGGCCAGCTGTCGCGGAAGTCGGGCGTGGCCGAGAAGTGGGATCCCGGGTCGATGTGCCAGTCCTGGGTCGCGGCCACGGCGTCGTAGCCGCCGCGGTTCTGCGCGAGGAAGGCCTCGATCCGTTCCGCGACGGCTGCCCCGCCCGCGACGGCGAGCGATCCGCCCTCGCAGAAGTCGTTCTGCACGTCGACGACGACGAGCGCGCGACGCGCCGGACCCTCCGCGTGCTGCCCTGGGCCGGCCGCCCCGCCGCTCCCGTGTCCTAGCGTGTCCATGGGCTCCTCCTAGACCTCGTCGATGAAGCGCGTCGGGACGACGGGCTCGCCGCGCTGGAGCCGCCGGGCCACGCCGGGCAGCTCCTGGACCGAATCGTGGTGCCGCAGCGCCGCGCGGCGGACGCCCTCGGCGCCCGTCCACCCCTCGTGGAGCTCACCGCCCGTGACGAAGCGGCACAGCAGATCGCGGTCGTTGGCGTCGGCGTCCGGCCGTTCCCCGATGCCGACGAGCTCGGCCGTCGCCCGGCCGCGCTCGTTGAGCCGGCGCACGGCGCTCTTGCGGCCGCCGATGCTGGCCTTGTTCTCGGCGGCCTTGGCGACGTCGACGTACTCGCCCGCGTCGTTGGTCCGGCTGACGAGCTTGTAGACCATGGAGGCGGTGGGCGCCCCGGAGCCGGTCACGAGCGCCGTGCCGACCCCGTAGGCGTCGACGGGGGCGGACTGCAGGGCGGCGATCGCGTATTCGTCCAGGTCGGAGGTGACCATGATCCGGGTGCGGTCGTTGCCGAGGTCGTCGAGCAGCCGGCGCACCCAGCGCGCCTGCTCCACGAGGTCCCCGGAGTCGAGCCGCACGGCGCCCAGCTCCGGCCCCGCGACGTCGACGGCCGTGCGGACGCCCTGTTCGACGTCGTACGTGTCCACGAGCAGCGAGGTGCCCCGGCCGAGCGCGGCGACCTGCGCCTCGAAGGCGGCCCGCTCCGAGTCGTGCAGGAGCGTGAACGAGTGGGCCGCGGTCCCGACGGTCTTGAGCCCGTAGCGGTGGCCGGCCTCGAGGTTGGACGTGCTGTCGAAGCCGGCGATCACGGCGGCGCGGGCGGCGGCGACGGCCGACTCCTCCTGCGTGCGCCGGGAGCCCATCTCGATGCAGGGGCGGTTCCCGGCCGCGGCGACCATGCGCGACGCCGCGGAGGCGATCGCGGAGTCGTGGTTGAGCACGGAGAGGATGAAGGTCTCCAGGACGCACGCCTCCGCGAACGTCGACTCGACCGTGAGGATCGGCGAGTTGGGGAAGTAGAGCTCGCCCTCGGCGTAGCCGTAGATGTCGCCCGTGAAGCGGAAGCCCTCGAGGTACTCGAGCGTCGCCTCGTCGACGACGCGCGTGGAGCGCAGGAAGTCGATCTGCTCCGCGCCGAAGCGGAAGTGCTCGAGCCCCTCCAGGATGCGCCCGGTGCCCGCGACGACGCCGTAGCGGCGGCCGTCCGGCAGGCGGCGGGCGAAGGCCTCGAACACCGAGCGCCGGTGCGCGGCCCCGGAGCGGAGGGCCGCCTGGAGCATCGTGAGCTCGTAGTGGTCGGTGAAGAGCGAGGTCGGCTGCTGCCACATGGGCGTATCTCCTGGGGACGGCTGGCGTGGCCCTCGACGGGCCGTTCAGCGACCACTCTAGTTCCCCGCACCCGCCGTAGAATGGGTGACATGCCCCTGATGACAGCCCCCACCGACGTGCTCCCGCGCGAGGAGACCGAGCAGCTGAGGGACCTCGCCGTCCCGTACGTGCTGATCGTCTGGAACGACCCGGTGAACCTCATGAGCTACGTCAGCTACGTGTTCCGCAGCCACTTCGGATACAGCAAGGCCAAGGCCGACGCACTGATGCTCGAGGTCCACGAGCAGGGCCGGTCCGTGGTCGCCTCCGGCCCCCTGGAGAAGATCGAGTCCGACGTCGCGGCGATGCACGCGTTCGGCCTCTGGGCCACGTTCACCCGCGCGGACGGGGCCTGACGCGTGGCGAAGGCCTTCAAGAACACGCCCCGGGGCCTCAGCTGCCACCTCGAGAAGGCGGAACGCGAGCTGCTGCGCGGCCTCTTCAACGACGTCGTGACGATCCTCGAACCGGACCAGCCCGCGGCCGGCGCGGACACCGACCCCCTGTGGGCCCTGACCGGGATGGACCCGGCGGCCCATGCCGTCCCGGCCGCCGCGCCGCGGGACGGGGCCGAGCTGCGGTTGCTCCCGGACGCGATCAGGGACGACGACGGGGCCGCCCTCGAGTTCCGCCGCCTCACCGAGCGGGGGCTGCGGGAGACCAAGACCGCCGCCCTGCGCGGCGCGGCGCTCGCGCTCGAGTCGCCGACCGTCGTCCTCGACGAGGCGGCGGCCGTCCGCTTCGCGGCGGCGCTGAACGACGTCCGGCTCGTGCTGGCCCAGCGCCTCGGCGTCGAGACGGAGGAGGACGCCGAACGGGTCCACGCGGTGGAGGACTGGAGCGCCGCCGAGACGGTGGACGAGTACCTGGCGCTCGTCTACAACTTCACCACGTGGCTGCAGGAATCGCTCATGCAGGCGCTCGCCGACACCCTGTGAGCCGTGCCACACCCCGCCCGCGGCCGCTGCCGGCCGCGGGCGCAGGCAGTATCCTCTGTAGATCATGACCGACGAACCCCGCATCAGACCGGCCGGGCCGCAGGCATCGGCGCCCCTGGGCATCTTCGACTCCGGCGTCGGAGGCCTGACGGTCTCGCGCGCCGTCATCGACCAGCTGCCGAACGAGTCCACCCTGTACGTGGGGGACACCGCGAACAGCCCGTACGGGCCGCTGCCCATCGCCGAGGTGCGGGCCAACGCGCTCGGCGTCATGGACGAGCTCGTGGACTCCGGGGTCAAGCTCCTCGTCATCGCGTGCAACTCGGCCTCCTCTGCCGTGCTGCGCGATGCCCGGGAGCGCTACACCCACCGCTACGGGATCCCCGTCGTCGAGGTCATCCAGCCCGCCGTGCGCCGGGCCGTCTCGGCGACGCGCAACGGCAGGATCGGGGTGATCGGCACGCAGGCCACCGTCGGCTCGCGCGCCTACGAGGACGCGTTCGCCGCGGCTCCCCACTTGCGGATCCACTCGGCCGCCTGCCCGCGCTTCGTGGAGTTCGTCGAGCGGGGCGTCACGACGGGGGAGGAGCTCCTGGCGACCGCGGAGGAGTACCTCGCCCCGCTCAAGGAGGCCGGCGTCGACACGCTGGTCCTGGGGTGCACGCACTATCCCCTCCTGACGGGCGTATTGTCCTATGTCATGGGGGACAACGTCACGCTCGTCTCGAGCGCCGAGGAGACCGCCAAGGACGTCTATGCGGCGCTCATGCGCCACGGCCTGTCACGGCCTGGAGGCACGGCCCCGAGCCACCACTTCGTCGCGACGGGGGACGCGGCCTCCTTCGAGGTCCTGGCCCGCCGCTTCCTGGGGCCCGAGGTGCTCGGCGTCGAGCACGTCGACCACGTGGCGGCGCGCTACCCGACGGGGTCGATCGCCCGGATCACCCCCGAGATGATCGAGCGGGCCGCCGCCCGCGGGGGGATCGGATGAAGCTCACGATCGTCGGCTGCACGGGCTCGTTCCCGGGCCCCGGGTCCCCGGCCTCCTGCTACCTCGTCACGGCCCACGACGGCCAGCGCCCGTGGCGGATCCTCCTGGACCTCGGCAGCGGCTCGCTCGGCGTGCTGCAGCGCTACATGGACCTGAGGGACATCGACGCGGTGTTCCTCTCCCACCTCCACCCGGACCACTGCATGGACCTCTGCGGCCTGCACGTCGCCGTCCACTGGGACCCCGCGGGCTGGGGCCGCGAGCGGATCACGGTGTGGGGGCCGGAGGCCACGGCGGACCGGATGGCGACCGCGTACGGGCTCGAACTCGACCCGGGCATGCACGAGGACTTCGACTTCCGCCACTGGACGGCCCGCGAGCCCGTGCGGCTCGGGCCGTTCACGATCACGGCCCACGAGGCGCGCCACCCCGTGGACGAGGCCTACGCCATCCGGGTGGAGGCCTCCGAACCGCTCTCCGACGGCACGGTACGGACCTCGGTCCTGGCCTACTCGGGAGACACGGACACGTGCGAGGGGCTTGTCGAGGCGGCCCGCGACGCCGACATGTTCCTGTGCGAGGCGGCCTTCGAGGAGGGCCGCGACGACGCGATCGACGGCGTGCACCTCACCGGGCGCCGGGCGGGCCTGATGGCCACCGAGGCCGGGGCGCGCCGCCTGCTGCTGACCCACGTCCCGGTGTGGACGAGCGTGAACACGGTCGTCGACGAGGCCCGGGAGACGTACGACGGCGGACTGGCCGTCGCGGTCTCTGGCGTCACCTACGGCGTCTGGTCCGGCGACCGGCTCGCCGAGCCGAAGGCCGGCCCGAAGGCCGGCGACCCGCTCCACCGCTAGCGCCCGCCGTGAAAGACTGGGGGCATGACTGAATCCCCCCAGGACACCACCACCATCGTGCGCGCCGACGGCCGCACGCCCGGACAGCTGCGGCCCATCACCATCACGCGGGGCTGGTCCCAGCAGGCCGAGGGCTCGGCCCTGATCGAGTTCGGCAACACGCGCGTCCTGTGCACCGCCTCCTTCACCGCCGGAGTGCCGCGCTGGCTCAAGGGCGAGGGCCGCGGCTGGGTCACGGCCGAATACGCCATGCTGCCCCGCGCCACGAACACCCGTTCCGACCGCGAGTCCGTCAAGGGCCGGATCGGCGGGCGCACGCACGAGATCTCCCGCCTCATCGGCCGCTCCCTGCGCTCGATCATCGACACCGCGGCCCTCGGCGAGAACACCATCGTGCTGGACTGCGACGTCCTCCAGGCCGACGGCGGCACGCGCACGGCGGCCATCACGGGCGCCTACGTCGCGCTCGCGGACGCGGTGTCCTGGGCCCGCTCGGAGAAGCTCGTCCCGGCCAAGGCGCAGGTCCTCAAGGACTCCGTGGCCGCGGTGAGCGTCGGAATCATCGACGGCGTCCCGATGCTGGACCTGCCCTATGTGGAGGACGTGCGCGCCGAGACGGACATGAACGTCGTCGTCACGGGCGACGGGCGGTTCATCGAGGTCCAGGGCACCGCCGAGGGCGCGCCGTTCGACCGGGACGAGCTGGACCGCCTGCTCGACCTCGCCCTGGCGGGGACCTCGGAGCTCGCCCTCATCCAGCGCGAGGCGCTCGGGGATCGCGCATGAGCGCCGCCCCCGGGGCGCCGGGGGGCCCCGTCGTCGTCCTCGCGACCCACAACCAGGGCAAGCTGAGGGAGCTGCGGGAGCTCCTGCGCGGCCAGGTTCCCGGGCTCGACGTCGAGACCCAGGTCGTCGACGCCGCGGCGGTCGGCGGCCCGGACGTCGCCGAGACCGGCACGACGTTCGCCGAGAACGCGCTGCTCAAGGCCCGGGCCGTGGCCGAGGCCACGGGGCTCGTGGCCCTCGCCGACGATTCCGGCCTGGCGGTCGACGTGCTCGGCGGAGCGCCCGGCATCTTCTCCGCGCGCTGGGCCGGCCGGCACGGGGACGACGCCGCGAACCTCGGACTCCTCCTCGCCCAGCTCGCCGACATCGACGCGCCGCACCGCGGGGCGGCCTTCGTCTGCGCGGCAGCCCTCGCCGTGCCCGGCGGCGGCGACGCCGTCGAGATCGGCCGGCTCGAGGGGAGCCTGCTGACCGAGCCGCGCGGGGACGGCGGATTCGGCTACGACCCGGTCCTGCTGCCCGCCGGGCTGGACCGCAGCTGCGCCGAGCTCACGGCGGCCGAGAAGAACGCCATCAGCCACCGCGGACAGGCCTTCCGCGCGCTGCTGCCCGCCGTCGTCGGGGCGCTCGAGGCCCGCCCCTGAGCCCCCGGGCCGGGCGGGCCGCCACCCGCCCGGCCCGCCACGCGGAGGTGAGGACTTCGCCACACGGCCGGCGGCGCTGGGCGGCAGGGGCGGGGAACTAGGGCACACTGGTAGGTGATGAACCTCCTTGCCCCCACCGCCGCCACAGCCGCGCCCGCCGCGCCGTCCTCGGGAAGCTGGCTCAGCGACCTCGCCGACTGGTCCGTCCACCTCATGGAGGTCATCGGGGCGCCGGGCGCCGGACTCGCGATCGCGCTCGAGAACCTCTTCCCGCCGCTGCCGTCCGAGCTGATCCTGCCCATGGCGGGGTTCACGGCGAGCCGGGGCTCGTTCACGCTCTTCGAGGCGCTGCTGTGGACCACGCTCGGCTCCGTCGTCGGGGCGGTCGCCCTCTACTGGGTGGGACGCGCGCTGGGGCGGAACCGGACGCGCTGGCTCTTCGGCCGGCTCCCGCTCGTGAACCTCGAGGACGTCGACAAGGTGGAGGCGTGGTTCGACCGGCACGGTCCCCAGGCCGTCTTCTTCGGGCGCATGATCCCCATCTTCCGCAGCCTGATCTCGATCCCGGCCGGCGTCACGTCCATGGCGCAGTGGAAGTTCATCGCGCTCACCACGGCCGGCAGCCTCATCTGGAACACGATCTTCGTCATGGCCGGCTTCTACCTCGGCGAGCAGTGGCACGTCGTGGAGCAGTACGCGTCCGTCTTCCAGCGGATCGTCATCGTCGTCGTCGCGCTGCTCGTGCTCGCGTGGATCGTGGCCAGGCTGCGCCGACGGCGGTCGGCGACGCCCGCGTCCGGCCCGGACGACGTGCTCTGAGCGGATCCCCATGTCCTACGATTTCACGTCCATCGACTTCGAGACCGCCAACGGCTTCCGCGGCTCCGCCTGCAGCGTCGGCCTGAGCAAGGTGCGCGCCGGGAGGATCGTCGAGGAGGCCTCCTGGCTCATGCGGCCGCCCGAGGGCTATGACCACTTCGATCCGCGCAACGTCCAGATCCACGGCATCACGGCGGACCGGGTCGCGAGTGCGCCGCGGTTCGGGGAGCTCTTCGGCGACATCGCGGACTTCATCGGCTCCGACGTGCTCGTCGCCCACAACGCGGCCTTCGACGTCGGCGTCATCCGCTCCGCGCTCGAGGTCTCCCGGCTCCCGGGACCGGCCTTCGACTACGCGTGCACCGTGATCCTCTCGCGCCGCAGCTACCAGCTGCCGTCCTACTCGCTGCCCTTCGTGGCCGAGGCCGCGGGGGTCCCGCTGCGCCACCACCACGACGCCGTGGAGGACGCCCGCGCGTGCGCCGGGATCATGATCGACATCGGGCGGATCCACGGCGCCCCGGACGTCCCCGTCCTGCTCGACGGCGTCTCCGCCGGTTCCGGCCGCTCGCCCGCCTACACGCCGGGGGACCCGGTCTCCAAGGCCACGGCGGACGCCCTGAACTGGCGCGCCGCCGGCGGCGCCGTCCCGCAGCAGCCGGACTGGGCGGTGTGGCCGCAGGAAGGCGCCAACCCGCCCGCCAATCCCGCAGCCGATCCCGCTCATCCGCTGTTCCGCCAGACGGTGGTCTTCACCGGCAACCTGGGGATCAGCCGGCCCGAGGCGAAGAACCGGGCCGCCCAGGCCGGGGCGACGACGGCGAGCCGTGTCACGCGCTCCACGAGCGTGCTGGTCGTGGGCGACGGCTTCACGGCCGCGGACCTGCGCGGCGGGCGCCTCACGTCCAAGGCGCGCCACGTGCTCCGGCTCCAAGAGGCCGGGCAGCGGATCGAGGTGCTCTCCGAAGGCGAGTTCCTGCAGATGGTCGGCGGGTCCTGGCCGAGCGGACGCTGAGCCCGGCGGACGCCGGGATGTCCGCGCGCCGGCCCGGGTGGCCGCCGGGCCCGACGACGGCGGGCGGGCAGGAGACGGGCGCGCCGTGGCGCGCCGTGGCGGACTAGGCGAACACGAGGCGCGACCAGCGCCGGGCCCACTCGCGCAGGGCCGCGGCCGCGGGCAGCCGCGCTTCCCATCCGTCCGGGAGCGCGGCCGTGCCGAGGGCGCCGCCGAGCAGCATCCGGGCCATCGCCGTCGTCCCCGGGTCCGTCTCGCCGTGCGCGCACGCTTCCCGGACGGCGTCCCACGCGCCCACGGCGCCCCGTCCGGCGTCGAACGCGGAGCATCCCGCGGCGGCGGCCGCGCGGGCCTCGTGCAGCGCGTCGTGGGCCGGGCCGGCGCCCGCCTCGGCGGCGGCGGCCGCCGGGTCCAGGCCGGATTCCAGCGCGCCCGGACCTCCCGTCAGGGCCCGGGCGAGCAGTTCCGCGGCGGAGGCCGCGGCGGCCGCCGCGGAGGGCGAGCCGTGCGTCAGGCGGCTCGCGTCCGCGGCGAAGCGCGCCGCCGTCGAGGGCGTGACGTGGGGCAGGAAGGCGCTGACGGCCGCCGGCGCCAGGACGGCGGGGGAGTCCGCGGACGCGTCGTGCGGCCGTGCGGCCGTGCCCATGGCCTCGTGGCCGAGCCCCGCTGTCAGGGACTCGGACGCCGGACCGATGCGGACCGGGGTGCCCTCGAGCAGGGCGTCGATCCAGCGGGGCCGCGGTTCCGGGGCCCCGTCCGGGAACGCGCCCGTGGCGAGGCGGTACCAGCGCAGTCCGGCGAGCCACAGGCAGGCGGCCTCGTCGCTCGCGACGCCGTCGTGCGCCCACTCGAGGGCCTCGAGCAGCCCGTCGGCGAAGTACAGGGGCAGCAGTCCCGCTGCGTCGGGAACGGGGGAGAGGGCCTGCGCGGCCAGGGCCGCGATCGCGCGGTCCATGAAGAGGGCGGGATCGGACACGGGGCGGGGATCAGCGGAGGCGGTCACCCGGACAGTCTAGTGAGGAGCGGCCGAGGCCGAAGCGTCGGGGCCCGACAGTAGGGTGGCTTCATGCGATTCCTCCACACCTCCGATTGGCACCTCGGGCGCTCCTTCCACGGCGCCGGGATGCTCGATGCCCAGGCCGCGTTCATCGACGAGCTCGTCGCCACGGTGCGGGAGCGGCGCATCGACGTCGTGCTCATCGCGGGCGACGTCTACGACCGCGCGCTGCCCGGGGTCGACGTCGTGCGGCTCTTCGACGACGCCCTCGTCCGCCTGCGCGCGGCCGGGGCCGAGGTCGTGCTGAGCAGCGGCAACCACGACTCCGCGACGCGTCTGGGCTTCGGCGGACGGCTCCTGGGATCGGCCGGGATCCACGTGCGGACGCGGCTCGAGGAGCTGGACCGTCCCGTGGAGTTCGACGCCGGCGACCACCGGGTCGCCGTCTATGCGCTGCCGTACCTGGAACCGCGGATGACGGCGGACGCCCTGGGGGTCGAGGCGCCCGGCCACGGCCCCGTCGTCGCGGCGGCCGTCGGGCGGATCCGGGACGACGTCGAGACACGCGGCGCGGGCACCGGACCGCTGCGCACCATCGTCATGGCCCACGTGTTCGCCGCGGGCGGCAGCGGCAGCGACAGCGAACGGGAGCTGAGCGTGGGCGGGCTCGAGATCGTCCCCGTGGACGTCTTCGAGGGATTCGACTACGTGGCCCTGGGCCACCTGCACGGCCGCCAGACCCTGCGCCCCGGCGTGCGCTACAGCGGGTCGCCGCTGCCGTACTCCTTTTCCGAGGCGGGCCACGTCAAGGGCTCATTCATCGTCGAGACCAGCGCCGACGGGATCGACGTCGAGGAGGTCGAGTGGTCGCGCCCGCGTCCGCTCGCGGTGCTCAGGGGCCGGCTCGAGGAGCTCCTCGCCGACGAGGCGCTGGCGTGGGCGGAGCCCGCGTACTGCCAGGTGACGCTCACGGACGCGGACCGCCCGGCGCAGGCCATGCAGCGCCTGCGCGAGCGGTTCCCCGAGACCCTCGTGCTCGCCTTCGAGCCGGAAGGCCGCCGGGAGGAACGCGGGCGCAGCTACGGGGAGCGGATCGCGGCGGCGGCCTCGACGCTCGAGGTCTGCAGCGGATTCGTCGACCACGTGCGCCAGCGGCCGCCGTCGGAGCTGGAGACGGAGGTCCTCGCGGCCGCGCTGGCGGACGCGGCGAGCCGGGAGGTCTCCGCATGAGGATCCACCGCTTGCGCCTGAGCGCCTTCGGTCCCTTCGCCGGCACGGAGGACGTCGACGTCGACGCGCTGTCCGCCGACGGGCTGTTCCTCCTGAACGGGGAGACGGGGGCGGGCAAGACGAGCGTCCTGGACGCGATCTGCTTCGCGCTCTACGCGGGGCTGCCGGGCGCACGCGAGGGAACGACGCGCCTGCGCAGCGACCATGCCGAGCCGGGCGCCGTTCCGGAGGTCGTCCTGGAGTTCTCCTCCGGCGGACGCCGCTTCGAGGTCACGCGGTCCCCGGCCTGGGAACGCCCGAAGGCGCGGGGCACGGGCACCACGCGGCAACAGGCCCAGAGCCGGCTGCGCGAGCTCGTTCACGGGGCATGGGTGGAGAAGTCCACGCGCAACGACGAAGTGGCCTCGGAGATCCTCGCGGTGCTCGGACTCGGCAAGGAGCAGTTCACGCGCGTCGCGATGCTGCCCCAGGGCGAGTTCGCGGCCTTCCTCCGGTCCAAGGACCGGGACCGCGAGGCGCTCTTGAAGAAGCTCTTCGACACGAGCGGCTACGCGGGGGTCGAAGAGGCGCTCGCGCAGCGGACGGCGGCACTGCGCGAACGGGCCGCCGGCGCCGAGGCGCAGCGCCGTGCCGCGCTGGATCAGCTGCGCGCCGATGCGGCCGACGCGGTCGATGGATGGGATCCGGACACGGACGACGCCGGCCTCGTCGAGGCTTTCGAGGCCGGCCTCGAGGCGGCCCGGGGGCGTGTCGACGTCCGGCTCGACGCGGCGTCGACGGCGCACGCCGCAGCCATCGCCGACGCGGAGGAACTGACCCGCGCTGCCCGGGACCATGGACAGCTCGTCGCGTGGGAGCGCCGCCACGCGGCGCTCGAGGCCTCCACTTCCCAGGCCGATGCCGCCGGGCGGCTTCTCGCCGCGCACGCGGAGGCCGCCGCCGCGCAACCGGCGCGCCGGGCCGCGGAACGCGCCGCCGCGGAGCACCGGGACGCCGTCCGGACCGCGGAATCGGCCACCCGGGCCGTGGACGAGGACGGACTCGCCCCGGGCTACCGCGACGCCGCCGAGTCGATGGAGGGCGCGCGTTCGCTCGCCGCCGCAGAGCTCGCGGTGGCCCGGGCGGCCCGGCCCCAGGAAGACGAGCTCGCCGCGACGCTCGAGCGGATCGCCGCGGCCGGCCGTGTCGTCGAGGCGGCCGAGGAGCGCCGCGCCGCCTCCGAGCGCGAGGCCGCCGCGCTCGAGGACACGCTGCCGGAGCTGCGGTCCGCGCGGGACGCCGGGGCCGAAGCGGCGGGGCGCGTCGAGGGGCTGCGCTCGGCCGAACGGGCGGCGCGGTCCACGGCCGAGGCGGCGGAGGAACTCGAACGCCAGCTCCCGGTGCTGCGGGCGGCCGAAGAGGCGTGGGTCCGGGCCGAGGACGCCCGGTTGACGGCGCAGGGCCGGGCCGTCGAGCTCGGACGGCGCCGCTTGGCCCAGGCCGCGGCATCGCTCGCCCTCGGGCTCGAGGACGGATCGCCCTGCCCTGTTTGCGGCGCACCGGAGCACCCGCGGCCCGCGGCCGCCCCCGACGGATCGCTGGTCCAGGAGGCGGACCACGAGGCGGCCGTGGCGGAGGCCGAGCGCCTGGCCGTCGTCTCCAGCGGGGCACGCGACCGGCGGGACGAGGCCGCCCGACGTGCAGACCGCCTGCGGGGCGCGCTCGGGGAACGCGGTCACGACGAAGCCGTCACGGGGCTCGCGGCCGCCCAGGCCGCGCTCGCCGCGGCCGAGGGCGCCGTCGAGGGCCACCGGGCCGCCGAGGCGGCCGTGGTCGCAGCGGAGGCGTCGCTGGCCACGGCCCGCGCGGGGGCCTCGGCCGCCGCGGCGGAGCGGGCCGCCGCCGTGGCCTCGCGCGACGGCCTGGCTGAACAGCGCCTCCGGCTCGAGACGGCGCTGGAGGCGGCCCGCGGAGGACACCCGAGCGTCGCCGAGCGCGTCCGGGCCCTCGACGCGGCGACCGCCGTGCTCTCCCGCGCGGCGGAAGCGCTCGAGGGCCGTGCGCGCGCGGCCCGGGCCCACACCGAGGCGGAGGCGGAGTGGGCGCGGGCCCTCGCGGACCACGGCTTCGACACGGCCGAAGACCAGGCCGGGGCGCTGCTTCCCGAGGCCGAGGCAGCGCGGCAGCGCGAGACCGTCGAGCGGCACCGCGCCGAGCTGCACCGGCTCGAGGAGCTCGGCGCCAGCGAGGAGGTGGCCCGGGCCCGCCGGGCCCGCGCCGCCGGTGTCCAGCCGCCCGACGACGAGGCGCTCGAGGCCGCGGCGGCCCGCAGCGCCGAGGCCCGTCGCGGGCTCGACGAGGCGTTGAGCGCCCAGGCCGTCCTGGCCCAGCAGTCGGCGCGCTTCGCGGTGGCCCGGGACCGCCTGGCCGCGTTGGAGGCCCGGCAGGGACCGCTCCTGGCCGAGTACGATCTCGTCTCCTCGCTGGCCGAGCTGGCCCGGGGCACCGGGGAGAACCGCTTGAAGATGACGCTCAGCACCTACGTCCTCGCCGCCCGGCTCGAGGCGGTCGCCGCGGCGGCCACGGAACGCCTCGACGTGATGAGCAGCGGGCGCTACCGGCTCGTGCACGACGACGGTCCGCGCGGCAACAACAAGTCCGGCCTCGGCCTCCAGGTCGTCGATGCGTGGACCGGGCAGCAGCGCGACACCGCCACGCTCTCCGGCGGGGAGTCGTTCATGGCCTCGCTCGCCCTGGCACTCGGGCTCGCGGACGTCGTCCAGCAGGAGGCCGGCGGCATCGACATGGAGACCCTCTTCGTCGACGAGGGATTCGGCTCCCTCGACGAGGGCGCGCTCGAGCTCGTCATGAACGCGCTCGACGGGCTGCGCCAGGGTGGCCGCGTCGTCGGACTCGTCAGCCACGTCCCGGAGATGAAGCTGCGCATCCCCACGCAGCTGCACGTGCACAAGGGGCGCCGGGGCTCGCGGCTCGAACTCGTCCAGCACGACGTCGCCGATGCGTGAACCGCCCGGTATGATGGTGTGGTTCGCCGCCGTCGCGGCGGAATCCAAGGGTTGGGCGCACCGGGTGGCTGGGACGGTGCGCACGTAGAAGGACCCTGCCCATGACCGCCCGCTCCTCCTTCCGTTCGCTGCGCTCGCTCGCCGGAACGGTCTTCTTCCCCTTGGCCCTCGTCGCCCGCCTGCCGTTGGCGATGCTGACGATCGGCGCCCTCACCCTCGTCACCGCCACGACCGGTTCCTACTCCTCCGGCGGCGTCGCCGCCGGCGCGGTCGGCGTCGGCTCCGCCCTCGGGGCCCCCGCCTTCGGCTACGTGGCCGACCGCGTCGGACAGCGCCCCGTCCTGTTGCCGCTCGCGATCGTCCACGCCGCGGCGGTGGCCGCCCTCATCGCGGCCGCGCTCGGCCTGGCCGCTCCCGCCCTCGTCGCGGCCCTCGCCGTCGCGGCCGGCGCCAGCTGCCCGCAGGTCGGCCCCATGGCCCGCGTCCGCTGGATGGCGCTGACCGCCGAACGCCCCCACGGGCGCAAGGAGCTCGAGACCGCGCTGAGCTACGAGTCCACGGTCGACGAGATCACGTTCGCCCTGCACCGCACCGCGGCCAGCGTCCGTCCCCACCGGGGCACCGCGGCGGGCCAGTCCGATGCCGCCCGGTCCGCGGCCGCCTGGAACCGCGGGCGGACGCTGCGGGTCGGAACCGCCGTCGCCGGGATGATCGGCATGGGCACGATCTTCGGGAGCCTCTCCGCGGGAGCCGTCGCCTTTGCCGGAGCCCAGGGCGACTCCAATGCCGGAGGGCTGCTCTACGCGGCGCTGGGCCTCACCTCCGCCGCGGCCGCGCTGTCCGTGGCGGTCTGGCCGACGGCCTGGACACAGCACGGCCGGTGGATCGCCTGCGCCGCGCTCCTGCTTCCCGCGACCCTGCTGCTGCAGCTTCCGGACTCCACGCCCGCGATGGTCGCCGCGCTCATGCTCGTGGGCCTGCCCGTGGGCCCCGTCATGGTCGCGATCTTCACGCTCGGCGGCGACGTCGCTCCGCGCGGCCGCCTCGGCACGGTCATGACGCTGCTCGCGAGCGGCATCGTCGTTGGGACCGCGATCGGCAACACGCTCGCCGGGCTGCTCGCCGAGGACCTGGGCCACCACGGCGCGATGGGCGTCGCCTCGGCGGCCGCCGGGTTCCTGCTCCTGTGCGGCGTGGCCATGCGCGTCGGCCGGCCGGGGCGCCGGCGGGCGGCCCGGGCCGAGCACCGCTCCGCGGCGGCGTCGTAGCGGCCCGGGAGCGGCCTCAGTCGCCCGTGACGGCCGCGCCGAGGGCGCGCTCGATCGCCCCGGCCGCGCTCCGCACCCGGGCGCCGAGCGTGTCCTGGTCCTCGGCGTGCGCGGCGGTCGCGTAGACGACGGCGATCGCGGCCGGCAGCTGGCCCGGGGCGGTGATCGGGGCCGCCACGGAGGAGACCCCGTGGATGACCTCGTCGCGGCTCGTCGCGTAGCCGCGCGCCCGCGCGGCCGCGGCCTCCGGCCGGTACGGCTCGCCGGGGGAGCGCTGCGCCCACTCCTGGGCCGTGTGGGCGGACTGGATGGCGATGCCCGGCGCCCCCCGGTCGAAGGGGTGGCGGGAGCCCGGCTGCTGGATGACGCCGCCGGGACCGTGCCGCGGCTCGACCGTGACCAGGGTGATGCAGTCGTGGGGGTCCCAGACCGCCACGAAGGCGCACATGCCCAGGGAATTGGCGAGGTCCGTGAGTTCGGGCAGCGCCGCCGACTGCAGCCCGCGCTGGACGCCGCGGGCGAGCGCGGCCAGGCCGGGTGCCCCCTGGA
Organism: Zafaria sp. Z1313; assembly: GCF_050563205.1. NCBI lineage: Bacteria > Bacillati > Actinomycetota > Actinomycetes > Micrococcales > Micrococcaceae > Zafaria > Zafaria sp. Z1313. The sequence goes on from NZ_JBNWUK010000002.1 coordinate 143,719, forward strand.
CGCGGCCCGAGTCGTCGCGCATCACGAGGAAGTGGTCCTCGAGCGTGCGCAGGATCCGGTAGGCGATCGAACGGTGCACGCCGAGGCGTCCCGCGAGCTCGGCGATCGTCAGCGGCCCGGCGGCGTCGGCGAGGATCTCCAGTGCGCGCAGGCCGCGCGAGAGCGTCTGGGAGTGGGGCGCCTTGGCGGGCTCGGTGGGCATGCGGTTCCTCGCTGCATCGTGTGTCCGGGGGTCCGGGACGCCTTGTGCCGCGGCGCCGGCTCCGATAGCTTCGGTAGTGGTTCATTATTAGAACATGGGGTTCGATAATTGAACACCAGTTCCGGGTCGGCAGCGCCCCGGTACCCGTGCAGCTCCAGGAGGCCCCGATGATCGTTCCGCGACGCGAGGCGGACAACGCGGCGGAGGGCCCGGTCTCCACGCCGCCGGCCCTGGACCTGAAGCACTTCCGCGGAAGCCTGGGCCGGTTCGCCACCGGCGTCGCCATCGTCAGCTTCGACGGGGCCTCGAAGCGCCACGGAATCACCGTGAACTCCTTCACCTCCGTCTCCATGGATCCGCCGCTCGTCCTGGTCAGCATCGCCCGGACCGCCCGCGCCCACGACGAACTCGCGGGACGGCCGTTCACGGTCAACATCCTCGGCGCGGAACAGCAGTCGCTGGCCCTCCACTTCGCCGGACGCCCGATCCGGGACCCGGAGTGGGTCGAGGGCGGCACCGCGCCGCGGCTCGCGCGTGTCCTCGCCTACTTCTCCTGCGCGCCCTGGGCGGAGTACGACGGCGGCGACCACACCCTCTTCCTCGGCGAGGTCCGCGACTTCAACTACCGCCGCGGGGACGCGCTCGCGTTCGCCAACGGCGCCTTCACGACGATCCCCGAAAGCCAGCTGGGGATGGAGGAACTCCTCTAGCCACCACGGCCCGGACCGCCTCCGCGCCCGGGCGCCACAGGAAAGGGACCACCATGGGAATCAGGACGGGACGCGAGTTCCTCGACAAGCTCGACGCGATGCGCCCGCATCTCGTCATCGACGGCGAGGTGGTCTCGGGAGGCCTCACCGCCCACCCGGCCTTCGCGGGCGTCGCGCGCAGCTACGCGGGGCTCTACGACCTCCAGCACGATCCCCGCCACCGCGACGTCCTGAGCTTCGTTGACCCGGAATCCGGGGAGCGGGTCTCGACGTCGTTCCTCGTGCCACGCTCGGCCGCGGACCTGGCGCGGCGCCGCGAGGCCGCGACCGTCTGGGCCCGGCACAGCAACGGCTTCCTCGGGCGCACGGGCGACTACATGAACTCCTGCCTGACGGCGCTGGCCTCCGCCAAGACGTTCTTCTCCCGCGCCGATCCCGTCTTCGGGGAGCGCATCGAGGCCTACACGGCCTACGCCCGGGAGCACGACCTGCTCGCGACGCACACGCTCATCCCGCCACAGGCGAACCGCTCGGTCTCCGGCTCGGAGCAGCTGGGCGGCCAGCTCGCCGCCCGCGTGGTCGAGGAGCGGCCGGACGGGATCGTGGTCACGGGAGCACGCATGCTCGCCACCGTGGCCCCGATCGCCGACGAGCTGCTCGTCTTCCCCTCCACCGTCCTGCGCGGCTCGCCCGACGACGCGCCCTTCTCCTTCGCCTTCGCGCTCCGGAACGACGCGCCGGGACTGCGCTACCTGTGCCGCACCGGACTGCACCACGGGGGGAGCGCGCACGACGAGCCCCTCGCCTCGCGCTACGACGAGGTCGACGCCGTCGTGGTCTTCGACGAGGTCTTCGTGCCGAACGAGCGGGTCTTTATGCTGGGCCGCCCGGAGCTGTGCAACGCGTGGTACCAGGACACGGGCGCGGCGGCCCTGATGACCCATCAGGTCCTGACGCGCACGGTGGCCAAGAGCGAGTTCTTCCTGGGGCTCGCCTCGGAGATCGCGGACGCGATCGGGATCGACGGCTTCCAGCACATCCAGGAGGACCTGGCCGAGCTCGTCCGCACGGTCGAGATCGGCAAGGCCCTCGCCGTGGCCGCCGAGGCCCAGGCGGCCCCGAGCCCGGACGGCGTCTACCTGCCCCACTGGCCCACGCTGAACGCGGCCCGGAACTGGTATCCCAAGGCCTCCCAGCGCTTCCCGGAGATCATCCGCACGTTCTGCGCGTCCGGGCTCATGGGCCTTCCCGGCGAGGCCGACCTCGCGATCGCCCGGGACGACATCGAGCTCTACCTCCAGTCCAAGGGGCTGACGGGTCCCGAGCGGATCCGCCTCTTCAAGCTCGCCTACGACGCCTCGATCAGCGGCTTCTCCTCCCGCCAGGCGCTCTACGAGTACTTCTTCTTCGGTGATCCCGTGCGGATGGCGGGCGCCCTCGTCAACGGCTACGACCGCGGCCCGGCGCGGGAACGGGTCCGCCGACTGCTGGAGGGATGAGGTGCCGGCGGACAGACGTGGCCCCGGGCTGTGATCCGCGCTACCATGTCCTAGATCACATATACCGTACGAACGTTCGGTAAATCACCACCGCTGTCACGACGACCCACCGGAGCATCCATGAGCACCATCGACCTGCCTCCCGCGAAGAAGCGGAACGAGGAACGCCGCGTCCTCGCCGGCACCCTGGTCGGCACCACCATCGAGTGGTACGACTTCTTCATCTTCGCCCAGCTGACGGCGACCCTGCTGACGCCCCTGTTCCTCGCCCCGCTCAACGAGAGCAACCCCGGGCTGGGCCAGATCCTCGCGTTCGCGATGATCGGCATCTCCTTCCTCTTCCGCCCGCTCGGAGCGGTCATCGCGGGACACCTCGGCGACAAGTTCGGCCGCAAGCGCGTCCTCGTGGCCACGCTCATCCTGATGGGCGTCGCGACCTCGCTCATCGGCCTGCTGCCCACCTACGCGCAGATCGGCCTGTGGGCCCCCATCCTCCTGGTGCTGCTGCGCATCGTCCAGGGCTTCTCCGCCGGCGGCGAGTGGGGCGGTGCCGCCCTGATGGCCGTCGAGCACGCGCCCAACCACCGCCGCGGCCTCTTCGGCGCGTTCCCGCAGATCGGCGTCCCGATCGGCATGATCCTGGCCACGGGCCTGCTCCTCGTCCTGCGCCTGTCGATGACCCCCGAGGAGTTCAACGCCTGGGGCTGGCGCATTCCGTTCCTGCTCTCGATCATCCTGATCGTCGTGGGCTACATGATCCGCCGTGCCGTCGAGGAGTCCCCGGTCTTCAAGCAGCTCGAGCAGCGCAAGGCCTCCGAGCACACGCCGCTGCGCGACCTCTTCCGGACCAACACGGCGGAGGTCGTCAAGGCCGCGCTGATCTTCATCTCGAACAACGCCGCCGGCTACCTGCTGATCGCGTTCTTCATCGCCTACACGACGCGCGTCCTGGAGATGCCCGTGACCCCGGTCCTGCTGGCCACGACGGTCGGCTCGTTCGGCTGGCTGATCTTCACGCTCATCGGCGGCTGGATCTCCGACTACCTCGGGCGCCGCAACACCTTCCTCATCGGCTACGGCATCGTGTTCGTCTGGATGATCCCGATGTTCATGCTGATCGACACGCGCAACCTGTTCCTCTACGGCTTCGCGATCTTCGTCCTCACGATCGGCCTCGGCCTGTCCTACGGCCCGCAGTCGGCGATGTACGCGGAGATGTTCCCGGCGCACATCCGCTACTCGGGCATCTCGATCGGCTACGCCCTCGGCGCGATCCTCGGCGGCGCGTTCGCCGCGACGATCGCCCAGGCCCTCCTGGAGGCCACGGGCAGCTCGATCTCCATCTCGATCTACATCATGGTGATCACCGTGGTCTCGATCGCGGGCGTGCTGTGGGCCGGAGAGACGCGCGGCAACAACCTCCACGTCGAGGACATCGAGCCCACCCCCGTCTCGAAGTAGGACGCCGCAGGCGGGGGCGAGGCGCCTCCGCCGGCCGTGCCGGGCCGTCCCGGAAGCCAGGGCCGCGGGCGCGGCCGGTCCACCCGGACCGGTCCCGCCCGCGGCTCAGCCGTGTCCGGCGCGCAGCAGGGCCAGGACCCGCTCGTCGTCGAGCTGTTCGAAGGCGTCGTAGTGTGCCCCCACCGCGCGGAAGCGAGGGGGCCTGAGGGGGCAGATCAGCTGGTCCGAGCGGGCCTCGATCGCCCGGCACGCCCCGGGGGCGCCCACGGGCGCGGCGGCGGCGACGTACGCGGCCCCGGCCTCCCGGAGGACCCCGACGGCGGCGAGCAGCGTCGCGCCGGTGGCGATCCCGTCGTCGCACACCACGACCACCCGGCCCGCGACGTCCTGCTCCCGCCCGCCGAGGTAGCGGCGCAGCCGCGCGGCCAGCACCTCGTGTTCGTATTCCTCCACGGCCCGCAGCGCGTCGTCGAGCCGGCGGCGACCGGCCGGGTCCCCGAGGCGGCCCATCTCGGCGGCGAGCACCGCGGGAACGTACTCGGTGTGGCGCCGGCCGGCCAGTCCGGCCACGGCCCCGAACGCGACCTCCGGGCTCGACGGGAGGCCGAGCTTGCGCACCACGAGCACGTCGCGTTCCACCGGTCCGCGCCCGGGCTCCGCCTCGAGCACTCCGGCGACGCCCCAGGCGATCGGGACGCCGCCACGGGCGAGACCGAGGACGACGACGGGGCGGTCCTCCGGGCGGGGAAGCCGGGGGAGCAGGGCCCGTCCGAGCAGCAGCGCGGCGTGGGCGCGGTCCCGGTAGGTGGGACCGTCCTGCGCCGGCGCGTCCATGCGCCCCAGTCTGCCCCGCCCCCACCCGGCACGCAACGAACGGGGGCGCAACGAAGCGGCGGCCGGCACCAGAAGGTGCCGGCCGCCGTCGTACCCTCCCGGGGACTAGACCTGGTTGCCCAGCTTGAAGCCCTTGGCCGCCTCGCCGTGGTAGCTGCCGTCCTCGTCGCCGGCCCGCGTGTAGGAGAAGCCGTCGGCGCCGATCGTCACCTCGAGCTCGGAATCGTCGGTCCGTTCCACGACCTCGCGCGGGTTGCCGTCGAGGTCGAGCACGAGGGAGGCCTCGGTGTACCACGAGGGCACCACGGGGTTGCCCCACCAGTCGCGGCGCTGGTTGTCGTGGACGTCCCACGTGATGACCGGGTTGTCGGGATCTCCCGTGTAGTAGTCCTGGGTGTAGATCTCGATCCGGTGGCCGTCCGGATCCAGGATGTACAGGTAGAACGCGTTGGAGACGCCGTGGCGTCCGGGGCCGCGCTCGATCCGGTCCGAGATGCGCAGGGCGCCCATCTTGTCGCAGATCTGGATGATGTTGTGCTTCTCGTGGGTCGAGAACGCGATGTGGTGCAGCCGGGGTCCATTGCCTCCGGTCAGCGCCGTGTCGTGGACCGTGCCCTTGCGGTGCATCCAGGCGGCATACGTGGTGCCCTCCGAGTCCTTGATGTCCTCCGTGACGCGGAAGCCCAGGTCCTCGAGGTAGGCCCGGCCGCGCGGGACGTCCGGCGTGACCTGGTTGAAGTGGTCGAGGCGGACGAGCTCGCCGGCGGAGTAGAGGTCGTAGCGCATGTGCAGGCGCTCGACGTGCTCCGTCTCGAAGAAGAACTCGTACGGGAAGCCCAGCGGGTCCTCGACGCGCACGGCGTCGCCGATCCCCTTGACGAAGCCCTCGCCGCGGCGTTCGGTGCGGCAGCCGAGCTCGCGGTAGTAGGCCTCGGCGGCGTCGACGTCCTGCGGAGTGCGGACCCGGAAGGCCATGGCCTTCAGGGCCGCGACCGGGCCGCGCGTCAGGACCAGGTTGTGGTGGATGAACTCCTCGAAGGAGCGCAGGTAGATCTGGTCCTCGTCCTCCTCGGTCACGTGCAGGCCCAGCACGTCGACGTAGAACCTCCGGGAGGCCTCCAGATCGGTGACGACGAGCTCGGCGTAGGCGCAGCGCAGGATGTCCGGCGCGGGCACGGAGGGCTTCGGGATGGGGTTGCTCATGGTTCTCTCCTTCGAAAACGCGGGCGCCTAGGCGCCGAACTTGGGGGTGTGGACGTCGCCGAGGGTGATGTGCACGGCCTGCTGGTCGGTGTAGAAGTCGATCGAGCGGTAGCCGCCCTCGTGGCCGAGGCCCGAGGCCTTGACGCCGCCGAACGGGGAGCGCAGGTCGCGGACGTTGTGGCTGTTGAGCCAGACCATGCCGGCCTCCACGGACTGCGCGAAGTTGTGGGCGCGCTTCAGGTCCGAGGTCCAGACGTAGGCGGCCAGGCCGTACTTGGTGTTGTTCGCGAGCTCCAGCGCCTCCTCGTCCGTGTCGAACGGCGTGATGGCGACGACGGGGCCGAAGATCTCCTCCTGGAAGATCCGCGCGTCGGGGGCGACGTCCACGAACACCGTCGGGGCCACGTAGGATCCGTTCTCCTGGCCCTCGGGCAGGTGCTCCGGGCGGCCGCCGCCGGCCACGAGCCGGCCCTCGGCCTTGCCGAGCTCCACGTAGGACATGACCTTCTCGTAGTGCTCAGGGTGCACGAGGGCGCCGACCTGGGTCTTCGGATCGTGCGGATCGCCGACGACGATGTTGCGGGCGCGTTCCGCGTAGGCCTCGACGAAGCGCTCGTAGATCCCGCGCTGGACCAGGATCCGGCTCCCGGCCGTGCAGCGCTCGCCGTTGAGGGAGAACACGCCGAAGAGGGTGGAGTCGATCGCCGCGTCGAAGTCGGCGTCGTCGAACACGATCGCCGGGGACTTGCCGCCGAGCTCCATGCTCATGCCCTTGAGCCCCTCGGCGCAGTTGCGGAAGATCGTCTGGCCCGTCGAGGACTCGCCGGTGAAGGAGATCAGCGGGACGTCCGGGTGCTTCACGAGCGCGTCGCCGGCGCTCTCGCCGAGGCCGTTGACGAGGTTGAAGACGCCGTCGGGCAGTCCCGCGTCCTTGAAGATCCGCGCCCACAGGGAGGCGGAAAGGGGCGTGAACTCGGCCGGCTTCAGGACCACGGTGCAGCCGGAGGCGATCGACGGCGCGAGCTTCCAGGACTCGAGCATAAAGGGGGTGTTCCACGGGGTGATGAGGCCCGCGACGCCGATCGGCTTGCGGTTGACGTAGTTGATCTGGGAACCGGGGACCTTGAAGGCGTTGTCGTGCTGCGCGACGATCAGGTCGGCGAAGAAGCGGAAGTTCTCGGCGGCCCGCTGGGCCTGTCCGCGGGCCTGCGTGATGGGCAGGCCGGTATCGAAGGTCTCCATCTCGGCGAGGCGGTCCTCCTGGGCGACGACGGCGTCGGCGATCGCATAGAGGACCCTGGCGCGTTCGCGCGGCTTCATCCGCGGCCAGGGCCCGTTGACGAAGGCCTCGCGGGCGGCGGCGACGGCGGCGTCGACGTCGGCCTTCATGCCGGAGGCGGCGGTCGCGTAGGGCTGGTTCGTGACGGGGTCGAGGACCTCGAACGTCTCGCCGCCGACGGAGTCGACGAACTCACCGCCGATGTAGTGCCGCAGGTGCGTGGGCAGCTCGTCCGGGACGAAGTGCTTGCTCATGGTGTTCCTTTCGATGGGAGGTTCCTAGAGGGCCGACGGTGCCATGCCGGCGGATTCGAGGTAGGCGTTGAGGGTGTTGGTGCGGTGGCGGCGCGCCGCGGACTCGACCTCGGCCGCGGGCGCGCCGGCCTCGATGAGGTCCAGCAGGGCGTCGTGCTCCTGGACGGAGAGCCGGGCGCGGCCCGGGATGTGCGTGAAGCTCGAGGAGCGCATCGTGCGCATCCTGTTCCAGCCGCGGTGGACGAGGTCCAGGATGTGCGGGTTGGGGCACGGCCCGTAGAGCACTTCGTGGAACTCGGTGTTCAGGGCCGTGAAGCGGGGCGGGTCGAAGTCCTCGAGGCACGCGCGCAGCTCGCGGTTGAGCCCGCGGGCCCGCTCGAGCTGCGCGGGGTCCAGGAGCGGAGCGGCGAGGGCCGTGGCCGCGCCCTCGATGACGGCGAGGGTCTGCATCGTGTGCAGGTACAGCGTGTTGTCGGCGGCGGCGACCGTCGCGCCCACGTTGCGCTCGAAGGTCACGAGCCCTTCGGCCTCCAGACGCCGCACGGCCTCGCGGACGGGAACCGTGCTGCAGCCGAGCTCGGCGGCGATCGCCCCGAGGACCAGGCGGTATCCCGGGCCGAAGCTCCCGTCGCCGATCTTGCGCTGGAGCAGCTCGTAGGCCTGTTCCGACTTACTCGGCGCCATCGGGTTCCCCCGCGTCGACCCACGCCTGGTAGCGGGCCTTCCACTCGCGATTCATCGGGAAGAGCCCGTCCACCTTGTGCCCGGCCCGGACCATCCTGAAGACGAAGCCGTCCTGGCGCTCCTGCTCGACGACCTCGTCGGCGATCTCCGCGGCGAGCGCCGGGGGGATGACGAGGATGCCGTTGTCGTCGGCCACGACGATGTCGCCGGGCTGGATCGTGGTCCCGCCGCAGCCGATCGTCACGTCGTGCTCCCACGGCACGTGCTTGCGCCCGAGCACGGCCGGGTGGCCGCCGTTGTGGAAGGTCGGGATGTCCAGGGCCGCGACCTCCGACAGGTCGCGGACGCCGCCGTCGGTGATGATCGCCTCGGCGCCGTTGACCTGGGCCCGCAGCGCGAGGATGTCGCCGAGCGTCCCGGAGCCCTTTTCCCCGCGGGCCTCCATCACGAGGATCTCGCCGGGTCCGACGGCGTCGATGACGCGCTTCTGGGCGTTGTATCCGCCGCCGTGGGAGGCGAAGAGGTCCTCGCGGTGGGGGACGTAGCGCAGCGTGCGGGCGGTGCCGATGGCCTTGCGGCCCGGCTTCGTCGCGGTGAGGCCGTCGACGCTGACGTTGTTGAGCCCGCGCTTGCGCAGCGCGCCTGAGATCGTCGCGGTGGCCACGGAGAGCAGCTTGGCCTTGACCTCATCGCTCAGGGCGGAGGTTCCGGTGACCGCGGGGACGACGCCGGCCGCCTCCTCGGAGCCGTAGGCGTCGATCCGGTCCGCCTCGCTCGTCTTCGGGCCGTTGCCGAAGGAGCCGAAGGCCACGGTGCCCTCGACGACCTCCGTGCGCAGCCGGCCCGTGCCGAGCCCGGAGGCCGCGTCGTCGACCTGGACCTCGACGACGTCGCCGGGGACGATCACGGAGGAGCCGGCCGGGGTCCCGGTGAGGACGATGTCGCCCGGGTGCAGGGTCATCTGCTGCGACAGGTCCGCCACGATCTGGGCGAAGGGGAAGATGAGCCCGGCCGTCGAGTCGTCCTGGGCGAGGCTGCCGTTGACCCACGTGCGCAGGCGCAGGGCGTCCGGATCCACGGAGGACGCGGGGAGCAGGGCCGGGCCGAGTGGCGTGTAGCCGTCGCCGGACTTGGAGCGGACGTTGGAGCCCTTGTCCGCGTACTTGAGGTCGTAGACGCCGAGGTCGTTGGACGCCGTGACCCATCCGACATGGGCCCAGGCCTCCTCGGGGGACACGCGCCGGGCCGTGGTGCCGATGACGAGCGCGATCTCACCCTCGAACGCCAGCAGCTCCGTGCCCGCAGGGCGTTCCACGGTGGAACCGGACAGGGCCAGCGAGGAGGAGGCCTTCATGAAGTAGGAGGGGAACGCGGGGATCCGCCCGCGCTGCTCGGCCCGTGAGCGGTAGCTCAAGTGCACCGCGAGCACCTTGCCCGCGGCCCGCAGCACCTCCTCGTCGACGGCTCGGGTGCTGGCGGCGGCGTTGCCCTGGGTCACGGTTCCTCCTGCGCTGGACGGTTACTGTGTACGAAATCGTATACGATCCAGTCTCGCGTGTGAACTGCGCTACGTCAAGGTCCCCGCGGCCGCCGCCCGCTCATTGGTCCCGTGGCCAGTGCGCCAGTGCGCCGGTCCGTCCATGCGCCCGTGCGCTCGTCAGCCCGCCGGCTGCGCGCTCACGAGCGGGGCGCACTCGGCGCCCTCCTCGTCGCCCGTGTGGATGTCCGTGATGAGGACGTCCTGGCTCGCCCCGCCGTCGAGCTCGTAGCTCTCCTCGGCGGAACCGAGGACGGAACCGTCGGCGGCCGAGACCGTGAAGCGGACCGTGTAGCTGTTCGCGGCCGTTCCGGGATTGGCCAGGACGCCGCGCGCGTTCCACCGGCCCGTGGTGTCCTGGGCGCACTCGACGTCGGTCAGGACGTCGGAACCGGAGCCGGAGGAGCCCTCGCGGACCGCGGCGAGGGTGCCGATCTGCTCCCCATCGGGGCCGAAGACACGCAGGATGCCCTCCTCGCGCTCGGCCCGCGCGGCGGTAGAGAGCCAGGTGTCGACGTCGGGGCAGGCCATCATCGTGCCCGCGAGCGCGTCGAAGACCACCTGCCCGCCCTCGACCGTCCAGCCGCCCATGAGCCGGTTGCATCCATCGGTCCCGGTCACGGAGCCGTCGTCCGTGAACTCGAGGGTGGGGAGGGAGGAGTCCGTGGGGTTGCCCCACGTCCCGACGACGTCCGTCCCGTGGGCGTCGTCCGTGCCCGCGGGTCCATCCCCGCAGGCGGTCAGCAAGAGGATCGCGGCCCCGGCCGCTGCGAGCGCACGACGTGGTTTCATACCGCTAGGGTAGGCCGGACTGCCCGGGCAGGGACAGGGTTGGCGCGTCGCAGGTGCCGCTGCCCGTGGCAGGACCCGGCCGCGGCGGGGTCCGGTCAGGGGCGGCATGCCCGGCAACGGGGCCGGGCGCCGGCACCGTCAGGACGCGAGGAACTCGACCGCGGCCTTCTTGAAGGCGCGCGAGGTGACCGCGTTCGCGTGGGTGCGGGCGGGCAGCAGGAGCTCCGTCGCGGCCTCGTCCCCGCCGCGGTCGCGCGCCATGCCGGCGAGCCGCGGCATGGTCTCGGCGAGCTCGTCCCGGTCGCCGGCGACGAGCAGGAGCGGCTGCCGGGGTACGGCGTGCCCGGGATCGAAGGGCTCCGACTTGACCGCCTCCACGAGGCTCATGAGCGCGAAGAGGTCGTTGGAGGGCACGAGCCGCGCCATCCGCAGCAGCTCGGCCGTGGACTCGTCCGCGATCGGCGTGCCGTCGGCGAGGTGGCGCTGGGCGGCGGCGAGGTCGAACGCGGCGAGGGGATCGACCGCGGCCGGCCCGCCGAGCGCCGCCCGGCGCACGAGCTCCGGCTGCGTCGCCGCGAGCTCCCAGGCCAGGCGCGCGCCGAGCGAGTAGCCGACGACGTCGACTCCCGAGGACGGATCGGACTCGTCCAGGGGAAGGACCCCCTGGTCCTCGAGGACCTGCAGAAGGTCCGCCCGGATCCGGCTCGGCGTGTAGGCGTCGAGCTCCTCCGGGGCGGACGCGGCCCCGTGCCCGGGGAGGTCGACGGCGATCGCCCGGCGTCCGGCGTCGTTCAGGAACGCCGTCCAGCCCGTCGCGACCCAGTTGAGCTCGGTCGACGAGGCGAAGCCGTGGATCAGCAGGACGGGGCGCAGTCCGGCGTCCTCGGCGGGTTCGAAGACCCGAACCGCGAGCCCGTTCGGCGTTCCCTCGACGAGGTGCGCGGCGCCGGCCACGGGCTAGTCCTCGTCCAGGGCGGCGCTCAGGCGGACGCGGCGCTTCGGCGCGGTCTCCTGCGGCACGGTGCCGACGATGCCGGCGGTGTCGTCCGGGACCTCGAAGACGATGAGCGGATCGCCCACGTTGATCGTGTCCCCGGGCCCGCCGTAGGTGCGCACGACCTTCCCGGACTGCGGGCTCGGCAGCTCGAGCGAGCTCTTGGTGGTCTCGACCTCCACCATGGGCTGGTTGCGCTCGACCTGCTCGCCCTCGGCGACGAGCCACTCCAGCACGGTGGCCTCGATGAGGCCCTCGCCCAGATCGGGAAGGGGAAAGGAAACTTCAGCCACGGCGGTACTCCAATACCCGTTGGATCCCATACAGGATGCGGTCGATGTTCGGCATGTACTCGGCCTCAAGGCTACCGGAGGGGAACGGGACGTCGAAGCCCGTCACGCGCTCCACGGGCGCCTTGAGCGTACCGAAGCACGCCTCGGTGATGGTCTGCGCGACCTCGGCGCCGAGGCCCGCGGCGCGCGGGGCCTCGTGGACGACGACGGCGCGGCGCGTCTTGGACACGGAGGCCGCGAGACCGTCCGCGTCGATGGGCTTGAGCCAGCGCAGGTCGAGGACCTCGACGTCGATCCCGTCCTCGGCGGCCAGCTCGGCGACCTGCAGGCAGCGGGCCACCATGCCGCCCCAGGCGACGAGGGTGAGGTGGCGGCCGGGGCGGGCGACGACGGAGCCCTCGAGCGGGCCCGGCTCGTCGAAGTCGACGGCGTCCTTCTGCCAGTAGCGGGACTTGGGCTCCATGAAGATCACGGGATCCGGCCGGGTCGCCGCGTGGCGCATCAGGTGGTAGGCCTGGTGTGGATTCGAGGGGGAGACGACCTTGAGCCCGGCGACGTGGGCGAAGAGCCACTCGAGCGATTCGGAGTGAAGCTCGGGGGAGTGGATGCCGCCGAAGCTGGGCATGCGCAGCGTGATCGGCATGGGCAGGGCGCCGCGGGTGCGGAAGTTCATCCGGGCGATCTGCGTGACGATCTGGTTCACGGCCGGGTAGGTGAAGCCGTCGAACTGCACTTCCGGGATGGGACGGTATCCGGCCATGGCCAGTCCCACGGACATGCCCAGGATGCCGGACTCGGCGAGCGGGGTGTCGAAGACGCGCTCCTCGCCGAAGCGTTCCTGGAGCCCGTCGGTGATGCGGAAGACGCCGCCGAGGCGTCCCACGTCCTCGCCGAGGACGAGGGCGCGCGGATCCTCTTCGAGGACGTCGGCGAGGGCCGCGTTGATGGCCTTGTTCAGGGACAGCTGCTCGGTCCCGGTGCGCTTCACTCGCGCCATGGCTTCCTCTCGGGTAACGGCTGGGCTAGACATGCTCGGACTCCTCGCGCCACAGGGCGGCCTGGCGCTTCAGCGCCTCGGTCTGCTCCTGGTAGACGAACTCGAACATCTCGGCCCCGGGGCGGGGGCCCTGGGCCGCGACGGCGGCGCGGGTCGCCTCTTCGAAGGCCTCGGCCCCGGCGCGGACGGCGTCGAGGTCCGCGGCGTCGGCCAGGCCCTCGGCCAGCAGGCGCTCGGCCAGCGAGGCGACGGGGTCGGCGCCGGCGTCGCGTCGCTCGTCCTCGAGGCTCCGGTAGCGGCCGGGGTCATCGGACGTGGAGTGGGGGCCGCGCCGGTAGGTCATGGCCTCCACGATCACGGGGCCCGCGCCGGAGCGGGTGTGCGCGAGGGCGGCGCGCATCCCGCGCACGACCGCCTCGACGTCGTTGCCGTCGAGCCGGATCGAGGCGATGCCGTAGCCCGGTCCGCGGGCCGCGACGGAACCGCCGGCGACCTGGCGCTCGGTGGGGACCGAGATGGCCCAGCCGTTGTTCTGGACGAAGAAGACGACGGGGGAGCGGTAGACCCCGGCGAAGTTCATGGCCTCGTGGATGTCGCCCTGGGACGACGCCCCGTCGCCGAGGTAGATCAGCGCCGTGGGCAGGTCCTCGGCCGGGCGGCCCTCGCGGAGGGCGTCGAGTCTCTGCCCGTGGCCCCAGCCGACGGCGTGCAGCGCGGAACCGGCGATGACGGTCTGGATCGGCGTGAAGCGGTACTTCGCCGCGTCGTAGAGTCCGCCGTTCCACGTCGCCTTGTGCGTGGCCATGAACTCCGGCATGTCCACGCCGGCCGCGAGGGCGGCGCCCATCTCCCGGTAGGTGGGGAAGACGAAGTCGCGCGCCATGTCCAGGGCGAAGACGCTGCCGACCTGCGCGGCCTCCTGGCCCTGCATGGGGGCGTAGCCGGGCAGGATGCCCTGGCGCTGCCACGCGATGGCGGAGACGTCGAGGTGCCGGACGGTCGCCATGAGGCGGTACAGCTCGAGCAGCTCGTCGCCGGACAGCGGTTCGCCGTCCGGGACGAGGGTGGTGGTGTCGTTCACGATGGATCCTCTCCGCGTGTGAAGGCCTACGGTGACCGTACTCACACGCCGACGGTGGCGCAATCTGCCAGCAAACGACCGCGCAAACTGTCAGAAGTGTGCGGCGATCTGCCATGATGGCTAGACAAATTGTCATCTTGAACGAGGGGGTGTGCGGCCATGGCGGTCGACGGACTGGATGCGCGCGTGCTGGAGCTGTTCTCGGACGATCCGCGGATGTCGGTACTGGAGGCCTCGCGCGTGCTGGGCGTGGCCCGGGCGACGGTGCAGGCGCGCCTGGACAAGATGCAGCGCGACGGCGTCGTGACGGGGTGGGGTCCCCGCATCTCGGCCGAGGGCCTCGGCTTCCCGGTGCGGGCGTACTGCTCCCTGGCCATCCACCAGGACGCGGGCCACGATGCCGTCGCCGCGGCCCTCGCCGCCATTCCCGAGGTGCTCGAGCTGCACACCGTCTCGGGCGAGAGCGACCTGCTGGCCTGCGTCGTCGCCCGCTCGAACGCGGACCTGCAGCGCGTGCTGGACGCCGTCATCTCCACGGGAACCGTCGTGCGCTCCTCCTCGCTCGTGGTCCTGAACACCCCGCTGCCGCTGCGCACCCTGCCGCTCGCCCGCGCGGCCGCCCGCCGCGACTGAGTCCGCTTCGGGCGACACATGCTTGGAAGGACCAATCCCGGAGGGGTATCCTGAGTTATTGTCGTCGTGACAATAACTTGTTCGTCCGCCGGGAGGGAGCCGCCATGGAGTTCGCGAACGTCTCCGAGCGCATGGCCCTGAGCCCCGAGCTCGCGGTCTCGACCGTGATCTTCGCGCTGCGCGACGCGGACGTCTCCGACGCGGGCCGCAAGGAACTCTGGCTGCCGCTCGTGCGCCGCACGCGCGAGCCGTTCAAGGGCCGCTGGGCCCTGCCGGGCGGCCCGCTCGGAGGCACGCAGGCGCTCCAGGACGCCGCGGCGGCCAACCTGCGCTCGACGACGGGGCTCGTGCCGCGCTACCTCGAGCAGCTGTACGCGTTCGGCGGCCTCGACCGCTCCCCGTCGCGCCGCGTCGTCTCGATCGTCTACTGGGCGCTCGTCCGGGAGTCCGACGCCGGTGCGCACCCCGCGCGCCCGGAGGCCGGAACCCGGCCGGTGACGGGAGCGGACGGGGAACCGGGGCCGACGTCGGTGCTGCGCGAGGACCCCAACGTCGCCTGGTTCGCCGCGGGGGACGAGGCCGTCCTGGACGGGCTCGCCTTCGACCACGCGGACATCGTCCGCTACGCCTTGTGGCGGCTGCGCAACAAGGTGGCCTACGGCTCGATCGCCCACCGCCTCCTCGGGGAGCGCTTTACGCTCGCGCAGGTCCGGGAGGTCTACGAGGCCGTGCTGGGCCGCAGCCTCGACCCCGCCAATTTCCGCCGGCAGCTGCTCGCCTCGCCGGGGATCGTCGAGACCGGCGAGTTCCTGCAGGGCGGCAAGCACCGCCCGCCCCGCCTCTACCGCTACGTCGAGCCGGAGCCAGCCGGCATCCCGGACCCCGGCTGACGCCGGCCGCACCGCCACCGGCCACCTCCTCCCCTCCCTCACCCTCGAAGAAAACGGACCACGCCATGACCAGTGTCAACGTCACGATCCAGGCCCTGAGCGGCCGCCCCGCCGAGGGGGCCGTGTTGACGCGCCCCTTGGGTACCTGCACCACCACGCTCGCGAGCCCGCCGTGGGACTTCGACGCGTCGCCCGGCTACGGGCCTGGCGCCTCGATGGGCGACGCCGCGCCGGCGGACACCCCCCGCCAGGGCGGCATTCCGTCCGCCTACCGCGAGGCCACCGACGAGGAGCTCGACGCGCGCATCCGCGCCGCGAAGGACGCCCTCGGCGAACGCCTCGTGATCCTCGGGCACTTCTACCAGCGGGACGAGATCGTCCAGTACGCGGACTTCATCGGCGACTCCTTCCAGCTCGCCAACGCGGCGCTGACCCGGGACACCGCCGAATACATCGTCTTCTGCGGCGTCCACTTCATGGCCGAGACGGCGGACATCCTGTCCACGGAACGGCAATCCGTGATCCTGCCCAACCTGGCCGCCGGGTGCTCCATGGCCGACATGGCCGACGAGTCCTCGGTCGAGGAGTGCTGGGAACAGCTCACCGAGCTCTACGGCACCGAGCCGGACGCCGAGGGCCGGGTCCCGGTCATCCCGGTCACGTACATGAACTGCTCCGCCGCGCTCAAGGCGTTCGTCGGCCGCCACGGCGGGATCGTCTGCACCTCCTCCAACGCGGCCACGGTGCTCGAGTGGGCGTTCGAGCGCGGCCAGCGCGTGCTGTTCTTCCCGGACCAGCACCTGGGCCGCAACACCGCCAAGGCGATGGGCGTCCCCCTGGAGCGGATGCCGATGTGGAACCCGCGCAAGCCCCTCGGCGGCAACACCCCCGCCGCGCTCGAGGATGCCAAGGTGCTGCTCTGGCACGGCTTCTGCTCGGTGCACAAGCGGTTCACGACCGCCCAGATCGACAAGGCCCGCGCCGAGCATCCCGGCGTCAAGGTCATCGTCCACCCCGAGTGCCCCATGGAGGTCGTCGACGCCGCGGACTCCGCCGGCTCGACCGACTTCATCCAGAAGGCCGTCGCCGCCGCCACGGAGCCCACGACGTTCGCGATCGGCACCGAGGTCAACATGGTCAACCGCCTGGCCGCCCAGTACCCGCAGCACACGATCTTCTGCCTGGACCCCGTGATCTGCCCCTGCTCGACGATGTACCGGATCCACCCGGGCTACCTCGCGTGGGTCCTCGAGGAACTCGTGGCCGGGCGCGTCGTGAACCGGATCTCGGTCGGCGAGGAGACGGCCGCCGAGGCGAAGACCGCGCTCGAGCGGATGCTGGCGGCCCGGCCGTGAGCACGGGCCCGGGGGCGCGCCGGAGCCGCCGGCTCGTCGTCGTCGGTTCCGGCATCGCCGGCCTCTACGGCGCCATCGCCGCCGCGGAGCGCGGCCACACGGCCCTCCTGCTGACCAAGGACCGCCTCCAGGACTCCAACACGTGGTACGCCCAGGGCGGGATCTCGGCCGTGGGACCCGCCGGCGTGGCGTCCGGGGACAGCGCCGCCGCCCACGTCGAGGACACCCTCCGCGCCGGCGCACGGCTGGGCGACGCGCGCGCCGTGCGGATGATGTGCACGAGCGCGTGGGGACACATCGAGGCGCTCGCCGCCCACGGAACGGCCTTCGATCCCGCCGTGCCGTCCGGCCGGGCCTCGGGGACGACGCCGGGGCCGCGCCCGGGCGCGGACGGTACCGGGGCGTGGGCCCTGGGCCTCGAGGCGGCCCACAGCGCCCCGCGCATCCTCCACGCGGGAGGGGACTCGACCGGGCGCGTCGTGGCTGCGGCGCTCATCGGCGTCGTCCGCCGGCTCGCCGCCGAGGGACGGATCGAGCTGCGCGAGCACACCCTCGCCGCGGGCCTGCAGGTGGCCGAAGGAGCCGTCGACGGGGTGCGTCTCGCCGACGGGACCGTGGAACGCGGAGACGCCGTGCTGCTGGCCACGGGCGGGATCGGACGCCTCTACCCCCTGACGACCAACCCGGCCGGCGCGACGGGCGACGGGGCGGCGATGGCCTGGGCCGCGGGCGCGGCGCTCGCCGACGCCGAGTTCGTGCAGTTCCACCCGACGCTCGTCCCGGACGGGCCGTTTATGGTCTCCGAGGCCGTGCGCGGAGAGGGGGCCGTCCTGCTCGACGGAACCGGGAGGCGCTTTATGGGCGCCGTCCACCCGGACGCCGAGCTCGCCCCCCGCGACGTCGTCGCCCGCGCCATCCACCGCGCGCGCCGCGAGACCGGCTCCGTGCACCTCGACGCGAGCGGCGTCGAGCGCACCCGCGGCCGCGGCTTCCTGGCCCGCCGCTTCCCGGGCATCACGGCCCGGCTGGCCGAGCTCGGCCACGACCTCGCCGCCGCGCCCGTCCCGGTGTCCGAGGCCCAGCACTACTGGATGGGCGGGATCCTCACCGACGCCCAGGGCCGCAGTACCCTCCCGGGGCTCTTCGCCGCGGGGGAGACCGCCTGCACGGGCGTGCACGGCGCCAATCGGCTCGCCTCGAACTCGCTCCTCGAGGCCATGTGGTCTTCGCGTGGAACGCGGCCGCCGCGCTCGACGGCGCCGCGTTCGACGACGCCGGGTGGACTCCGGAGCGCGTCCTCGCGGACGCCGGCTTCGCCGAGGCGACGCCGCTCCCCGGGCCCGCCGCGCCCGCAGTTCCCGGGCCCGGGAGCGCGCGCCGGGCCGGCGGCGCGGAGATCGGCGGCGCGGACGTCGGCGGAGCACACGTCGGCTCCGGTGTCCGGCCGCCCGCCGTCCACGACGGCGCGGCGGAGCCCTTCGCCGCGCTGCACGCCGTGACGGGCGCGTGGCTCGGCGTCGAACGCGACGCCGACGGGCTGGCGCGCGCCATCGGGCGCCTCGACGCACTCCAGTCGGAGGCGGCCTCCTCCGCGGCCGCGTTCTCCGCGGCGCGCGCGGCAGGGGCCGTGGCGGGGTCTTCGGCGAACGCCACGCCGTCCACCCCGGCCGGCGCCCCCGGTGGGCCGCCGGAGACCGGCGGGTCCCGCGCCCGCACCGAGGCGGCCCACCTGATCGCGCTCGCCGGCGTCATCGCCCGCGCCGCCCTCGAGCGGCCCGCGTCCCTCGGCGCCCATCACCGGACCGACGCCCCGGCACCCGGGCGCGCGTCCGGCGTCGTCCCCGCTCCGCGACGTGCCTACGTCCGCGGCGCCGCATCCCCGTCCCCGATCCCCGCCGCCACCGGCAGAACGGCCCGTCATGACTGAGCAGAGCACCACCGGGATCCCCGGCACCGCAGTGGACGCCACCGTGCCGTCCACCGCCGCGCACGACGACGGCGTGACGTGGCCCGTTCCCGCGGCGGCCGTGACCCGGATCGTCGCCGACGCCCTCGCCGAGGACCTGCCCCAGGGCGACCTCACCGCCCAGGTGCTCGTGCCCGCCGCGGCCGTGGCCCACGTCGCGGTGATCGCCCGCGAGCCCGGGGTCTGCGCGGGGATCGAGGTCTTCCGGGAGGCCATGCGCCAGGGCGGGGCGGGCGTGGACGTCCGGCCGGCCGTGCGCGACGGGGCCCGCTTCGCCGCCGGCGACGTGCTCGCCACGGCGAGCGGCCCGGCCCGCGCCGTCCTCGCCGCCGAGCGCGTCGGGCTGAACCTCCTGCAGCGCCTGTGCGGCGTCGCGACCCAGACGCGGGCCCTCGTCGACGCCGCCGGCCGCGACGACGTGCGGATCGCCGACACGCGCAAGACCACGCCGGGCCTGCGGGTGCTCGAGCGCTACGCCGTGCGCTGCGGCGGCGGGCACAACCACCGCGACAACCTCTCCTCGGCCGTGATGGCCAAGGACAACCACCTCGCCCTGCTCGGCACGGGCGCGGAGCTCACCGCGGCCCTGCGCGCGGCGCGCGCACGGCTCGGGCACACGGTGCACCTCGAGGTGGAGATCGACTCCCTCGAGCAGCTCGAGCCCGTCGTCTCCGCCGGCGTGGACACCGTCATGCTCGACAACTTCGGCCTCGAGGACCTCGCCGAGGGGGTGCGCCGGGTCGCCGGGCGCTGCCTCGTCGAGGCCTCCGGGAACGTCTCCGTCGAGACGGTCGCGGCCATCGCGGCGACGGGGGTCGACGTGATCTCGGCCGGATCCATCACGCACAGCGTCCGCTCCCTGGACCTCGGCCTGGACTGGGTGGGCGGGGCGTGATCTACCTCGACGCGGCGGCGACGACGCCCGTGCGGCCCGAGGTCCTCGAGACCGTCTGGCCGCTGCTCACGACGGACTTCGGCAACCCCTCGAGCCGGCACGGCGCGGGGGAGTCTGCCGCGCGCGCGCTGGCCTACGCGCGGCGGACGGCGGCCGAGGTGCTCGGCGTGCGGGACGGGGACATCGTCTTCACCTCCGGCGGGACAGAGTCCAACAACCTCGCCCTCAAGGGCCTGGCCCTCGCCGAGCCCAGGGGCCGGCACCTCGTCAGCACGGCGGTCGAGCACTCCTCCGTGCGCGGCGCGCTGGACTACCTGGTCCGGCACCACGGCTTCACCCTGGACGTCGTGCCCGTGGACGGTCTCGGACGGGTTGACGAACAGGCCTTGGCCGCGGCCGTGCGCCCGGACACGACGCTCGTGTCCGTCATGGCCGTCAACAACGAGGTCGGCACCGTCCAGCCGGTGCAGGCCGCCGCGGCCGTGGCGCGTTCCGCGGGGGCGCGCTTCCATACGGACGCCGTCCAGGCCGCCGGGTGGCTCGAGCTCGCGCCGCTGGCCGCCGTCGCCGACGCCCTGAGCCTGTCCGGGCACAAGGCCGGGGGGATGAAGGGGGCGGGGCTGCTCATGCTGCGCGGCCGCCTGGGCGCCGAGCCGATCCTGCACGGCGGCGGGCAGGAGCGCGGGCGGCGCAGCGGCACCGAGAACGTCGCGGGGGCCGTTGCGACGGCGACGGCGCTGCGCCTCGCCGCGGAGGCGACCGCGTCCGGCGGGCCGGAGGACGGCTACGGGGACTACCTGCGCCGCGCCGTGCTCGACGGGCTCGGGTCCGGGGCGTCCGCGGGCACCGTGCGCGCCGTGGCGACGGGCGATCCCGTGGACCGTGTGCCCGGGATCGTCTCCTTCTGCTTCCCCGGAACGGCGGGGGAGGCCGTGCTGCTGGAGCTCGAGCGCCGCGGCGTGCAGTGCTCCTCGGGCTCCGCGTGCCACGCCGGCTCCGACGAGCCCTCGCCCGTCCTGCTGGCCATGGGCTTCGACGCCGACACGGCGCTCACGGCCGTCCGGTTCAGCTTCACGCGGCAGGTCAAGGAGGCGGAGATGACGACGGCGGCGCGGGCGACCGTGGCCTCCGTCCGCGCCGTCGCGGGAGGGTAGCCGGGCGGCCTGCGCCCGGGGGCCGGAGCGGCTACGCTGGGACGCGTCGCCCCCGTCCGGTACCACCGCAGAGGAACCACCCACGCCATGTCGCGCACCGCTTCCGCCCGGATCGTCTCCCAGGCAGCCCCCGGTACCCGCCTCGTCTATGCCGTCGCGGCCGTCAGGGACCCGGGCTACGACGCGTTCGAGGAGCGCCTCGTCGTCACGATCGACGGCCGCGAGGTCGAGCCCGAGGAGGTCCCGGACCACCACGGCGGCCGCCTGCACGTCGTCGAGACCGACGACGCCGCCGAGGTCGTCCTGGACTATTCCCTGAGGGTCGAGGGCCGGGCCGACCCGGCACCCATCGACGTCGCCGACCTGATCCGCTACGTCCGGCCGTCCCGGTATTGCGAATCGGACAAGCTCCTTCCCACGGCCTACGCCCAGTTCGGGACCCTGCGCGGCGTGGAGCTCGTCCAGGAGGTCTCGGCGTGGGTCACCGAGCAGCTCGGCTACGTCTCCGGCTCCTCGCGCGGCAGCGACGGCTCCGTGGACACGCTGCTCGCCCGGCGCGGTGTCTGCCGGGACTTCGCCCACCTCGTGGTCTCCCTGCTGCGGGCCAAGGACGTGCCGGCCCGCCTGGCCGCGGCGTACGCCCCGCAGCTGCGGCCCATGGACTTCCACGCCGTCGCCGAGGCCTACGTCGACGGCGCCTGGTACGTCGTCGACGCAACCGGCCTCGCGCCGCGGCAGGGCCTCGTGCGGATCTCGACCGGCGCCGACTCCTCGGACACCGCCTTCCTCTCGACGGTCGGCGGCTCGCTGCAGCTGCGCTCGATGAAGGTCGACGCCGGCTCGGACGAGACCCTCGAGGACCCCGGCGCGCGGGCTCTCGTCCAGCTCCGCTGAGCCGCGGGCGGTCCCGCCGGTTTGCCCTGCAGATCCTGCGGCTTCCGAGGCCGGATTCGCGCAGGAGCTGCACACGAAACGCGCCGGTCGCGGGCGACCGCGCCTGGCAGCGGCGTCAGCCGCCCTCGACCGCTCCGCGCAGCTTGGCGGTGAGCCGTTCCAGTTCGCGCAGCTCCGCGGGTTCCAGCGCCGGGGAGACGAGGTCGCGGATGTGGCGCACGTGCGCCCGCCCGATCCGGCGCTGCACCGCGGCCCCCTCCTCGGTGAGCGTGAGGCGGACGGCCCGCTGGTCCGCGGGATCGGGCGCCCGCCGCAGGAAGCCGCGGGTCTCGAGGCGGTCGATCATGCGGCTCAGGCTCGGCTGGCTCATGAGCAGCAACGGTGTCAGGTCGCCTTGGCGCAGGCCGCCCTCGGGGCAGCGGGCCAGATTGAAGAGCACGTCGTACTCGCGCATCGAGAGCTCCTTGAACTCCTCGAGCTGCTGGAGCCGGCGCATGACGGCCACTTGCGCCCGGAAGAGCGATTCCCAGGCCTCCGCGGACAGCCGGACCCCGGCATCGTCGCGTGCCGGATCATCCTGCGCCATGTCAGCCCGCCCGTCCCGTGGGCGCTGTCGCGGTCGCGGTCGCTGTCGCGGCCGCGACCCGGCCCGCGTGCGTCGGCGGAGCGGGGTGGTCCGCCGGCGTCCGCTTGGCGTACTCCTCGCGCAGCCCGGGCAGCACGGTCTCGCCGAAGAGGTCCAGCTGGTTCAGGACGGTCTTGAGCGGCAGTCCCGCGTGGTCGATCAGGAACAGCTGGCGGTGGTAGTCGCCGAAGAACTCCTGGAACGAGAGGGTCTTCTCGAGCACCTCCTGCGGGCTGCCCACGGTGAGCGGGGTCTGGGCGGTGAAGTCCTCGAGCGAGGGGCCGTGCCCGTAGACGGGGGCGTTGTCGAAGTACGGCCGGAACTGGCGGACGGCGTCCTGGGAATTCCGGGCGAGGTAGAACTGGCCGCCGAGCCCCACGACGGCCTGGTCCGCCCGGCCGTGGCCGTAGTGCTCGTAGCGCTCGCGGTAGAGCCCGATCAGCTGCTGGTAGTGCTCCTTGGGCCAGAAGATGTTGTTGGCGAAGAAGCCGTCGCCGTAGTAGGCCGCGATCTCCGCGACCTGCGGGGTGCGGATCGAGCCATGCCAGACGAACGGCGCCACGCCGTCGAGGGGCCGCGGGGTGGAGGTGAAGTTCTGCAGCGGGGTGCGGTGCTTGCCGCTCCACGTCACGGTGTCCTCGTCCCAGAGGCGGCGCAGCAAGTGGTAGTTCTCGACCGTGAGCTCCACGGAGTCCTGCGCGCTCTTGCCGAACCACGGGTAGACGGGCGCCGTGTTGCCCCGGCCCAGGACCAGGTCGACGCGGCCGTCGGCGAGGTGCTGCAGCATCGCGAAGTCCTCCGCGATCTTCACGGGGTCGTTGGTGGTGATCAGGGTCGTGGCCGTGGAGAGGATGATCCGCTCGGTCCGCGCCGCGATGTTGGCCAGGAGCGTGGTCGGCGAGGAGGAGAAGAACGGCCGGTTGTGGTGCTCGCCGATGGCGAAGACGTCGAGCCCGATCTCCTCCACCTTCTGCGCGATGGCGACGGCGGCCTTGATCCTCTCGTGCTCGCCCGGCGTGGTCCCGTTGACCGGGTCGGTGGTGATGTCGCTGACGCTGAAGACGCCGATCTGCATGGTGCTGCTCCTGTCCCGTGCGGTGGTCCCGCCGATTCATCTTATATGCGTTTGCATACAAAACGAAGTGGGTGGCCGGGCTATTCCCGCACCATGGCCTGGCTCAGGCCGCGGCGTGCCGTGGGGCTCGCCGGGCCGTGTTCCGCCGTTCCCGGCGCACTTCGAGGAGGCGGTACAGCACGGGGACGAGCACGAGCGTGAGGGCCGTGGAGGAGACCAGGCCGCCGATGACGACGACGGCGAGCGGCTGGGAGATGAAGCCGCCCTCGCCCGTGATGCCCAGCGCCATGGGCGTGAGCGCGAAGATCGTGGCGAGCGCGGTCATCAGGATGGGCCGCAGGCGCTGCCGCGCGCCCTGGTGGATGGCGTCGTCGAGCGGCATCGCGGCCCGTCCTGGACCGGGCTTGCGGTACTGGTTGATGAGGTCGATCAACACGATCGCGTTGGTCACCACGATGCCCACGAGCATGAGCATGCCGATGAGCGAGGGCAGCCCGAGCGGCACGCCCGTGACGAGGAGCAGCCCGATCGCGCCCGTGGCCGCGAAGGGAACGGAGACCAGGAGGATGAGCGGCTGCGCGAGCGACTTGAACGTCGCGACCATGATGACGTAGACGATCGCGACCGCCGCCAGGAGGGCGAGGTAGAGCTGCTCGAAGGACTCCGCCTGCTGCGTCGCCGCGCCGCCGACGGTCGCCGCGGCACCCTCGGGCAGCTCGAGGGCGTCGATGCGCCCGGTGACCTCCGCGGCCACCCCGCCGAGGTCGTTCTCCCCGGGCGTCACGGAGACGGTCGCGATGCGTTCGCCGTTGGCGCTCGAGACGCTCGCGGGCGCCTCGACGACCTCGACGGCGGCGATGTCGCCCAGCTCCACGGGTCCCTGCGGCGTCGGGATGGCCAGCGCACGGAGCTCCTCCACCGTCCCGGCCGAGCCGCCCTCGCCGATGGCCACGGGGTACTCGGTGAAGCCGAGGCGGACGCTCCCGGCCGGCAGCGGGGCGAGCGCCGAGGCGGCGAGCCCGCCGATCTGCTGATCGGTCAGGCCGCGACGGGCCGCCTCGGCCGGGTCCACGGTGACCGAGACCTGTGGGCGGGAGGCCACGAGGTCCGATTCGACGCCGCGGGCGCCCTCGATGCCCGCCAGGCGCTCCTCGACGACGGCCGCCGCCTCCTCGAGGAGCTCCGGGGTCGGGGCCGTGATGTCGACGTCGACGGTGCTGCTCGTGCCGAAGCCGCCCTCCTGGGTGCTGAAGCGCGGCGCGGTCCCGCCGGCGGCCGCCTCGACGGCGGGGCGGACGGCGTCGATGAGCTCCTCGACGTCCCGGCCCTCCTCCGTGATGACCGTGAACTGGGCCCGGTCGGTCCCGGCGCCGAAGGACGCGAAGCCGCCCGAGGGATTGCCCACCGTCAGCTGCACATCGCGGATCCCGTCCCCGGCGCGCAGCGCCTCCTCCACGGGCAGGGCCGCGTCGAGGGTGGTCTGCAGCGAGGAACCGGCGGGTAGTTCCTGGACCACGCTGAAGCTGTTCTGGCCGCTCGAGCCGAGCAGGTTGGTCGGCAGGAGCGGCACCATCGCGACCGTGCCGGCGAGCAGGAGCACCGCGGCCGTCAGGGTGATGACGGGGTGGCGCTGGGTGGAATCGAGCACGGGGGAGTAGCCGCGCTGGAGCCAGCTCCCCCGTTCCCTCTCCAGGGCCCGCTCGCGGGCGGCCGCCGCGGCCCGGGGGGCACCGGCGTCGTCCGCTGCGGGGGAGGCGTGCCCACGGCCCAGGAACCAGTAGGCGAGCACGGGGACGATCGTCAGGGAGACCAGGAGCGAGGCCACGAGCGCGAGCGTCATGGTCAACGCGAACGGCCGGAACAGCTCCCCGGCGAGGTCGCCGACGAAGGCGACCGGGAGGAAGACCGCGACCGTGGTCAGGGTGGCGGCCGTGATCGCGGTCGCGACCTCCCGCACGGCCGTGCGGATGGCCGTGACCTTGTCCTCGCCGTAGGCCAGGTGCCGCTTGATGTTCTCGATCACGACGATCGAGTCGTCGACCACGCGCCCGATCGAGATCGTCAGCGCGCCGAGGGTCAGGATGTTCAGCGAGTACCCGAACGCGTTCAGGCCGATGAACGTCACGAGCAGGGAGAGCGGGATGGAGACCGCGGTGACCAGGGTCGAGCGGACGCTGAGCAGGAAGACCAGGATGACGAGCACGGCGAAGCCCAGGCCCAGCAGTCCCTCCGTCGTGAGGTCCTTGATGGACTTCTCGATGAAGGGCGCCTGGTCGAACACGGTCGTGAAGACGGCGTCGCCGCCCAGCTCGGCCTGCAGCGAGGGGAGGAGCTCGGCGACCGCGTGCGAGATCGCCACGGTGTCCCCGTCCGGCGTCTTGGTCAGCGCGAGCGCGAGGGTCTCCTCGCCGTTGGTACGGGTGACCGACGTCGGCTCGTCGTCGACGATCTCCACGCTCGCGACGTCGCCGATGACGGAGACGTCGTCCCGGCCCTCGATGCTCAGGGGAAGCCCGCGCACGTCGTCGAGGGAGGCGATGTCGGTCCCGGCCTGCACGGGCAGCGTGAGCCCCTCCTGGCCGACGCTGCCGATCGGGAAGAGCCCGGCGTTCTCGTCGAGCGCCGTGGCGATGTCGGCCACGGACGCTCCCGCCGCCGCGAGGTCCGCGGCGCGTGGCAGGACGGCGATGTGCTGCGTGGCGCCGCCCGTGACGTCGACGGTGCGCACCCCGTCGACCTTGCGCAGCTTGGGGACCGTGAGCCGCTCGAGGTCGGCCTTGAGGCCGTTGAGTGAGTCCCCGCCGGCGACGGCGAGGTAGACCACGGGGAAGTCGGCGATGGACCCGGCGAAGGAGCTCGGCTCGACGTCGTCGGGGAGTACCTGCCGGGCGTTGGCGACGGCCCGGTCCACCTGGTTGCGGGCGCGGTCCAGGTTGGTCCCATAGGTGAAGGCGAGGTTGATGGTCGCCAGCCCCGTGCGCGACGTGGCGGAGGAGGACTCGAGTCCCTCGACCGCCTGGAGGGCGTTCTCAAGGGGCTCGCCGACCTGGCGGTCCACGACCTCGGGGGAGGCGCCCGGCATCGCGGCCACGACCGTGATCTGCGGGAACTCGAGGGAGGGGATGAGCTCCTGCTTGAGCGAGCCCATGGTGATGACACCGAACACCGAGGCAAAGACGGTGATGAGGGCGATCAGCGCCCGGTTCCCCAATGACAGCTCGGCGAGGCGGTGCATGGTGCTCCTTCGGATCGGACCCGTCGCGGTCCCGGTGCCGGCGCGTCCGGCGGGCGGCCGCTCCGGTCCGGCCGGTGCCGGACGCCCGCCCGAGGCGTCAGGCGAGCTTGAGGGTGGAGTCGGTCGCGGCCGTGACCTCGGCCAGGAGCGCCGGGTTCTCGTTGAGCCGCGTGCCGTGGCTCGGGATGATCTCGGTGAGCTTGGACTCCCAGCCGCCGAACTGGGCGGGGAAGCAGCGGCGCAGGACCTCGATCATGATCGGGGCCGCGGTGGAGGCGCCCGGGGAGGCGCCGAGCAGGCCGGAGATCGTCCCGTCGGCGCTCGTGATGACCTCGGTGCCGAACTGCAGGACGCCGCCCTTCCGGGGATCCTTCTTGATCACCTGGACGCGCTGGCCGGCGGTGATGAGCTCCCACTCGCCGGAGACGGCGCCCGGGAAGTACTCGCGCAGCGCCTCGTCCTTCTTGCCGCGGGACTTCAGCACCTCCTTGACCAGGTAGGCCGTGAGGTCCAGGTTGTCCTTGCCGACGGCGAGCATCGAGAGCAGGTTGTGCAGGCGCAGCGAGCGCGGAAGGTCCCAGAAGGAGCCCGTCTTGAGGAAGTTCGTCGAGAACCCGGCGTACGGGCCGAACATCAGGGAGCGCTTGCCGTCCACGAAGCGGGTGTCGAGGTGCGGCACGGACATCGGCGGGGCGCCGACCGAGGCCTGGCCGTAGACCTTGGCGTGGTGGCGGGCGATCGTCGCGTCGTTGGTGTTGCGCAGGAACTGGCCGGAGACGGGGAAGCCGCCGAAGCCCTTGATCTCCGGGATGCCGGAGAGCTGGAGCAGGTGCAGGGCCCCGCCGCCGGCACCCACGAACACGAACTTGGCGTGCACGGTGTGCTTCTGCCCCGTCGCGTTGTTCTTCACCGTCAGGGTCCAGCCGCCGCCCGAGCGCTCGAGGCGCGTGACGCGGTGCCCGAAGTGCAGCTCGGTGCCGGCGGAGCCGAGGTGGGAGGTCAGCTGGCGGGTGAGCGAGCCGAAATCGACGTCGGTGCCGCCCGCGACGCGCGACGCCGCGACGCGGTGTGCGCCGTCGCGGCCCTCGGCCACGAGCGGCGCCCACTCGCCGATGGTGCCGAGGTCCTCGGTGTGCTCGATGGCCTCGAACAGGGGCTGCGCCTTGAGGGCCTCGTAGCGGGTGCGCAGGTAGTCGGCGTGCGCGTCGCCGAGGACGAAGCTCATGTGGGGGAGCGGGTTGATGAAGGACTCGGGCGCGCCGACGTGGCCCTGCTCGACGAGGTAGGCGTAGAACTGGCGGGAGACCTGGTACTGCTCGTTGATGCCGACGGCCTTCGCGGGGTCGACGCTGCCGTCCTTGGCGGCCGGCGTGTAGTTCAGCTCGCAGAGCGCGGAGTGCCCGGTCCCGGCGTTGTTCCACGGGCCGGAGGACTCGAGCCCGGCCTGGTCCAGGTTCTCGAACAATCCCATGGTCCACCCGGGCTCGAGCTGCTTGATGAGCGCGCCGAGCGTGGCGCTCATGATGCCCCCGCCGATCAGCGCGACGTCGAGGTTCTGGGTGGGGGTGGTCGCGGACACAGGCATTCTCCATCATCGGACGATCTGGGTGGCTTACGCCAAGGTTAGCGCGGCGCCTCGAGGCGGATGAAATCCCCGCCGGCCCGCGGCGTCAGTCCGTGACGACGCTCACGCGGTCGAACACCTCGTCGAGGACGGGGCTCGAGGGATAGCTCGTCACGGACTGGCCGACGGCGACGGCGGAGATCGGGTAGGCGATCGGCAGGGCCGGCAGGTCCGCGGCCAGCAGCTCGCCGATCGCCCGGTAGGCCTCCGTCCGCTCGTCGCCCGGGGCCATGGAACGCGCCGTCGTGATCTGCGTGCGCAGCGCGGTGGGCGCGTAGCCGAACTGGCGGGCCGAGGCGCCGAAGATCGAGCTGAGGAAGTGGTCCGGGTCGCGGTAGGAACCGGACCAGCCCAGGAGGTTGAAGCCCGGCTGCTCGCCGCCGAGGACCTGCTGGAGGTAGCCCTCGGACCAGGGCACGGGGACCGGTCGGATCGTGATTCCGACGGCGGAGAGCTGGCGGCTCAGTTCCGCGTAGATCCGCTCGGGCAGGGGAAGGTACGCCCGCGTGATGCCGAGCGGGTACGTGAAGGGGACCGGTTCGCCGTCGTACCCCGCCTCGGCCAGCAGCTCGCGTGCCGCTTCCGGGTTGTAGCCGTAGTAGCCCTCCGGGCTCGGCACCCCGAGGCTCGGCGGCAGGAAGCTGCGCGCCTCCTTGGTGCCGGAGATGAAGAAGCGCTCGATCAGCCGCTGCCGGTCCACGGCGTGCGCCACGGCCTGGCGGACGGAGACATCGGCCAGGACGGCGTTCTGCTGGTTCATGCCGAGGAAGAAGACGGAGAACGGATCGCGCTGCAACAGCTGCTGGCCGCCGCGGACGAGCTCGCGCAGCTCGTCGAGGGTGACCATGTCGTAGCCGTCGATGTCGCCGCGGCGCAGCGAGCGCAAGCGGGATCCGGCATCGCGCAGCACGCCGAACTCGACCGTGTCCACCTGGCCGCGGTCCTGCCAGTGGCCGTCGAAGGACTCGAGCACGACGCGGTCGCCGTCGACCTGGGCGAACGCGAACGGGCCCGTGCCGACGGGTGCCGCGCCGAAGGCGGAACGGGGGGCGCCGTTCTCGTCGAGCTCGACCTCGTCGGCCGCGAGCTCCTCGAGCGCCCGGGGGGAGGCGATGCCGAAGCCGGCCATCGTCAGGGCCTCGATCAGGCCGGTCAGCGGGGCGCGGAGCCGCAGCTCGAACGTCATGGGGTCCACGGCGGTGCAGCCGGCGAAGTAGCTCGCCCCGTCCAGGACCTCCCCGTCGATGCCCTCGACCTCGGCGTCCTCGAGGGCCTCCGCCCGGTCGGCCAGGGTGTCCTGGCCGCCGGTGTCGGCGACGACGGGGGCCGGGGGCTGCGGGTGGTGGTGGAAGACGGCGTCGAAGGCCTGTCCCGGGCGGGCCCCGAGCTCGGGCGGGAGGGAGGCCCAGCGCTGGAAGTTGGCGACGCAGGCCTCGGCGTCGAACGCGGTGCCGTCGTGGAAGAGGACGCCCTGGCGCAGCGTGAAGCGGTAGCGCAGGCCGTCGTCGGAGACGGTCCAGCCCGTGGCCAGGGCGGGCGTCGGCGCCCCGGTGTTGGGGTCGACGCCGACGAGGGTCTCGAAGACCTGGCGCGTGATGCGGAACGACTCGTTGTCGACCGCGAGCGCGGGGTCGAGGGTCTCGGGCGCCGCGGCCGTGCCGAAGCGGAAGACGAGCGGCTCGGGATCCCCCGTGGGACCGGGAGTGGTGGCCGGGGTCCCGACGGTGCCGGGGGTGCAGCCGGCGAGGGCCGCGGCCGCCACCGCGCCGAGTCCCAGGAAGCCGCGGCGTCCCAGAAGGCGGGGCCGCACGAGGCGTGCGTCGTCGTGTCCGGCGCTGCGCTCCACGCGTGCTCCTTGGGGTCGGGGCCTGCACGGCCCGGCGGTCGGGGGTGTGCCTGGTACAACGCACGGGGCCCCGCGGAAGATCCACGGGGCCCCGCGCGGCGCGTCCGGTGCGGCCGCGCAGAAGTGCGAGCGGGGGGACTTGAACCCCCACGTCCGAAGACACTGGAACCTAAATCCAGCGCGTCTGCCAATTTCGCCACGCTCGCGCGGACCGGGCTTGCGCGAAGCCCCGTTCAGTGTAGCCGACGGCCCTGCGCGGCCGGTCAGGCCGAGGCGAGCCCGAGGTCGCGGTGGAGCTTGGCGACGTGTCCCTTGGCCCGGACGTTGTATTGCGCCAGTTCGACGACGCCGTGCTCGTCGACGACGATCGTGGAGCGGATGAGTCCCTCGTAGGTGCGGCCGTAGTTCTTCTTCTCGCCCCACGCGCCGTAGGCGAGGGCCACGGCGTGGTCCTCGTCGGCGAGCAGGGTGAAGCCGAGGTCCTGGTTCCGGGCGAAGGCCTTGAGCTTCTCCGGGGCGTCGGGGGAGAGGCCGACGACCCGGTAACCGGCCGCGGCCAGGGAGCCGAGGGTGTCGTTGAAGTCGCAGGCCTGCTGCGTGCAGGCCGGCGTCGAGGCCGCGGGGTAGAAGTAGAGGACGGTCTTGCGGCCGGCGAACGAGTCGAGGGTGTGCGTGGCGCCTTCGGAGTCCGGCAGGGCGAAGGCCGGGGCGCGGTCCCCGGTGGTCAGGCGGGCGGCGGTCTGCGTCATCGTCGGTCCTTACGTTCGCGTGCGTTTCGGGTGCAGATGCAGAAAGAGGCCGGCCTGTTCGGCCGGCCTCCTTCGGGCTGGTGCACCCCCCGGGACTTGAACCCGGAACCCATTGATTAAGAGTCAATTGCTCTGCCAATTGAGCTAGAGGTGCATCATGCTGGGCGGCTGGTTCGTTTCCGACCGACCGCGTCTGCAACGGGATAAAACACTACCAGCGCTCCCCGCCCGATGCAAAACGGAACGGGGCAATGAGATCGACGTCACCTGCGCGCGTGCCGTGGCCGGGCCTAGGCTGGCTTGCATGGAACCCGTCACCGTCTTCACCTTCCCCGATTCCGCGCTGCTCGAGGCCTGCTCGCCCCTGCCCGAGGGGGTGCGTGCGGGCGTCTGGGACCTCGACGGCGACCCCGTCGGCGTGGACCTGGACGAGATCGAGGCGGTGGTGCTTCCGTACATCATGTCCGGCGGCTCCTTCTCCGCCGTGCGCAGGGCCCCGAACGTGCGGATCGTGCAGACCCAGTCCACGGGGTACGACGGCGTGGCGGAGCGCGTGGGAGGGCACGTCGCCGTGGCCTCGGCCGCCGGGGTGCACGCCGCGGCGACGGCGGAGCTCGCGGTCGGCCTGGCCCTGTCCTCCCTGCGCGGGCTCGACGAGGCGGCCCGGGACCAGCACGCGCGCCGCTGGGCGCCCGCCCGGTGGCGCGGTCTCGCCGACCGCAGGGTCGGCATCGTGGGCGTCGGCGGCATCGGCGAGGAGATCCGCCGCCGCCTGGAGCCGTTCGAGGTGGACCTCGTGCGGATCGGCCGCGGCGCGCGCGAGGACGGCCACGGCCGGATCCACGGCATCGACGAGCTCCCGGAGCTCGCCGGCGGGCTCGAGGTCCTGGTCCTGATCGTTCCGCTGGACGACTCGACGCACCACCTCGTCGACGCCGCCCTGCTCGCGCGGCTGCCCGACGGCGCGCTCGTGGTCAACGTGGCCCGCGGCCCCGTCGTCGACACCGACGCCCTCACCGCGGAGGTCGCCTCGGGGCGCCTGAAGTGCGCCCTCGACGTCGTGGATCCGGAACCGCTGCCGGAGGACCACCCGCTGTGGACCCTTCCGGGAGCGTTCATCACGCCGCACAACGGCGGCAACACGGACGCCTTTCCGCCGCGCATCACGGCCCTGCTCAAGCGCCAGATCGCGGCGCTGGCGCAGGGGCGCACGCCGGAGAACCTGGTCCACGAGGGGGACCGGCTGCTGGCCGGGCGGTAGACGCCCGGGATCCCTTACGCCTGGTTCGGAGCGTCGACGCATCGCCCTGGTCTGGAATGCAGATCGTGGGGGCTGGTTCTGGGTGTCGACGCTTTGCCCTGGTCTGGAATGCAGATCGTGGGGGCTTCGCGGCCCTGAAGCCACATCATCTGCAGGGCAGACTCGGGGAGACCGCCTGCGAGGGTTCAGGCGGACTCGCCCGAGATCTGCCGGCGCTTTTCGAAGGCGTGCTCGAGCCGGTCCAGGAACCTCGCGCGGCCGTTGGCGGTGAAGATGGCCTTGTCGGCCCGCACGACGATCCAGCCCAGGGATTCGTAGGCGAAGTCCCGGTTGATGTCCTTTCCGAGCTGGACCAGCTCGGAGTGGTGGGCACCCTCGTACTGGATGGCGATGCGGAGTTCCCTGTACTGCAGGTCCGGCAGGATCGTGGCTCCGCCGGGGCGGCTGACGGGTCGGTTGACGAGCGGTTCGGGATAGCCCGCCTCCACGATGAGCTGGCGCAGGATCGACTCCGGCCGCGAATCGACGCCGGGACGCATCATGGCCAGGGCCTTGCGCGCGGCGACGGCTCCCGGGATCCGTCCGCGACGGGCGAGTACGGCGGAAAGCCGCTCGACGGAGGAGACCGGGTGCCGGCCCAGGGGCCCTGACCGCCGGTTCGGGCCATCGCCTCTTTGGAGCAGGGAGTCCCCGGCGACCACGAGCTCCCTGACGTCCAGGCCCAGGGCGGCCAGATCGGTCCACGTCCACTCCGCGCTCGTCAGGCGCAGCGCGTCGAAGCTCCGGACGTCCTCCTTCGTGAGGGGAGCGGTGTGGCCGACGACGCCCTTGCGCCGTGGTGCCGCACCCCGTCCCGCGACCCGGGTCAGGTGGACCGGGCAGGTCGATTCGTGGCGCCGTTCGAGCCACATGCCCCACGCCTGGGCGGCACTCGTGTGGCTCACGTACGTGTCCGGTGTGATCGTCGAGTAGACCGCGAGGACCTGCCGCGCATCCGACTCGAACGCCGAGTTGATGCGGAGCCCGCGGCTGGGGACCGTCATCTCCGGCAGCCTCAACTGATGCCGGGTGACTCCGCCGGCAAGGGCGTCTTCGGCCGTGAAGATGCCCTTCTGGGCGGCGTCGGGCAGGCTCTTGCGTCGTGACATGAACCCATCGTCGCCCGGATGAGGCCGGCGCGATCTGGGTTATCCACAGGCGACGGCGCCCGCCGCGGGCCGCCACGCCGAGGATCGGCCCGGCCTGCCTTCTTTCGCTTGCAGATCGTGGGGGGTTCGCGGCCCTGAAGCCACATCATCTGCAGACCAGACCAGACCAGACCAGACCAGACCAGACCAGACCAGACCAAGCCGAGGTGGGAGGGGCCTAGTCGGCCGGGGCCGGCTCCTGCTCGGTGGAGAAGTCCTCGAGGCGGGTCATGAACTCGTCCATGAAGGCGCGGAAGTCCAGCGCGTCAGCCGCCTGGTCCAGCCGGACCAGGGACCCGCCGTCGGGAGATGCGGCCGGCGGGAGCGCAACGCTCGGCGCGTCCGCGACGTCGAAGCGGTAGACGCGGCCCGTGGTCGTCCCGACCTCGTAGCCGCCCTCCCGGACCTCGGCGAGGTGGGACACGTTCGTGAGGTTGATGGACACGGCATCGTCCAGGGGGGAGAGGTCGCGGGGCTGCAGGGGCGCCACGATGAGCTCGAGCGGCTGCCTCCGGTAGCCCACCACGAAGCTGCCCCCGCCGCCGGAACGACCGGCGCCGAAGACCAGGTTGTAGCTGCCGAAGTTGGGAATCTGCTCGTCGAAGGCGCCATGGAGGTGGGCCTTCAGCGCGGCGTCGCGTGCGTCGTCGTTCGTATCGTTCCCCATGGCAACCAGCATAGGCGCAGCCGCCGACGGCGTCCCCCGGAATGTTGCGGGAGCCGGTCACGGGTTCGTTGCGATACCGGAGCGTCACTAGAATCGCCAGCATGAGCCAGGACACCACTCCAGACATCAAGCCACGCAGCCGCGCCGTCACCGACGGCATCCACGCCGCACCGGCCCGCGGCATGTTCCGCGCCGTCGGCATGGGCGACGACGACTTCGCCAAGCCGCAGATCGGCGTCGCGAGCTCCTGGAACGAGATCACCCCCTGCAACCTCTCCCTGAACCGCCTCGCCCAAGGTGCCAAGGAAGGCGTCCACGCCGGTGGCGGCTTCCCCATGCAGTTCGGCACGATCTCCGTCTCCGACGGCATCTCCATGGGGCATGAGGGCATGCACTTCTCCCTCGTGTCCCGCGAGGTCATCGCCGACTCGGTCGAGACGGTCATGATGGCCGAGCGGATCGACGGCTCCGTCCTGCTGGCCGGCTGCGACAAGTCCCTTCCCGGCATGCTCATGGCGGCGGCCCGCCTGGACCTCGCGAGCGTCTTCCTCTACGCCGGCACCATCATGCCCGGCTTCGCCAAGCTCGAGGACGGAACGGAGAAGGAGGTCACGCTCATCGACGCCTTCGAGGCCGTCGGGGCGTGCGCCGCGGGCACCATGAGCGCCAAGGACCTCGACGCGATCGAGCGGGCCATCTGTCCCGGCGAGGGCGCGTGCGGCGGCATGTACACCGCCAACACGATGGCCTCCGTCGGCGAGGCGCTCGGCATGTCCCTGCCCGGCTCCGCCGCCCCGCCGTCCGCCGACCGGCGACGCGACATGTACGCCCGCAAGTCGGGCGAGGCGGTCGTGAACCTGCTGCGCAAGGGCATCACGGCCCGGCAGATCCTCACCAAGAAGGCCTTCGAGAACGCCATCGCCGTCACCATGGCGTTCGGCGGTTCCACCAACGCCGTGCTCCACCTGCTCGCGATCGCGCGCGAGGCCGAGGTCGAGCTGACCCTCGACGACTTCACGCGCATCGGCCAGAAGGTCCCGCACCTCGCGGACATGAAGCCCTTCGGCCGCTACGTCATGTACGACCTCGACAAGATCGGCGGCGTGCCCGTCGTCATGAAGGCCCTCCTCGACGCCGGCCTGCTGCACGGCGACGCGCTCACCGTCACGGGCAAGACCGTCGCGGAGAACCTGGCCGAGATCGATCCGCCGTCCCTCGACGGCAAGGTCCTGCGCACCCTCGACAACCCGCTCCACGCCACCGGCGGCGTGACGGTGCTGCACGGCTCGCTCGCCCCCGAGGGAGCGGTCGTGAAGTCGGCCGGCTTCGACGCCGACGTCTTCGAGGGCACGGCGCGCGTCTTCGAGCGCGAGCAGGGGGCGCTCGACGCGCTCGACCACGGCGGGATCAAGGCCGGAGACGTCGTCGTCATCCGCTACGAGGGACCCAAGGGCGGTCCCGGCATGCGGGAGATGCTCGCCATCACCGGTGCCATCAAGGGCGCCGGCCTGGGCAAGGACGTCCTGCTGCTCACCGACGGCCGCTTCTCCGGCGGGACGACGGGGCTGTGCATCGGCCACGTCTCGCCCGAGGCCGTCGACGGCGGCCCGATCGCCTTCGTCAAGGACGGGGACCGCATCCGCGTGGACATCGCCGCCCGGACGTTCGACCTGCTCGTCGACGAGGCGGAGCTCGAGGCGCGCAAGGTCGGCTGGGAGCCGCTCCCGGCCAAGTTCACGACGGGCGTCCTCGGCAAGTACGTCAAGCTCGTCAACTCGGCGAGCGTCGGCGCCTACTGCGGCTGACGCAAGGCGTCCGGTGGTCGGAAGTGTCCAGCCACCGGACGCCTTGTCCACATAGTGAGACGGCCGGGCGGCGTGTTGACAGTGTTCCCGACAGGCGGGGAGACTGGGGGACATGCACAAGACCACCGTTGTCCTACGAGTTACCAGGCGCGTCGCCTAGGTCCCATCGTCGGACCGGTGACGCGCAACCCCGCTGAGGCTTCGAGGCCGCCAGAGGGGTTTTTTTATGCGCAGAACCAACGGAGAGAAGGAAGAATCCTATGAGTAACGGAACACCCATCAGCCCCTCGCTGGTGGCCAAGGCCGCGGGCCGTGCCAAGGATGCTGCTCCTGTCTCTTCCGCCGTGGATGCACCGGGTCCCGTGCAGGGGCCCAACAACACCGTTGCACCCACGCAGATGACTGGCTCACAAGCCATCGTCCGCGCACTGGAAGAACTGGGCGTCACCGACGTCTTCGGGTTGCCGGGCGGGGCCATCCTCCCCACCTACGACCCACTGATGGACTCGACCAGGATCAACCACGTCCTGGTCCGCCACGAACAGGGAGCCGGGCACGCCGCCCAGGGCTACGCCATGGTCACCGGGGAAGTCGGGGTGTGCATCGCCACCTCCGGCCCGGGCGCCACCAACCTCGTCACGGCGATCGCCGACGCCCACATGGACTCCGTCCCGATGGTGGCCATCACCGGCCAGGTCGGCAGCGCGTTCATCGGCAGCGACGCCTTCCAGGAGGCGGACATCGTGGGCATCACGATGCCCATCACCAAGCACTCGTTCCTCGTCACCCGCGCCGCGGACATCCCGCGCGTCATGGCCGAGGCGTTCCACATCGCCGGCACGGGCCGCCCCGGTCCCGTGCTCGTGGACATCACCAAGGACGCCCAGCAGGCCACGATGGAGTTCTCCTGGCCGCCGCAGATCGACCTGCCCGGCTACCGCACCGTGGTGCGCGGGCACTCCAAGCAGGTCCGCGAGGCGGCGAAGCTGATCCAGGCCTCGTCCCGTCCCGTGTTCTACGTCGGTGGCGGCGTCATCAAGGGGCACGCCTCGCAGGAGCTGCGCGAGCTCGCCGAGCTCGTGGGGGCCCCCGTGGTGACCACGCTCCAGGCCCGGGGCGCGTTCCCGGACTCGCACGAGCAGCACGTCGGGATGCCCGGGATGCACGGCTCCGTCACCGCGGTGACCGCGCTGCAGCAGTCCGACCTGCTGATCACGCTCGGGGCCCGCTTCGACGACCGCGTCACCGGCGTCCTCTCCACCTTCGCGCCCCACGCCAAGGTGATCCACGCCGACATCGACCCGGCCGAGATCTCCAAGAACCGCGCCGCGGACATCCCGATCGTCGGCTCGGTCAAGGAGATCATCCCGGAGCTGCTCGAGGCCTGCCGGACGCGCTTCGCCGAGGACGGCGCCCCGGAGCTCGCCCCGTGGTGGGCGACCCTGAACCGCCTGCGGGAGACCTACCCGATCGGCTACACGGACACGAACGACGGGCTGTCCGCTCCGCAGAACGTGATCCAGCGGATCGGCGAGCTGACCGGTCCGGAAGGCGTCTACGTCGCCGGCGTCGGCCAGCACCAGATGTGGGCGGCCCAGTTCGTCAAGTACGAGCGGCCCCACCAGTGGCTGAACTCGGGCGGCCTCGGCACCATGGGCTACTCGGTGCCGGCGGCCATGGGGGCCAAGGTCGGGAACCCGGACCGCGTGGTGTGGGCGATCGACGGCGACGGCTGCTTCCAGATGACCAACCAGGAACTGGCCACGTGCGTCATCAACAACATCCCGATCAAGGTCGCCGTCATCAACAACTCCTCGCTCGGCATGGTGAGGCAGTGGCAGACGCTCTTCTATGAGGCCCGCTACTCCAACACCGACCTGAACACGGGCCACGGAACGGCCCGCGTGCCCGACTTCGTCAAGCTCGCCGACGCCTACGGCTGCGCCGGGCTGCGCTGCGAGCGGGACGAGGACATCGACGCCACCATCCAGCAGGCGCTCGCGATCAACGACCGCCCGGTCGTGGTCGACTTCGTCGTCAGCCGCGACGCGATGGTGTGGCCGATGGTGCCCTCGGGCGTCAGCAACGACGCCATCCAGATCGCCCGCGGCATGACCCCTGATTGGGAAGAGGAGGACTGACCATGGCACGCCACACGCTGTCCGTGCTCGTCGAGGACGTCCCGGGCGTCCTGACCCGCGTGGCCGGGCTCTTCGCCCGCCGCGCGTTCAACATCCACTCGCTCGCCGTCGGACCGACCGAGGTCTCCGGGATGTCCCGGGTCACGGTCGTCGTCGACGCCGAGGGTGACCTGCTCGAGCAGGTCACCAAGCAGCTGAACAAGCTCATCAACGTCATCAAGATCGTCGAACTCACCCCCGACTCGTCCGTGCAGCGGGACCACATCCTGGTCAAGGTGCGCGCGGATCCGGCGACCCGGCTGCAGGTAACCCAGGCGGCCGACCTCTTCCGTGCCTCGGTCGTGGACGTCTCCACCGACTCGCTCATCATCGAGGCCACGGGCACCGCCGAGAAGCTGAACGCGCTCCTGTCCGTGCTGGAGCCGTTCGGCGTCCGTGAAATCGTCCAGTCAGGGACCCTGGCCATCGGCCGGGGCTCCAAATCGATGTCGGACCGCGCCCTGCGCTCCGTCTCCGCTTGAAACCGCCCTTCTAAGGAGTAACCAAAGTGACCGAACTGTTCTACGACGACGACGCCGACCTGTCGATCATCCAGGGCCGCACCGTCGCCATCATCGGCTACGGCTCCCAGGGCCACGCCCACGCGCTGAACCTGCGCGACTCCGGCGTCGACGTGCGCGTCGGCCTGAAGGAGGGCTCGAAGTCCCGGGCCAAGGCCGAGGCCGAGGGCCTGCGCGTCGTCACCGTCGGCGAGGCCGCCGCCGAGGCCGACGTCATCATGATCCTGACCCCGGACCAGGTCCAGGCGAAGGTCTACGCCGAGGAGATCGCCGACAAGCTGCAGCCGGGCGACGCCCTGTTCTTCGGCCACGGCTTCAACATCCGCTTCGGCTTCATCCAGCCGCCGGCCGACGTCGACGTCGCGCTCGTCGCCCCGAAGGCCCCGGGCCACACGGTGCGCCGCGAGTTCGAGGCCGGCCGCGGCATCCCGGACCTGATCGCGATCGAGCAGGACCACTCGGGCGCCGCCCGCGAGCTGGCCCTGTCCTACGCCAAGGCCATCGGCGGAACCCGCGCGGGCGTCATCGAGACCACCTTCACCGAGGAGACGGAGACCGACCTCTTCGGCGAGCAGGCGGTGCTCTGCGGAGGCGCCTCGCAGCTGATCCAGTACGGCTTCGAGACCCTCACCGAGGCCGGCTACAAGCCGGAGATCGCCTACTTCGAGGTGCTCCACGAGCTCAAGCTGATCGTGGACCTGATGTGGGAGGGCGGCATCGCCAAGCAGCGCTGGTCCGTCTCCGACACGGCCGAGTACGGCGACTACGTCTCCGGCCCGCGCGTGATCACCCCGGAGGTGAAGGAGAACATGAAGGCCGTCCTGGCCGACATCCAGTCCGGCGCCTTCGCCCAGCGGTTCATGGACGACCAGGCCGCGGGCGGCAAGGAGTTCCTCGAGCTGCGCAAGAAGGGCGAGGACCACCCGATCGAGTCCACGGGGCGCGAGCTGCGCAAGATGTTCAGCTGGGTCGCCGCGAACGACGACTACACCGAGGGCGTCGCCGCGCGCTAACGGCGCGGTTCCCGTCCCACGGGGTACGACGGCGGCTCCCGCGCTTCGGCGCGGGGGCCGCCGTCCGTCGTCGTGCCCTGGGCGTAACATCCGGAGCCCGAACGCGATGGCCCGCGGGGGCGCGGGATAACCTTGGACGGGCGCCCCTGTGGGCGGCCGCCACGTTCACCGCATCCAACAGCAAAGGTGCCACCGAAGTGTCAGATCCCAAGCCCGTAGTCCTGCTGGCCGAAGAGCTTTCCCCCGCGACCGTCGAGGCGCTCGGGCCGGACTTCGAGATCCGCCGGACGGACGGTGCCGACCGTGCCCAGCTGCTGTCCGCGATCGCAGACGTCGACGCGATCCTGGTGCGTTCGGCGACCAAGGTCGACGCCGAGGCGATCGCCGCCGCCGGACGCCTGAAGGTCATCGCCCGTGCCGGAGTCGGCCTCGACAACGTCGACATCAAGGCCGCCACGCAGGCCGGCGTCATGGTGGTCAACGCGCCGACCTCCAACATCATCTCCGCCGCGGAATTGACCGTTGGGCACATCGTCTCGCTCGCCCGCCGGATCCCCGCGGCCAACGCCTCCCTCAAGGGCGGTGCCTGGAAGCGCTCCGCGTACACCGGCGTCGAACTGTTCGAGAAGACGGCCGGCATCATCGGGCTGGGCCGCATCGGCGCCCTCGTCGCCGCGCGGCTGCAGGGCTTCGGCATGAACGTCGTCGCCTACGACCCCTACGTCACCTCGGCCCGCGCGCAGCAGCTCGGCGTGCACCTGCTCGAGCTCGACGAGCT
The DNA here is from genome assembly GCF_050563205.1 of Zafaria sp. Z1313. NCBI lineage: Bacteria > Bacillati > Actinomycetota > Actinomycetes > Micrococcales > Micrococcaceae > Zafaria > Zafaria sp. Z1313. The sequence goes on from NZ_JBNWUK010000002.1 coordinate 183,892, forward strand.
GCTCGAGACGTCGGACTTCATCACCATCCACATGCCCAAGACCCCCGAGACGGTCGGCATGCTCGGTGCCGAGGCCTTCGCCAAGATGAAGGACTCCGCCTACGTCGTCAACGTGGCCCGTGGCGGCCTCGTCGACGAGGAGGCGCTCTACGCCGCCCTCAAGGAGGGGACCATCGCCGGCGCCGGGCTCGACGTCTTCGTCAGCGAGCCGAGCACCGAGCTGCCGTTCTTCGAGTTCGAGAACGTCACCGTCACGCCCCACCTCGGCGCCTCCACCGACGAGGCGCAGGAGAAGGCCGGCATCTCGGTGGCCAAGTCAGTGCGCCTGGCCCTCTCCGGCGAACTCGTCCCGGACGCCGTGAACGTCGCGGGCGGCGTGATCGACGAGAACGTCCGCCCCGGCATCCCGCTGATCGAGAAGCTCGGGCGCATCTTCACCGCGCTGACGAGCGACTCGCTGACCACCATCGACGTCGTCGTCGCGGGCGAGATCGCCTCCCTCGACGTCAAGGCGCTCGAGCTCTCCGCGCTCAAGGGCGTCTTCCGCGACGTCGTCTCGGAGCAGGTCTCCTACGTCAACGCTCCCGTGCTCGCGGAGCAGCGGGGGATCGCCACGCGCCTCGTGACCACGTCCGAGTCGCCCGAGTACCGCAACGTGCTGACCCTGAACGGCGCGCTGTCCGACGGCACGCAGCTCTCCGTCGCCGGCACCCTGACCGGTCCCAAGCAGGTCGAGAAGCTCGTCGGGATCAACGGCTACGAGCTCGAGATCCCGATCGCCGAGCACCTGATCGTGCTGCTCTACCAGGACCGCCCGGGCGTCATCGGCTCCCTCGGCACGGCGTTCGGAACCCACGGGATCAACATCGCCGCCATGCAGGTGGCGCGCAAGGAGGAGGGCGGTCCGGCGCTGGCCGTGCTCGCCGTCGACTCGGCCCTTCCGGCCGGGATCCTCGACGAGGTGAAGGCGTCCGTCGGCGCGAGCGTGGCCCGCGAGGTGAACCTCGAGGACGATTAGAAGCCGCCGGCGTCCTGCGCCGGCGGTGTAGCGAAAGGGTCCCCGGCCGACGGCCGGGGACCCTTTCGCCTCACTCCTGAGGTCCGGCTACGACACGCGGCTCATGTAGCCGCCGGCCGTGACACGGACGACCGTCGTCGTGGAGCCCACCTTGATGGTGAGCTTGGTGGCGCCGTTCGGGTACTTGCCGGTCGTCACGGAGACTGCCGCGGTGGAACGGGCCGGGACGATCACGGAGAACAGCCCGAGGTTGTTGGACTGGTGCTTGAAGACGACCTGATCGGAGGGGACCCTGACCTGTTCGGTGGGGTAGTAGTGCCCGCGCGGTGCCGCGCTGACGACGCCGGGCGCCGCGTTGCGGTGGATGAGCGTCGAACCGGCGGGGACGCTCGAGATGCCGCTGAACGGCACCTGGACGATCGTCGTCTTCGTGGCCGAGCCCGGGGCCGAGGACTGGATCGTCGTCCGGTTCACGACCTTGGAGGTCTGGTCCGAGGGGAGGTTCCACAGGGTCTCGACCGTGTGCGTCTTCGCCTTGTCGTTGATCCTCACGCGGTCCAGGACCACCGCGATGTCGGGATCCTTCATCACGAGGATCCCGCGGGTGCGCTGGCCCTTGGTGTTGAAGGCCTGTGTCATCTCGACGAAGTCGCGGTCGCCCCGGGGGGAGTAGGCCTTCCTCGTCACGGTCGCGGGACCGCCCTTGCTCATGACGGTCGTCGGGATGAACGTGGTGCTGTGGGCGACCTCGCTGAAGCCCCAGCCCCGCCACGTGGTGCCGACGATGCCGGGGTGGCCGCCCTCGATGATCACGTCGCGCCCGCGCGCCGTGTAGAGGAACTCGAGGAGGTCGCCGCGGTGCGCCTTCTTCTCGCGTCCCGTGCCCCCACGGAACAGCCAGGAGTTCTCGTTGTTGAAGCCCGTCGCGCGGGATCCCCACGAGGAGCGGCCGAAGGCCATGCCGTTCTTGTAGATGGCGATGCGGTGCTTCGGCGCCGTGCCCTGCCGCCCGTTGCTGCCCGCGTACTGCATGTGCGGGGTGCCCGTGGCCGACGCGCTCAGGAGCTTGCTGTCCCCGTATTGGTGGTAGCGGCCGATGGAGTTGACCATGTGCGCGACCGAGGTGCCGAGGAGCCCGAGGCGCTCGTTGAACGCGGCGGAGCTCCAACCGCAGGCGGTCATCAGTTCCTGCATCTGCGCGAAGAGGCTGTAGTTGAAGAGGGCGTACGACGGCGAGGCCTCGTTGCTCAGGCCCTCGGCGTTGACCTGGGTCGGGAAGGCCTGGGCGATCCGGTCGACGGCCGTCTGCTGGTAGCGCCGCTCCCCGAGCAGGCAGCCCGTCCGCAGGAGCGCGAGGTTCTCCATGGAGCCGTGGTTGTGGGCTCCCGACCAGCGGGTCACGTTCTGCTCGGCATGTCGGTGGATGGCGGGCAGCAGCCACGCGGCGTTGGCCGGCAGGGCGCCGCCGTTCTGCTCCATCAGGACCTCCCGCAGGCACAACAGCGTGTTGAGCCGGTGGGTGTTCGATTCCTCGACGTCGGTGTTGCCCTTCCAGCTTCCCTGGTGGTCCTTGACCCAGTCCTCGGCCACGGTCGCGGCGCGCGCCAGGGCGGCCGCATCGCCGGCACGCCCGGCCTCGATGTTGTTGCCGAGCCAGCGGAGGCTGTGGAACCACAACCGCCAGCCCAGGTCCTTGTAGGGATTGGCGGCCCAGTTGATGTTTCCGCGGCCGTCGCCGACCTTGGCGGGCGCGTAGATGTGCCAGGCGTAGATGTCCTGATTGACCTGTGACACCGGGTTGTCGCGGGGCACGAGGCCGTAGCCCTGACAGCGGTACTGGGCCGGCACGGCGGCGGCCGTGGACTGTCGGGCCTTGCTCCGTTGCGGCGCGGGAAGGGGTGAAGAGAATTCCATGTCCCTCAGGGCGGGGACCTCCGGCGGCACGTAGCCGCCCGGGACGGTGCCGAGGTCGGCCGGTTCCCAGAAGCCTCCGACCTCGCCGTCTGCGGACGGCCCCTCGCCGGGAACGGCCCCGCCCGGCTCCGTGGTGCCGGATCCGGCCCCCCGGGGGGCCTCCTGCGCGGCGGCGATGGCCGGCGTCGTCCCGATGACCAAGGCCGTCGCCAGCAGCGCGGCAGACCAGCGATGGAGCGTGCTTCCCATGGATCTTCCCCCGGATTCCCCTGCCCGGTTCCCCCGATTGGTTCCGGCGCTCCCGTCAGGATAGCGCGTGGAACGCACCCGGACCCGATGCGGTCGACTCGGTGTTTCGCCCGCGCGTTTCCCTGTCCGTTTGCTTGACTGGTTCGCATCTCCAGTACCGGAAGCCGCTCCAGCGAACCCAGCGGCCCGCGGCCCGTTGACGGCCGGCCCGTCGTGCCGCCCGGAGGCCGTTGGTGGCGCCCCCTCTTCTGGACGCTCACGGGGGTGACCGTGGCCGTCGTCGCGGCGTCGGCCCTCATGCCCCTTGTCGTCGGCGTCTCGGCGGGGGACAGGACCTCTCCGGTCCGGGTCTTCTTCGACGTGACCGGCGAGCGCAATCTCCCGACGTGGTGGAACTCGGGGCTCCTGATGCTCGCGGGATTCCTCAGCCTCTGCGTCGGCGTGCCGATCGCGGCCGCCGTGCTGCTCTTCGCGTGGTTCGCCGCGCGCTTGCTGCCCCGGCCGAGCCGCGTCCTGCTGGCCTGGGGACTCGGCATCTTCTTCGCCGGGGCCATTGGCGTGGAGGCGCTCACCGGGCTCCTGCTGCCGCAGATCGGCCTCGGTTCCCCGCTCTACGTCGCGCTCTACCACGTCGAGGAGTTCCTCGAGTGCGTCGGCGCCGGGGTGCTGTGCGTCATGCCGCTGTCGGCCTCCGCCGTCGAGAGGATCCCGGGCAGCGGCCTGCGGGCCCGTTGGCTGCCGTTGGCGCCCCCGGCCGCGTCTCCGTCTGCGTCCGGCGCCCCGCCTGCGGTAGATTCTTCGGGTGACCACCAACGCTGAGCCCACCCCGTTCTACATCACCACGGCCATCTCCTACCCGAACGGCACCCCGCACATCGGGCACGCCTACGAGTTCATCGCGGCCGACGCGATGGCGCGCTTCAAGCGCCTCGACGGCTACGACGTCTTCTTCCTCACGGGCACGGACGAGCACGGGCAGAAGATGCTGCAGACGGCGGAGAAGGAGGGGATCAGCCCGCGGGAGCTGGCCCAGCGGAACTCCGACGTCTTCCAGGAGACGCAGGACGAGCTCGCGATCAGCTACGACCGCTTCATCCGCACGACCGACGCCGACCACTACGAGGCCGCGCAGGCCATCTGGCGGCGCATGGAGGCCAACGGGGACATCTACCTCGACAAGTACTCCGGCTGGTACTCGGTCCGCGACGAGGCGTTCCACTCCGAAGAGGACACCGAGGTCCGCGAGGACGGCGTGCGCTACGCCAAGGAGACGGACACCGAGGTGACCTGGACCGAGGAGGAGTCGTACTTCTTCCGGCTCTCCGCGTACCAGGACCGGCTCCTGGCGCTCTACCGGGACCAGCCGTCCTTCGGCGCCCCGCGCTCGCGCTTCAACGAGGTCATCCGCTTCGTCGAGCGCGGCCTCGAGGACCTGTCCATCTCCCGCACGACCTTCGACTGGGGCGTGCCCGTCCCGGGCAACCCGAGGCACGTGATGTACGTGTGGGTCGACGCCCTGACCAACTACCTCACGGGCGTCGGCTTCCCCGAGACCGGCTCTCCCGCCTTCCGGCGCTACTGGCCGGCGGACGTCCACGTCATCGGCAAGGACATCTCCCGCTTCCACGCCATCTACTGGCCGGCGTTCCTCATGAGCGCCGGACTCGAGCTGCCCGAGCGGGTCATGATCCACGGCCACCTGCACAACAACGGCGTGAAGATGTCCAAGTCGCTGGGCAACACCGTCGCCCCGACCGACTGGACGCAGGTCTACGGGCTGGACCAGACGCGCTTCTTCCTGCTCCGCGAGGTCGCGTTCGGCGCCGACGGCAACTACAGCCACGAGGCGATCGTCTCGCGCATGAACTCGGACCTGGCCAACAACCTCGGCAACCTCGCCCAGCGCTCGCTGTCGATGGTCGCCAAGAACTGCGGCGCAAGCGTCCCGGCGCCGGGCGGGCATTCCGACGCCGACCTCGCCCTGCTCGGGGCCGCCGACGCCCTGCTCGAGTCCAGCCGGGACTACTACTCGAGGCAGGAGTTCAGCCGCGCGCTCGAGGCCGCCTGGAACGTCCTGGGCGACGCGAACGCCTACTTCGCCGAGCAGCAGCCCTGGGTCCTGCGCAAGACGGACCCGGCGCGCATGGAGACGGTGCTCTACACGACGCTCGAGGTCGTGCGGAAGGTCGCCCTGCTCGCGCAGCCCGTCATGCCGGGTTCCGCCGGGCGGCTCCTGGACGCGCTCGGCCAGCCCAAGGGGGCCGCGCGCAGCTTCGCCGCCTTCGGCACGCCGCTCGAGCCGGGCACCGCGCTGCCGGCCCCGCAGCCGGTCTTCCCGAAGTTCGAGGAACAGGCCGGTTAACCGCCGTGGAACGTGCCCGGACCGGGAAGGGAGCCGTGTGAAGAAGTCGATCTTCATGTACGGCGGCTGCGTCACGCGCGATTCCTTCGCCTACATCGAGGACGAGTACCGGCTCGTCAAGTACGTCGCACGGCAGTCGCTCATCAGCGCCGGGCATCCGCCCGTGGACATCGCGCCGGAGCAGTCGCGGCTGGAGTCCAGCTTCCAGAACTCCCAGCTCCGGGGCGACATCGAGTCCAGCCTCCTGCCGGCCCTGCGCTCGCAGGCGGCCTCCGTCGACGCCGTGGTGCTGGACCTCGTCGTCGAACGGCTGGGCGTGGTCAAGTTCGGCGACGGGTTCCTGACGCGCTCCAACGAGTTGTCCAAGAGCCCCGCCCACGCCCTGCTGACCCCTGAGCACGAGGTGGTGCGGTTCGCGACGCCGCGCCACCTGCGCTTGTGGAAGTACTCGGCCCGCCGCCTGGTGCAGACGCTGTCCCGCCGGGGCGCCCTGGAGCGCACCGTGGTCCTCGACACGCCCTGGGCCACGCACTCGAACAGCGGCGCGCCCGTCGCCGGCTACCGGAACAGGCCGTCGGAGGCCATGAACGAGCTCTACCGGCCCTACTTCGCGTATCTCGCCGAGCTCGGCGTGCGGGTCGAGCGCCTGCCGGACGAGTTCGTCGTCGCGGACGACGACCACCAGTGGGGCGTGGCCCCGTACCACTACGTGCCCGCCGCGTACGAGTGGATCGCGTCGGTGGTCCGCTCGGTTCCGCCCCCCGCCTCCTGATCCCGGCGGTCGTCCGCCGGGACCAGGGGAGCGGGACGCCCGCCGCGTGCTCGGCGGGCCCCGGCGTCGCCCCTACTCCGTCGCGAGGCCCTCGACGGGGGAGAGCCGCGCCGCGCGCCGGCCCGGCACCACGGAGGCCGCGAGCGCGGCGAGGACCGCGACCGCCAGCACGAGGGCCAGCTGGGCCCACGGGACGGAGACGTGGATCGACGCGAAGGAGCCGATCGCGGACTGCGCCCCCAGGATGCCGTAGCCTGCGCCGAGGGCGGCGCCGAGGACCGCTGCCACGCCGGCGATGAGGACCGCCTCGAGCGCGAGCATCCCGCGCAGCTGTCCCCGGGTCAGGCCGAGGGCGCGCAGCAGCGATGACTCCCGCGTGCGTTCCAGCACGGAGAGGCTCAGCGTGTTGGCGACGCCGATGAGCGCGATGAAGACCGCCACGGCGAGCAGCCCGCTGACCACGAGCAGGAGCGTGTCGATCACCTGGGTGAACATGGCCCGCTCGAGCGCCCCGCCGGAGACGGCGTAGTCGGGCACCCCCAGCTGCGCGGACACGGCGGCCGCCAGCTCGGTGAGGGCGGCGGCGTCGAGCCCCGGATCGGCCTTGAGCCACAGCAGCGGCGTCATGCCCTGGGCGGCGAGCTCGGCCGCACCCAGGCCGGCGGTCCAGCCGGCCGCGGTCCCGCTCGTCACGAGCGGATCAAGGTAGTTGGCCCGCGTCGTCAGCGTGGCGAGCGGCCCCGAGACGGCCCCGGAGAGCGGTTCGACCGTCACCGTGGACTCCTCGACGTGCTGTGGGACGACGATCTCGCCGGGCCCCGGGACCATCGCCGGGTCGTTGACGACGGCGGCGAGGGCCGCCTCGTCGGCCGCGTACACGGGCGTGCCCGTCGGGCCATGGGCCACGGGGACGAGCAGGGCGGCGGAGGCGACGCCGTCGATCCCTTCCAGCGCGGCGGCGTCCGCGGCCGTGTAGCCGGTGTGGGTTCCGGGCGCGGCGCCGTCCACGGGTCCGGAGTCGTAGACGGTGAGGTCCACGAGGTACTCGCTGCCGAGTTCGGCCTCGAGGGTCGCCTTGGTGGTCTGGGCTCCGACCATCATCATCGCCACGAGCGTGACGCCGATGAGCAGGGCGGTCGCCGTGGTCGAGGTCCGGGCGGGGTTCCGCACGGCGTTGAGCGAGGCGAGGCGCGCCGGCACCCCACGCCCGCCGACGAGGCCGCACAGGCGCACGGCGGGCGGCAGGAAGACCGAGGCGAGGAGCAGGAGCCCCGTGAAGGACACGAGGCCGCCCGCGAAGCCCACGAGCAGTTGCGCCGCCGCGGCGCCCAGCGCCAGGAGCGCGCCGCCGCCGAGCAGCAGCACCGTCCCGGCCACGATCCGGAACCGTCCGGCCCGGTTGCCCGCGGTCGCCTCCTCCGCGGGCCGCAGGGCGGCCAGCGGGGCGACGCGCATCGCCCGGCGGGCCGGGAGCCACGCCGCGGTCAGCGTCATGAGCGTTCCGACGCCGAGCCCCGCCAGGACGGCGCCCGCGGGGACGGCCAGCACGGCGAAGGACGCCTCGGGAAGCGTGCCCACGTAGGCCACGAGGCCCGCCATGACGCCGATGGCCAGCAGCACGCCGAGGCCCGAGGCGACGAGGCCGACGAGGAGGGCCTCCACGAGGACCGAGCGGCGGATCTGCTGCTTGACGGCGCCGAGCGTCCGGAGCAGGGCGAGCTCGCGCGTGCGCTGGGCCACGAGGACGGCGAAGGTGTTCATGACGACGAGTCCGGTGACCACGAGGGCCACGAGCGCGAACACGAGGAGCACGATGGTCAGCTGGTCCTGTCCGCCCGTGAAGCCGGCGAGGTCCTGCGTCGTGCGCTCCGCCGGGGTCTGCACGATGGGCGCCGCGATCCCCGAGTCCCCGAGCGCCTTGGCGGCCGCCGCGGCGACCCCCACGGGATCGGCCCCGGCGTCGAGGCGCATCAGGAGGGCCTGGTAGACGGTGTCCCCGCCGAGGAGGCGTTCCGCGACCGCGGGCGCCGCGGTGAGCTGCGGGAAGCCGGAGACGAAGGGGTCGCTGCTCGGCACGCTCAGCCCCGCGACGGCGACGTCGAGGCTGAACGGCGTCCCGTCCGGGTCCGCCCCGGACAGGACGAGCCGGTCGCCGACGCCCACGCCGAGGCGCCCGGCGCTGCGCTCGTCGAGGAGGACGGAGCCGTCGTCGCCCGGCCAGTCGCCCGTGGCGAGGACCGTGCCGCGCAGCGCGGCGTCGTCGGCGAGGGGAAGGACGACGGCGTTGTGCTCGCCGTCGCCGGCCTGGAGCCTGCCGAAGCCGCGGAAGAGGGGGGACGCCGCGGCGACGCCGTCGAGCGCCTGCACGGCGTCGAGCTGGGCCGGGCCGAGCTGCCCGGCGTCCGGGACGCCGGGCTCGGTGCCGGCGACGAGCCCGGCCGGCTGGTAGGCCTCGCCGACGCTGCGCTCCAGGGACGCGGTGGTGGAGGCGTTGACCATGAGGGTCGCGGAGAGGAACGCGGTGCCGATCATCACGGCCAGGACCACCGCGATGAAGCGCCGCGCGTGCGTCCTGAGGTTGGCCAGGGCGAGCCCGAGCATGTCAGGCCCCCAATCCGGCCAGCGCAGCGGTGACGTTCTCCGGCGTCGGATCCTGCAGCCGGCCGACGATCTCCCCGTCGCGCATGAGCAGGACCTCGTCCGCGTAGCCGGCCGCCACCGGGTCGTGGGTGACCATGATGATGGTCTGGCCCATGTCGCGGGCCGAGGCCTTCAGGAGCGTGAGCACCTCGGCCCCCGTGCGGGTGTCGAGGTTGCCCGTGGGCTCGTCCCCGAAGACGACCTCGGGCCGCGTCAGGAGCGCCCGGGCCACGGCGACGCGCTGCTGCTGGCCGCCGGAGAGCTCGTGGGGCTTGTGGCCGAGGCGGTCGCCCAGGCCGAGGGTGTCGACGACGGTCGCGAGCCACTCGGCGTCGGGCCGGCGGCCGGCGAGCTGCAGCGGCAGGACGATGTTCTGCTCGGCGGTGAGGGTGGGGACCAGGTTGAAGGACTGGAAGACGAACCCGATCGTGTCCCGGCGCAGGCGGGTGAGCTGGTTGTCGTCGAGGCGGGTGATGTCCTGCCCCGCGATGAGGATCTCGCCGGAGGTGGCGGTGTCGAGGCCGGCGAGGCAGTGCATGAGGGTGGACTTGCCGGACCCCGAGGGGCCCATGATGGCGGTGAAGCGGCCGCGTTCGAACGCGACGTCGACGCCGCGCAGGGCCTCGACCCGGGTGTCGCCGGATCCGTAGTGCTTGGTCAGGCCGCGGGCCGCGACGGCCGCGGTGGACGTCGGGAGGGAGGTGTCGGTGATGGTCATGGCCTCCACGCTACGGAGGCCGGCGCCCGCGGGGCATCCACCGGGCGGACGGACTCGCAGGGCCGGCCGTCATCCCCAGGTATGAGCCGGCGGTCCCGCCCGGTCCTACGGCGTGACGACGCCGGTCGCGTAGGCGATCAGCACGGCCTGGACGCGGTCGCGGGCGCCGAGCTTGGCCAGGATCCGGCCCACGTGGGTCTTCACGGTGGCCTCGGAGAGGAACAATCCGGCGGCGATCTCCGGATTCGAGCGCCCCGCGGCGATGAGCTCGAAGACCTCGCGTTCCCGCGCCGTGAGCGAGCCGACGGCCGCGGCGTGCTCGCTGCTCTCCGGCGTCGGCCGCCGCAGCATGGGGGCGACGTGGTCCAGGAGCCGCCGCGTCGTGGACGGGGCGATCACGGCGTCGCCGCGGTGGACGGTGCGGATCGCCTCGAGCAGCTCCTCGGGCGGGGCGTCCTTGAGCAGGAAGCCGCTCGCGCCGGCCTGGATGGCCGCGAGCGCGTACTCGTCGAGGTCGAACGTGGTCAGGACGATGATCCGCGGGCCCTCGCCCTCGGCCCCGCCCAGGAGCCGTTCCGTCGTGGCGATCCCGTCGAGCTCGGGCATGCGCACGTCCATGAGGACGACGTCGGCGTGGGAGACCGCCGGGGAGGCAAGCGCCTCGCGGCCGTTGGCAGCCTCGGCGACGACATCGAGGTCCGGCTGGGAGTCGATCAGCATGCGGAAGCCGCTGCGGACCAGGAGCTGGTCGTCCACGAGGGCGACGCGGATGGGGCCGTGGGGGTCGTGCATCAGTCCTCCGAATAGGGAAGGAACACCGAGGCCTCGAAGCCGCCGGCGGGGCGGGGGCCGGCGTGGACGGTGCCGTCGTAGAGCCGGACACGCTCGGCCATGCCGACGAGGCCCTGGCGCGAGCCCGCGGTCTCCTCCGAGGCCGTGGCTCCCCGACCATTGTCCACGACGGAGACGGTCAGGCCGCCGGCGCCCCAGTCGGTCCTCACCGTCGCCGTCACCGCGGGCCCGGCGTGGCGGATGACGTTGGTCAGGCCCTCCTGGACGGCGCGGTAGGCGGCGAGCTCGGCCCCGGGCGGCAGGCTCCTGCGGCGGTTGCCGGAGGCGCCGAGGACGACGTCGAGTCCCGACGTGCGCGTGGCCTCCACCAGTTCGGGGATGTCCTCGAGCGTCGGCAGGGGAGCGGACGACGCCTCGTCGTCGCTGCGCAGCACGCCGAGGAGGCGCCGCATCTCGCGCAGGGACTTGCGCCCCTCGTCGGCGATCGTCCCGAGCGTCTCGACGGCGAGCCCGGGACGGTCCGCCGCGGCGTAGCGGGCGCCGTCGGCCTGCGTGATGATGATGGACAGGGTGTGGGCGACGATGTCGTGCATCTCGCGGGCGATCCGGTGCCGCTCGTCGGCGGCGGCGAGCTCGCGTTCCTGCTGCCGCTCGACCTCGAGGCGGCGGGCCCGGTCCGTCACGGCCTTCAGGGCCAGGCGCCGGTTCCGGGCGAGGTCCCCGAACGTCCAGGAGAGCAGGACGATCAGGCTGATGCCCAGGAAGCTCAGGACGAGTCCCTCGACGCTGAAGGCCCCGCCGACGGTGCCGAAGCGCAGGGTCGCCATGAGGGCGCCGGTGATGCCGAGCGCCAGGCCGGCGAGGGACTGCCAGCGGCGGCCGTAGGCGGCGAGCGTGTAGAGCGTGATCGGCACGGCCGCCTGGGAGGGCAGGAAGGTGTCGACGAACACGAGCTGCAGGAGGCTCCCGGCAACGACCGCCGCCGCGCTCGCGCCGGGGTGGCTGCGGCGCCAGATCAGCGCGAGGAGCTGGATCGAGGAGACCGCCAGGACGGGCAGCGCCGGCGTGAGGGCCGCGATGATCCCGGGGAGCAGTCCGAGGAAGAGCCACAGCGTCAGCGCGAGCGCCCGGTCGACGGCGGCCGGGTGCTCCCGGATCCAGCGGTCGAGCGAGCGGTGCGGGTTCATGGATCCATCCTAGGCGGGCAGGCCGCCTCCTCCGGCGACGTGTTTCGTCTCGCCATATGAGACGCATTGACCATCATGCGGACGCCGTTTTTAGAATGGTGGCATGAGCAGAACCATTGATCTCGCAGTCATCCCGGGCGACGGCATCGGCCCCGAAGTCATCGCCGAAGCCGTCAAGGTCCTCAAGCGGGCCACGCAGGTCGAGGACGTCCGGCTCACGCTGACGGACTACCAGCTCGGTGCCGCCCACTGGCTCGCCACGGGGGAGACGCTCACGGAGTCGACCCTCGCGGCGCTCAAGGGCCACGACGCCATCCTCTTCGGCGCGGTCGGCGCCGCGCCGGGCGACACCCGCGTCCCCTCGGGCCTCATCGAGCGCGAGCTGCTGCTCAAGCTGCGCTTCAGCCTGGACCACTTCGTCAACCTGCGCCCGTCCAGGCTCTACCCGGGCGTCCCCAGCCCGCTCGCCGAACCGGGCGAGGTGGACTTCGTCGTCGTCCGCGAGGGCACGGAGGGCCCCTACGTCGGCAACGGCGGCGCGTTGCGCGTCGGCACCCCGCACGAGATCGCCACGGAGGTCTCCGTCAACACGGCCCACGGCGTCGAGCGGGTCGTGCGGGATGCGTTCGAGCGGGCCGGCAGGCGGCGCAAGAAGGTCACGCTCGTGCACAAGCACAACGTCCTGGTGCACGCCGGGCACTTGTGGCGCCGGACCGTCGAGGCGGTCGCGGCCGAGTACCCGGACATCGAGCACGACTACCTGCACGTCGACGCCGCGACGATCTTCCTGGTCACCGATCCGTCGCGCTTCGACGTCATCGTCACGGACAACCTCTTCGGGGACATCCTCACCGACCTGGCCGGCGCCGTGACCGGAGGGATCGGGCTCGCGGCGTCCGGCAACATCAACATGTCCCGCACGGCGCCGTCGATGTTCGAACCCGTCCACGGCTCCGCGCCGGACATCGCCGGGCAGCAGAAGGCCGATCCCACCGCGGCCATCCTCTCCGCGGCGCTCCTGCTGGACCACGTCGGCCTGCCGGAAGCGGCGCGCCGGATCGAGGACGCGGTCGAGGCGGACATCGCCGGGCGGGCGGGCCTCGCCGGGGGGCGCAGCACGTCCGAGATCGGTGATGCCATCGCGCTGGCGTTGTCCTAAGCTGGTTAACGGTCATTAACGCAGCCCGCAAGGGCTCCAGTCGTAGAGGAAGTGCGCCGGCACATGGAATTCTCACAGCAGCTCTCCACCACCCCCAAGAGCGCCGAAGACCGCGCCGCCGTCCTGGCGAACCCGGGATTCGGCGACCACTTCACGGACCACACCGTCGTCATCGACTGGACCCTGGAGGACGGCCAGGGCGCCTGGCATAACGCGCGCGTCGAGCCCTACGGCCCGATCGCCATGGACCCCGCCGCGTCCGTGCTGCACTACGGCCAGGAGATCTTCGAGGGGCTCAAGGCCTACCGCCACGCCGACGGCAGCGTGTGGACGTTCCGCCCGGAGGCCAACGCGGCGCGCTTCAACAAGTCCGCCGAGCGCCTGGCGCTGCCGCAGCTTCCGGTCGAGGACTTCGTCGAGTCCCTGCGCCAGATCGTCTCCGCCGACCGCGACTGGGTGCCCTCGGGTGACGGCGAGGCCCTGTACCTGCGGCCCTTTATGATCGCTACGGAGGCCTTCCTCGGCGTCCGTCCCGCCCACGAGGTCTCCTACCGCGTCATCGCCTCGCCGGCCGGCAACTACTTCGGCGGCGAGCTCAAGCCCGTCTCGATCTGGCTCTCCACGCGCTACGCGCGCGCCGGCCGCGGCGGCACGGGCGAGGCCAAGTGCGGCGGCAACTACGCGGCCTCGCTCGCGGCCCAGCTCGAGGCCGAGGCCAACGGCTGCAAGCAGGTCCTGTTCCTGGATCCGTTCAACGACGACGCCGTCGAGGAGCTCGGCGGGATGAACGTGTTCTTCGTCTTCAAGGACGGGCGGATCGTCACCCCCGAGCTGAACGGCACCATCCTGCACGGCGTGACCCGCTCGTCCGTGCTGCAGCTCGCCAAGGACCGCGGCCTCGCGGTCGAGGAGCGCAAGATCACGCTCGAGGAGTGGCGCCGCTCCGTCGAGGACGGCAGCCTCGCCGAGGTCTTCGCCTGCGGCACGGCCGCCGTCATCACGCCGATCGGCGAGCTCAAGACCGAGGACGGCTCGATCACCTCCCCGGAGCCCGGGCCGGACTCGGTCGCCATGGCCATCCGCGAACAGCTCCTGGGCATCCAGACCGGGACCGTCGAGGACGCGCACGGCTGGCTGACGCGGCTGGCGTAGCGCGGGGCCGGTTCTCATAGACTGGCACCATGCGCATTCTCGTCACCGGCGGTGCCGGCTACATCGGGTCCCACACCGTCCTGCAGCTGCTCGAGGCGGGGCATGACGTCCACGTCCTGGACAACCTCTCCAATTCCTCTCCCGAGGCCCTGCGGCGCGTCGCGGAACTGGCGGGGCACGAGTCCCGCCTCCACGTCGCCGACCTCGTGGACGCGGAGGCGGTGGACGCCGTGCTGGCCGAGGCGGAGCCCGAGGCCGTCGTGCACTTCGGCGGCCTCAAGGCGGTCGGCGAGTCCTCGGCCCAGCCGCTGCGCTACTACCGCAACAACGTCGCGGGCACGCTCAACCTGCTCGAGGCCATGGACCGCCACGGCGTGCGCACCTTCGTCTTCAGCTCCTCGGCCACCGTCTACGGAGAGGCCGGCGGGGTCGTGGAGTACACGGAGGACCTGCCGCTGGACGCCATGAACCCCTATGGCCGGACCAAGATGCACATCGAGCAGATGCTCGACGACCTCGCCGCGTCCGATCCGCGCTGGGCGATCGCCAAGCTGCGCTACTTCAACCCCGTCGGCGCCCACGAGTCGGGCACCATCGGTGAGGACCCGCAGGGGGTGCCGAACAACCTCATGCCGTTCGTCGCGCAGGTCGCGGTCGGGCGCCGCGACGAGCTCAAGGTCTTCGGCGACGATTACCCGACGCCGGACGGGACGGGCGTGCGCGACTACATCCACGTCGTCGACCTCGCCGCGGGTCACCTCGCGGCGCTGGAGTTCGTGCTCGAGCACGGCGGGCTGCACGCCTGGAACCTGGGCAGCGGCCTCGGCTCCTCGGTTCTCGAGGTCGTCGCGGCCTTCTCGCGCGCCGCCGGACGCGAGGTGCCCTACACCGTCGTCGAGCGCCGGCCCGGGGATCTGCCGGCCTACTGGGCCGATCCCACGCGGGCCCGCGAGGAGCTCGGCTGGAAGTCCGAGCGCGGGCTCGAGGACATGGTCAAGGACGTGTGGCGGTGGCAGTCGGCCAACCCCCACGGGTACGACGACGGGGCCCCGGCCGGGATCCCGGAGGCCGGGGACGGAGCGGCACGGCTCCCGGCGGACGAGCCCGGCCCCGGCGATGCCCGCGCGGACGACGCCGCGGCAGTGGATAGGGTGTAGCCCATGCGCATCGCACGTTTCGTCATCGACTCTGATCCCCAGTACGGACTCGTGGAGGGCGACGAGATCGCCGCCATCGCGGGAGACCCCTTCTTCCAGGGCGTCCAGCCCACGGGCACGCGGCACCCCCTCGACGAGGTCCGCCTGCTCGCGCCGATCATTCCGCGGTCCAAGGTCGTCTGCTTCGGCCGCACCTACGCTGACCACGCCAAGGAGCTCGGCAACGAGGTCCCGGCCGCGCCGCTGATGTTCCTCAAGCCCAACACCGCCGTCGTTGGACCGGGCGATCCCGTGACGCTGCCCGCGTTCTCGGAGGAGGTCTCCTACGAGGCCGAGCTCGCCGTCGTCATCGGCCGGATCTGCAAGGACGTCCCGGCGGAGAAGGCCTCCGACGTGGTCTTCGGCTACACGATTGCCAACGACCTCACGGCCCGCGATGCCCAGCGGACGGACGGCCAGTGGGCCCGGGCCAAGGGCTGGGACGGATCCTGCCCGCTCGGCCCCTGGATCGAGACCGAGCTCGACGTCGACGACGTCACCATCAGCGGCCGGCTCGACGGCGAGCAGGTGCAGTCCGGCAGCACGGCGCAGCTGATCTGGAGCGTGGCCGACCTCGTCGCCTACGCCTCGCAGGCCTTCACGCTCCTGCCCGGCGACGTGATCCTGACGGGCACGCCGGCCGGCGTCGGGCTGGTCCGCGAGGGCCAGCGCTTCGAGGCCGAGATCGAGGGCATCGGGACGCTGTCGAACACCTTCCGGCGCTGACGTGTACGGACAGCGCCGCGTCGGCCGCGTGTTCGGCGGGGCCATGACGGAGATCCACAAGCAGCGCGCGGCCCGGCCCGCCTGGCAGAAGCGGCTGACGCGCCTGTGGTTCCTGGCCGTGGGCCTCGGCGTCGGGGCGCGGATCAACCATCATCTCGGCGGGCCGGACTGGGCGACGGGCGTGCTCCTGGCGACGGCGATCGGCCTGGCCGTGGCGCTGCTGGTCAGGCGGATCGCCGCCGCCCTACGGGCCCGCCCCGGAGGGGGCGCCGCGGGCTAGAGCGTCCGGCACTGGTCCTCCTTGCTGCCGGAGACCTTGTTCTTGCCTCCGACGGGCCGAGGACTGTTCTCCTTGCACTGCAGATTCCCGCGGACGATGTTGAAGCTGACCCGCTGCTGGCCCCGGTTCTTGAAGACCTGGATGTCGCCGCGCACGGAGTTGCGCACGATCCAGCCGGTCCTGCCCTCCTCGTGCTGGATGTTGCCGTTCACGGTGGTCCCGTCGGTGTGGACTGCCTGGTACTTGGTCTGGATGTCGCCGTCCACCCACGACTTGAAGACCTTGAGCGTGCCCACGGTGCGCTCGGTCTGCACGTTGCCCCAGACGCGCGCGTAGAGCACGTGCACGGAGCTGGCCTGCTTGGCCTGGACGTCTCCCTTGACGTGGGTGCGCGAGACGAGGATGTTCTTCGGCGCCGTCGTTCCCTGGATGTTCCCGTGGACCGTGCCGTAGTAGGAACCGAGCGTCGATCCCCGGCCCAGCTTGACGTCCCCGCGGACGATGACCCGGGTGAGCTTGCACGTGGCCCCGGCGGGTACCACGACGTTGCCGGAGACCGTGAGAGCTTTCTCATGTGCGCCGGGCGGCGGCTAGACTCGCTTGCATCATGACTGCACCAGCCACCATCCCCACCGTGACCGCCGAGACGCCCGTCCGCGTCCGCTTCTGTCCGTCCCCGACGGGGACCCCGCACGTCGGACTGATCCGCACCGCCCTCTTCAACTGGGCCTTCGCCCGGCACACGGGCGGGAAGATGATCTTCCGCATCGAGGACACCGACGCCCAGCGGGACAGCGAGGAAAGCTACGAGCAGCTCCTCGAGGCCCTCGACTGGCTCGGCATCGACTGGGACGAGGGCGTCGACGTCGGTGGCCCGCACGAGCCCTACCGGCAGTCCCAGCGCTCGGGGATCTACGAGGACGTCATCGCCAGGCTCCGTGCGGCGGGGCACCTGTACGAGTCCTACTCGACGCCGGAGGAGGTGGAGGCGCGCCACCGCGCGGCCGGCCGCGACCCGAAGCTCGGCTACGACAACCACGACCGCACGCTGACGGCCGGGGAGATCGAGGCCTTCCGCGGCGAGGGCCGCGAGCCGGTGCTGCGGGTGCGGATGCCGGACGAGGACCTCACGTTCACGGACCTGGTCCGCGGCGAGATCACCTTCAAGGCCGGCTCGGTTCCCGACTTCGTGGTGGTCCGCGCCAACGGCAAGCCGCTCTACACGCTCGTGAACCCGGTGGACGACGCCCTGATGGGCATCACCCACGTCCTGCGCGGGGAGGACCTGCTGTCCTCCACACCGCGGCAGATCGCCCTCTACCGCGCGCTCATCGACGTCGGCGTGGCCCGGTACATGCCGCTCTTCGGCCACCTGCCCTACGTCATGGGGCAGGGCAACAAGAAGCTGTCCAAGCGGGACCCGGAGTCGAGCCTCTTCCTGCACCGCGAACGCGGCTTCATCCCCGAGGGCCTGCTGAACTACCTGGCACTGCTCGGCTGGTCGCTCAGCGCCGACGAGGACGTCTTCGACCGCGCGCAGCTCGTCGAGGCCTTCGACGTCGCGGACGTGCTGTCCAACCCGGCCCGCTTCGACCTGAAGAAGGCCGAGGCGATCAACGGCACGCACGTGCGCAGGCTCGGGGCGGAGGACTTCCGGGAGCGGCTCGTGCCGTACCTGCGCCACGCCGGCCTCGTTGGCAGCGAGCCGTCGGCCCGGGAGCGCGAGATCCTCGCGGAGGCGGCACCGCTGGTCCAGGAGCGCATCACGCTCCTCGGCGAGGCCCCGGACATGCTCGAGTTCCTCTTCCGCGCGGACGAGGAGATCGTCGTCGCCCAGGACGCGCTCAAGGGCCTGCCGGGCAACACGGACGAGGTCCTGGCGGCGGCCGGAACGGCGCTGGAGGGGCTGGGGGAGTGGACCAAGGACTCCATCGAGGCCGCGCTGCGCGAGGCGCTCATCGACGGGCTGGGACTGAAGCCGCGGCTCGCCTTCGGGCCCGTGCGCACGGCCGTCTCCGGCAAGCGGATCTCGCCGCCGCTCTTCGAGTCCATGGTCATCCTGGGCCGGGAATCGTCCCTGGCCCGGCTCCGTCGGTTCGCCCAGGACATCAGGTCCCTCTAGCCGGCCCCGGGGTGGCGCGGCTCACACGGCAGGCCGCCCAGGCCGGTTTTGGATTTCGGATGAGTCTCCGGTAGAGTATTTACTCGTGCTGAGGCGCTAGAAACTTCCGCGAGGGAGGGCCTGGAGGCCGAAGTCCAGTGGGATATGGTGTAATTGGCAACACTACGGTTTCTGGTACCGTCATTCTAGGTTCGAGTCCTGGTATCCCAGCGAGGCGCTGCTCCGGCGGCGCTCTCATCCTGTCCGCTCCGGCGGGCGGGAAAGCGTCCGGCCCCATCGTATAGCGGCCTAGTACGCCGCCCTCTCACGGCGGTAACGCGGGTTCGAATCCCGCTGGGGTCACGGTCGCAACCAGCCAGTCGATGTGAATCGAAGGGCGCGGTTGCGGTGCTAGGGCCCCATCGTATAGCGGCCTAGTACGCCGCCCTCTCACGGCGGTAACGCGGGTTCGAATCCCGCTGGGGTCACAGGTTGAAGGATCGCGGAGCGCCATGGCGCACCGCGATCCTTCTTTTGTTTGGCAAGATGGATCCGTGAACGAACCCCCGCACGACCCAGTTGCCGTGGACCGGACCGTCGAAGGACTCGGGCAACTGCTCGAGGCCGCGGCCTCCGCCTCGCTGCCGCTCCCGCTGCCCGGTGCCGCCGAGGCCCGCGCGGCGGCCGCAGCGCTGGTCGACCAGGTCAACGACTACGTCCTGCCCCGCTACCGGAGCCTGGACGCCCCCCTGCTTGCCGTCGTCGGGGGCTCCACGGGCGCGGGCAAGTCGACGCTCGTGAACGGCCTCGTCGGCCGGGTCGTCACCCGGGCCGGTGCCATCCGGCCCACGACGCGCCAGCCGATCCTCCTACACCATCCTGGCGAAGCACGGTGGTTCGAGGGGGACCGGATCCTCCCGGCGCTGCCCCGCGTTTCCGGCCCGGCGGCAGTGTCGGCCGCGCCGACCGGACCGGCCGCTGATGGCCATGTCGAGACGCTGCTGCTCGTCGCCGATCCGGCCGTTCCCGCCGGCGTCGCCCTGCTCGACGCGCCAGACATCGACTCGGTCTCGGACGCGAACCGCCTCTTGGCGCGGCAGCTCCTCGCGGCGGCCGATCTGTGGCTCTTCGTCACCACCGCCAACCGCTACGCCGACGCGGTGCCGTGGGCGCTCCTGAAGGACGCGGCCACGCGCGACATCACGGTCGGCGTCGTCCTGGACCGGGTCCCCGCCGAGGTCGAGCGGGAGGTCGCCGACGACCTGCAGGCCATGCTCTCCCGCGAAGGCCTCCCGGACGCCCGGCTCTTCACCGTCCTCGAGCATCCGCTCGGCCCCGACGGCCTCCTGCCGCCCGAGGCGGTGGCCGGCCTGCGTTCCTGGCTCGAGGAGGTGGCCGGCGATGCCGCGTCCCGCACGGAGATCGCCCGCCGCACGCTCGCCGGGGTCGTCCGGCAGCTCGGGCCGCGGATCGAGCTCGTCGCCGCGGCGGAGGACGAGCAGCACGAGGCCGCCGCCCGGCTCCGCGCCGACGTGGACTCCGCCTTCGGCGAGGCGCGCGCCGGCATCGCCCGGGCTGCCGGCGACGGGACGCTGCTGCGCGGCGAAGTCCTGGCCCGATGGCAGGACTTCGTGGGCACGGGGGAGTTCTTCCGCTCCCTCGAGAGCGGGATCGGCCGGCTCCGCGACCGGATCGGTGCCTTCCTCAGCGGCAAGCCGCAGCCGGTCAAGACCGTCGAGGAGGCCATCGAGACCGGGCTGCACGCCGTGATCATCGACGAGGCGGCCACGGCCGCCGAACGGGTCGAGGAGCGCTGGCGGCAGGATCCCGCGGGACGGTCCCTGCTCGACGGCGCGGGGCTCGGTGGCGTCTCGGACGGCTTCAGCACCGAGGCGGCCGCGGCCATCCGGGCCTGGCAGGGCGAGCTCCTGGAACTCATCCGCACCGAGGGGCAGGGGCGCCGGTTGACGGCCCGCATGGCCTCCTTCGGCGTCAACGGGGTCGCCGTGGCGCTCATGATCGTCGTCTTCGCCTCCACGGCCGGGCTCACCGGTCTGGAGGTCGGCATCGCCGGCGGCTCCGCGGTCGTCGGGCAGAAGCTGCTGGAGGCGATCTTCGGGGAGGACGCCGTCCGGCGCCTGGCCCGCAAGGCCAAGTCCCTCCTCGAGGAGCGCTGCGCGGAGCTGCTCGACGCGGAGGCCGGACGCTTCACGGCGCTGCTTCCCTCGGGCCGGACCCCCGCGGACACCGAGGAGCTCCGCCGTCTGTCCCGCGAGCTGCAGGCGGGCTTCGACGGGGGCCGCTCGTGACCCGGCGCCGGCGCACGGCGTCGGCTTCGCCCCTCGAGGCCCGCCTCGAGGCACTCGACCGCGCCCGCCAGCTCGGCGACGGAGTCGTTCCCGTCGAGGCAGCGGGCACGGCGCTGGCCGTCCTCGAACGCGCCGCCTCCCGCCGGTCGCTCAGCCCGGACCACACCGTCGTCGGCTTCCTCGGCGCCACCGGAAGCGGCAAGTCCTCGCTCTTCAACGCCGTGACCGGGCGGGAACTGGCCCGCACCGCCGCCACGCGCCCGACGACCTCCCGCCCGATGGCCGCCGTCTCCGGAAGCGAGGGAAGCGCCGAGCTGCTCGATTGGCTCGGCGTCGAGGAGCGCCACCTCCTCGACGGGCCGGACGCGCCGGGACGGGCGGGCCGCGCGCGCCGGAAGAGCACACCTGGAGGGGTCGTCCTCCTGGACCTGCCGGACTTCGACTCCACCGAGGCCTCCCACCGGGAAACGGCCGAGCGCCTCGCCGGACAAGTCGACCTGCTCGTGTGGGTCCTGGACCCGCAGAAGTACGCCGACGCCGCGGTGCACCACGACTTCATCCGGCGCTTCGCCGGTCACGGTGCGGTCAGCGTCGTGGTGCTCAACCAGATCGACCGCCTGGCCCCGGAGGACCGCGGACCCGTCCTGCAATCCCTGCGCACGCTTCTGGATGATGAGGGCGTGCGGCCCGCCCGGATCCTCGCGACATCGGCGAAGACCGGGGAGGGTACGGGGGAGCTGCGCGAGCTCATCGGCCAGATGGCCGACACCCGCACGGCCGCGTCCGAACGCCTAACGGCCGACGTCCTGCACGCGGCGTCCCTCCTGGACGACGGCGGCTCCCGGCGGCCGGCGGAGGCCCCCGGCCGCGACGCCCGCGCCCGGCTCGGCCGCGAGCTCGCCGCCGCCGGAGCCGTCGGCACCGTCGTGGCGGCCGTGGAGAAGTCCTACCGCATCCGCTCGACCGCCGCCACGGGTTGGCCCCCCACACGGTGGCTGCGGAAACTACGTCCCGACCCCCTGCGCCGGCTCAACCTCCACCGCCCCGACGTCGCCCCGGAGCTCAACCGCACGTCCCTGCCCGCCCCCGGCGCCGCCCAGCGCGCCCAGGCCGACGCGGCCGTCCGCTCCTACGCGGAGGCCGCGGCCCACGGCGCTCCCGAGGCGTGGAGGGCCTCGATCCGCCGGGCCGCGCGGGCCTCGGCACAGGAGCTGCCCGACGCCGTGGACCAGGCCATCGCCCGTACCGGCACCACGGCCGGCCGGCGCAGCTGGTGGTGGGCACCGGTCTCGGTGCTGCAGTGGCTCGTGCTCGCCGCCGCCGTGGCCGGTGCCGTGTGGCTCGGCGGCCTCGCGGTCCTCGGCTACCTCCAGTTCGACGTCCCGCCGGCTCCCGCCGTGGAGGGCTTCCCGCTGCCGACCCTGATGCTGCTCGGCGGCATCGTCCTGGGCGTCGCCCTCGCGATGGCCTCGGGACTCGCGGCCCGGACGGCGGCCCGGCACAGGGCTCGCTCCGTCCGGCGGCGGCTCGAGGCCGCCGTCGACGACGTGGCGACGCGGCTCGTCGTGGAGCCCGTCGACGCCGAGCTGGGCCGCTACAACGACTTCCGTTCGGCCCTGGAGGCAGTCCGTGCGTGATGCCGACGCGACCATTGAGGGGCTGGGCGAGGCCGGCCTTCTGGATTTGATCCTGC
The DNA here is from genome assembly GCF_050563205.1 of Zafaria sp. Z1313. NCBI lineage: Bacteria > Bacillati > Actinomycetota > Actinomycetes > Micrococcales > Micrococcaceae > Zafaria > Zafaria sp. Z1313. Next base: position 206,160 of record NZ_JBNWUK010000002.1, read on the forward strand.
CTCGGCTTCAAGGCGCTGGCGCCCTCCTTGGGCCGGGTGACGACGCCGCGATGATCGCAGCGCCCGACGGCCGCTTTGTCGTCAGCATCGACACACTCGTAGAGGACCAGGATTTCCGTCTCGTGTGGCCGTGTGGATATCGAACGACCGGATTCGACGTCGGCTGGAAGGCCGCTGCCCAGAACCTTTCCGACATTAATGCCATGGGTGCCGTCGCAACCTCGGCGGTGATCAGCCTGACGCTTCCTGGGCAAACCCCGGTCGGCTGGGTCACGGATCTGGCCGATGGCTTCAGCGCGGCTTGTCGTGAGTTGGGCGCCACGCGGTGTGCGATCGCCGGCGGCGATCTTGGCCGTGGAGAAGGTATCTCCGTCACCACGGCTGTGACGGGCGACCTTGAGGGGCGGGCCCCAGTTCTTCGCTCGGGAGCGAAACCGGGAGACGTGCTCGCTGTGACAGCGGGACTGGGGCGTGCGGCGACAGGGCTGGCTCTCTTGGAGTCACGCGACAACTGGACGTCCTGGAGCAGAGCATCGGCGGAGTTGGTTCGGGCGCAATTGCGGCCCCGCCCGCCACTATCGTTGGGGCCCGAGGCTGCGCGTGGTGAGGCAACGGCGATGATGGACCTCTCTGACGGGCTAGCTCGTGACGGGGGCCGACTGGCTCATGCAAGCGGACTTGCACTGAAACTCGATGCGGCGGCACTTGTGAACATCGGGACCGAAATCTCGAAGATTGTGCGAGTCGGGAGTTGCGATCCGTTGGAACTAGTCTGCGGCGGTGGTGAGGACTTTGGGCTCCTTGCGACGTTTGCTCCAGGGGCACTCCCCGGCGGATTCGTCCAGATCGGCCGTGCCGTCGACAGCAAGCCAGGGGTCACGCTGGATGGGCGACCTCTTGACCGTTGGGCATGGGACCACTTCAGGTAACGTGCCTCGGAGCTCTCCGCGACGCATGGCCACCACGCCAGTCATCTTCATGATCGAATTCACGTAGAACCGACCCTGAGCTCGAATCCTTACGGGCCGTGTAGCTTGAGAGGTGTGCCGATGAATCCATGGAGCAAGTTATGAAACGGACGCAAGTCGCCGGCGCCCTTCGAACGAACGCCGGGCTTCCAACCGTCGTGAGCTTCTTCGGAGGCGATCGCTACTACTTCGAATGCGCAGCGAAACTTCGCTCCGATTGTGAGCGACTTGGGCTCCCTCACCACATTGAGGAGGTCGAAACAGCGGGGCTTGAGTGGCCGGATATCTGCCGGTTGAAGATTGGATTCTTCCGTCGAATGCACAAGAAGTACGGTGCGATCTTGTGGATGGATGTCGACAATCGAATACTCAAGGTTCCTACGGTTCTCGAGGGTTGTCAGGCCGACATGGCGGGTTTCGTCGGAAGGCGGTCTTACATTCGAGACTATGACCCATATCGGGTAACACGGTTCTGGATTCCATCCGTTCTCTACTTTGGAAGTACTGAACGGGCGGGGCTCTTTCTTGACGCCTTGGTCAGGCTCGAGGCTTCGACGGATGACGACGTCACGGACGACTGGGTCTTGCATGAGACCTGGAAGTCATTCGAAGAGGAGCTGAACGTGCTCTTGCTCGCACCGTCTTTGCTGGCCCGGGAGCACGACGCCGAAGTGGATGCAGCGCTTTTCTGGGTAGGTGATAGCGGGCACGTTTCCGAGTACCGGACGCAAGTCGTCCAGCATCAACCGAAATTGCGCGATGTGGGTCTTCGTGGGCAGGCACTTGCCGCCGCTAGCATCGACGCGATGAGGTCCGGCAATCGTGCGGAGGCCTCCGTCTTGGCCCACTACGCGTATCGGTATCTTCCGGACGACAAGGAAGCGGCAGTGAGGCTATCGAACTACCTCAGCGTCAATGGGAACTCCGACCTTGCGGACGAGGTCTTGCGTGAGTTCGTCCGCCGGCATCCGCAAACAGTCAGCGTTCGAGAGGCCTTGGTGCGGAGAATGGTCAGGCGGGGCGACTTCGGCGGGGCTGACGAGTTGGTGAATGCCATGGTCCACGAAGCAGAAGATCGGGTCAAAGCCCGTGGCGAGGCATTGCAGTATGAGGTGGGTCTCGATCGACAGGCGGCATCGACGGAAGAATCGCCCGCACAGCGCCCCATGGTTTGGTGGTCCCGGGCTCCTTACCCTGGTCATTTCTCTGAAGTCCTCAAGCCGTGGATCGTAGACAGATTGCTGTCTTCCACGCCGCAGTTCGGGAGTCGGCAACGATCATTGCTGCTCGGCGAGGGGACGCTTGCCAACACCACGGCATCCAATGTCGTGTGGGGTGGCGGCATCCGTTCCGTTGGCGAACGCCCTAGTGCCGAAGCGCGCTATCTTGCCGTGAGAGGTCCCCGAACTCGGAGGGCCATCGTAGAGAATGGAGGTGAGTGCCCCGAGGTCTATGGGGATCCAGCTCTTCTCCTGCCTATGCTCATCCCGAGAGAGCGGCCGTCGAGGCGGCGAAACTACATCGGGCTACTCACCGGGCCTCGCGACTATAATGCTCACGTGTCCCTTGACGGCGTTCGCGCGATAGATCCGATCGGCACCGCGCCCGCCATACTGGAGCGCGTAATCGACGAGGTGCTTCACTGCCATGGAGTCCTGACCACGTCGCTGACTGGTCTCATGATCGCTCACGCATACGGCGTGCCAGTGCGATGGTGTGTCTTCGGGCATCACGTGGCGGCTGCCTTGACCGATGGTGAAGACTTCCACGACTACTTTGAGGCATTCGATTTGCCGACGATGGAGCCGTTCGATCTTTCCACCTATCGAGGATCCGGTCGGGATTTGATGAAGGAAATACCGAGCGCGATTCCGCCACCACGTCCATCCGGCGAATACCTCAGTGCCCTGCGTGAACTGTACAATCCGGACGACGGGTCCCGTGTTCTAGACTGATGCTATCCCGCGCCCCTGTGATCGGCTTCGAAAAGGATGAACTTGGTTGAATACGAGTCGCAGCTAGCTGCTCTTTGCGCGGATCTGCCACTCCAAACGGAGTATGGTGCCGCAATCGATGCCGGGCGTCCGCCTGCCCTTGGAGTGTTGGATTCATTCCAGACCAGAGCCCTAAACCGCAGGTATTCAGTCATTCCGGTAGGCGTTCGGGACGGGGAGCTCGCTATTGAGAGCCTCAGGGCCTCCTTGGTGATCTTTCAGACGACGGAGCAAACGGTTCATCCAGCCTGGCGGGGCAAACTCGGGAACGAGGGCCACGTGAACGCACACTTGACCGGGCTTCGAGATAGCGCACGGCGCCTGCAGGTTCCGTTCGTCGCGTTGTGCACCATCACGCCCGATTCGCTGAACGGATATCTTCCGAGCCTCTGCGTGGCCGATCTGATTTTGGTCTCACGAACCGACACGGCGCTACTTCTGAAGCGGGAGCTTGCTCCCGGACCATGCGTAATGTCCCCCCGGGACGTGGTTGAAACCGTCAGGGATGGGGCAACGGTGGGCAGTCTGACTTCCGACCACGTTCGACGCCTCGGACAAACATTCTTCGTTGCTGCGCTGACTGCGGCGGGGCTACGACCACGTGAGGATGGTGCAGCTCAAGAATGAAGTTCGCTTTGTTCGACTCCATCCTGGAGTCGCATGTTGTGAGGTCGTTGGCGCGAGCGCTGCGTGCGCGTGGTCACGAAGTCCTCGTTACGGGTCAACTTGCCCACACTCATTCGTTCATCTCGGCCCCCAGCGACATCCAGCGTGTGAGAGGCGCAATTGATGATGTGGTGGATTTTCGGCCAGATGCCACACTTGTATTCAGGCCCGCTAGCTTACCCGTCGCGCTCCTCAGTCGCTTGCGACGCGCAGGCGGTCACCTCTTTGCGTGGTTCTCCGACGATCCGGTGTTGTGGAAACTCTGCTACGGACCGGTGCTCGATTTCTATGACACCATCCTGCATTGCGGCGGAGTCCGGGTATTGGAGTTCTACGAGCGTCTCCACGGGAGGCCTACGGGCGTCAACTTCCCCTTTTGGTCGGACGGGGTGGAGTTTCCCCATGTCTATGGGTCCAAGGCTCCAGAGTCGGATGTCGTTTTCCTGGGAAACGTCAACGATAAGATTCGACGGAAACGCTACTATCAACTCGGGCTCTTGGGGCTAGACCTGCGTATCCACGGCCAGGTTGGCGACGACTACTTGAATGTCTCGGGCGGATACCTCGACACCCAGGAAGAGGTTCTCGAGGCCGGGTCACGGTCTCGGCTGGCGATCAACATTCCGCAGTTGTTCGCCGATCATCGCGGGGCGCCGACGTGGTTCGACGGGCTCGACAAACTCGGAAGCTTTCAGATTCCCAGCAGGGTGGTTCAATGTGCTGCGATGGGGCTACCGATCGTATCGCTGATGCCGTCAGGCGAGACGCTCGACGCGTTCCCCGAGGCCAAGTTGGTGCACGATGCCGAGAACCTCCGCGTCGTTTGTGCTGACCTGCTGTCGTCCGGTGAGCTGCCTGAACTGGGGCGACGCACGCGACGCCGGTTCGAGCTTGATTTTAGTGCCGCGTCGCGAGTGTTGGCTCTGGAGCAACTTCTTGTTGACGATGGATGGCGACGACTGGGGGCTTTGGAGCGGGCTGATTGGTTCCGCGGTTTTTCCTCTGCTGGGCAGGAAGGAAGCGAGGATCAGGCGGCAGATTCCCCCGCTTCGTGTCGTGAATCGATGCAGTTGTCGAGCATTGATGAATCGCGCGAGGCGGTGATCAACGAGCACTTGGCCGTCGGATGGGAGTCCTTGCCGCGGAAGAAGATCGCAGTTCTCGGGCGCGGCCGTGGGGATCACTTTTCCGCGCTGCGGACGGCAACCCGCGCACTGAGGTCAGCGGGACACGATGTAGTAGACGTGCTGCCCCAGGACTTGGAGGGCTGTCTGAGTCCCGACCCGTTCGGCGGATTTTCTGCGATAGTCGACCTTGACAAACTTCATGACCGGCTCTCAGGCGTCATTGATTGCTATGTCCTCGTCGGTGCCGTCTTCCTCCCGGCCCCCGCAGCTACGATCCGACTACGGGACCGCGCCGATGTCCTGGTGGTGGTACACCAGATTGAAGCGACAGGGTACTCCGAGTCTCTCGGCCGATTGGCGGCCCAAGCGGACGCCATCTCAGTGCTTCACGAGTCCGCTCGAGAGGCGCTGCTGGATTGGGGGATTGAGAATGTCATCGTGCTGCCCGATCTCGTCGATCGAGATTTCCTCCGAATCCTCCGAATGCAAGGGAACCGCCAACAGCGCGCGGTGATCGTGGCGGACGATCGGCGACAACTCGCAAGGAACTCGGATCTCATTGGGGGTCTGGGGGCCATGGAAGTCTCTACCTACGTGGCAGATGAAGTGCGCGGTCAGCCTCATGGGCTGGCCAAAGTGGCCCGTCTCGCGAACAGCACTTTGTCGATCGTGCTCACGGACGATTCCCGGCCTGGTCACCCACTCAACAGACTCTTTGGTCACTTTCTTTTGGGAGGAGGGCTAGTCGTGGTTGCGAGAACGCCTGCAAGTCGGACACCTGCTGGACAGGCGCGGGCTTGGATTGTCGCCGCAGAAGGTAGAGAGCTCCAGCGCAAGTTGGGCAGACTGGTGGCCGACCCCAGTGCGGCGCGTCAGGTGCGCTGCTCGGCGTTGGGCGTCGGGTTGGCTAACTTTTCCGCTGAAGAAGCACTAGAGCGCCTCCTGGAACAGGCGGAATCCAAGCCAAGGATCGACGATGACAATTCGGCGATGAGTTCAGACAGTCGACAGACATAGTTCGCGGGTTGTTAAGCCACGACGCGGTCGTTGCAGGAAATTTCTGCGAACATGGACTGAATCAGTCACCAGTACGTAGAACAGGGAGAATGTGAACACTAAGATTGAGCAGCTGCGGCAGGAACTTAGTGAGAAGATCTTCGATCAAGGATTCCATTGGAAGATTCTGTTCATTGGCACCTCCGTCAATGGCACCACGGACATCGTTTCGTCGCTGTCTCGATCGCTGCGAAACCTTGGGCACCATGTATTGGATCTGGACACTTCGCGACATCGCATTCTGGACAACCCGCTTCGCCGCCAAGGCGGCATGGGCCCGATCTACGTTCGATTGGAAAAGATTGAGGCAACGATCGATCGGTTTCAACCGCAAGTCGTCGTCTGTTGTGCCGGGGGACTGACGTTCACCGAAGAAGACGCGCAGAAGCTCAAAGATCGGGGCATTGTCCTGGTTGGAATCACGCTGAGCGATCCGGACGTTTTTCCGTCCATTCGGGACTATCAGCACGTTTTCGACGTACACACAACGAACGCGACGACGGCCATGGACATGTACCGCGACGCTGGCATCTTCAATACGGTGTACTTCCCGTTCGGGATCGATCGCGGCTTCGTTACCCAAGACATTCCTGCTAATCCTTCGTTCGACGCTGATGTGATTTGCCTTGGGCATGCTACGAATAGGCCGGATCGCAACGAGATGATGACGGCGCTCAACGAGAAATTCGATGTGCGGACGTACGGGCGGGGTTGGGAAGTTCCGGATTCGATCACCGTGGCGGGCCAGGAGATGGTGCAGGCTCTCCGTGGAGGTCGAATCCACGTCAATTTCCCATTGACCAGGGCCGGCTATATCAATATCAAGTGCGGTGTCTTCGAATCTGCCGGCCAGGGACGAATGGTCGCCACTGGGAAGTTCGACGAGATGTCGCAGTTCTTCACCTACGGCGAAGAGATCATCGGCTATGAAGACGAGGCAGACTTGTCCCGCCAGATCGACTACTACTTGAACAACCCGGATGAGTACGACCGGATCGTCGAGAATGGTTTTCGACGGATCGTCAACGACCATCTCTACGAGCATCGATGGATGGCTCTCTTGGACGTACTGCGCAATCTGGGGCGAGACGATAGCGTACGGATTTCAGCTGATCGCCTTGAGCAGGTTCGCAGGACGTTGTCTCGGTCCTACCCGCGTGCCAAGAAGGTCATCGTTTCCGGCTTTTACGGTGCGCGGAACCTGGGTGACGAGATGATCCTGCGATCGATCAGCTCGACTTTGATGGACGCGGATGAGGCCGTACAGGTGTACGTGGCCGCAGAGAGTCCAACTCAGGTCGAGGCCTCTCACGGTCTGCAGGCCTTTGACAGGAAGTCTCATGCCATCGCCGGCTACCAGGTGAAAACCGCATCGGCTGTCCTGCTCGGTGGAGGTGGATTGTGGCATGACTACACGTTCGAACGTGGGGGTGGCCTGCCAGCGATGTTCACCGGTGGGACGATCTCGATGGCCGGCTTCGGCATCCTCCCCTTGATGGGGAAGGTCCTCGAGATTCCATTTCATGTCGTCGGACTGGGTGTCGGGCCCCTGTCGGATCACTACGCCAGGCAGACGGTCAAGTTCCTAGCATCGCAGGCCGATTCGATCTACGTGCGTGACCCAGATTCCGGTGACATTCTCCGGAGTCTGCAGATCGCTGACGGCAAGCTCACTGTCGGGCCTGACTCCGTTTATGCCGTCGACCTAGACGGAACGGAATCCGTGGTTTCCGATGAAGTCCAGCAGCTGCGGGATGCGGGATACACTTTGGTCGGGTTGAACCTCAGGCCCTGGGGTCAGGCGGACATGGAAGTTGTCTGCCGCGAAGTTCGTGACGCGCTTGTTGATCTTTCGGGTCAGTTGACGGCGCGTGGTGAGAAACTGGCCGTCATTGCGCTTCCGATGCAAGCTGGTCCCCGCATGGACCGTAACGTCATCGGCGAGGTGACGCGGCGGCTTCCCAAGAGCATTCCAACCGTCTTCCTGGACAGGGGTGGTGAACTCAGCCTCGAGGAGTATCTGGGTGCGCTGCAGAGCTGCTCCGCGGTGTTGGCCATGCGCCTGCACGCCGCACTCATCGCACACCGTGTTCGAGTTCCCGTCGTCGGCTTGTGCTACGACCCCAAGGTCTATCGGCATTTCGCAGAAGTGGACCGTTCCGCTGACGGACTAGATCTCACGGCGTCCGCATCGACGATGACAGCTCGCCTTATCAGCTCTATCGCCGAGGGGATCTCCGAGAACAGCTCGAATCTGATTGCCGAACTTGAATCCGGGGCTCGTTCTGCACTTGACGTTTCAGCGCAGTCGATAGCTGAGGCCAATGCGGTTGTTGGGGTCTACGAAGTGCCCGCTGCCAATGAAGCGCCCGCCCGACGGAAGGCAGCGCCTCGCCATGACCTGGCTGCGCACTTCCAGGGCGTTGTTTCGTCGGCTGCCGGGCTTCCTGAGATGAAGGTTGGTGGCAATCCGCTTCTCAAGGCCGGGCTGCACCGACTAGAGCTTGCAATGGAGACGGACGTACCGAAATCGGGCATGTTGGTGTCCCATGAGGGTTCTATCAAGCTGCTCGAGCAGCGGGCAACGACCATTCAGATGGTGCTCCATTCGAAGTATCAGAACGAACGGGCCCTGGGCAAGCTCTTCGTTGAGGTCGACATCAATGGGCAGACGTTCCGCCAGGACTTGGCCGCATCATCCGAACCGGTGGAGCTCAACTTCATTACGTCCGGAAAGTCGGCGCTTCCGATCCGTTTTCGGGTTGTCGTTGAGGGCGAGGCCTTCAGAGCTCGTTCCTGGATTCAGGCCACAACCATTGCCTTGGAGATCGTCGGCACGAAGCCGATTCCGCCAGTCAAGGAGGATTCATTGATCGCCAGTCGAGGAGACGTCGTCACGACTGGATCGCGATGATCGCATTGTTGACCTTGTGGCAAACTCGGGAACGTCTTTTAGGCGAAGTTTGTCACAACCGGCGAGCCCAGTGCTTCCTGATTGGATGATGTAGATTCCTAGCCGAAACACGGCGAAAGCCGATCCATGCGGATAGACGCTCACGAGATCGGGGTAGGGGAGGGCGAGAACGGCTCGACGCCGGAAGAAGTCGTTCGCCGGAGTGCCCTCTCCTATCGGCGCTCCGAGAGTTCGGCGCGGACCTTTTTAAAGGCAGGAAAGTCCCGTCCCCCGAGCAGATCCGCGTGCAGCCGGCCGGCCGCTGCGACGAGCATCGAGCCGAGGCGGCGGTCCGTCGAGGCGTTGAACTGGGAGGCGCCGCCGGGCTTGGGCGTGAACTCGTTGAGCACGGGACCCGTGGGGGAGGCGAGGAAGTCGATCCGCAGGAACGGCGCAGGGACGGCCAGGCTCGTCTCGGCCGCCAGTTCTATGAGGCCGTCGGGGATCCCGTGCCCCGCGAACAGCTCCCGCGTGTACTTGCCCGTCGTGACGACCTCGCCCTTGGCGTTGTACCAGCACCGGCGGACGCCGTCGCCGCGGACCGTCTCGAGGGCGAGGCCGACCTGGCCGTAGAAGCTGTAGAACTTGATGTCGCGTGCGGGGGAGGACGGGTCGACGTCGCTCGTGACCAGTTCCTCCTCGATCCAGGCATCCGTGGCGATCCGCCCCGTGGCGACGGATGCGGCGACGCGGGCGCGGACCTCCTCGACCGAGGCGAGGTACTCGTTGCGCTCCAGATCGAAGATCGAGTCGCGGCCGATGATGAACACCCCCTGGGACATGAGGCCCTCGAGCGGCTTGGCCACGGTCCCCGGGGACAGCGCCAGCTCGGTGTGGGCGAGCGGCCTGGGGGAGACCGCCGGGACGCGGAGGCCGATCGCGGCGGCGAAGCGGTAGGCGGCGAGCTTGTCGTCCAGGATCCACGCCGTCGTGTCCCGCCGCACGTGCGCGCGCCGGCTCTGCATGGTGACCTCGTAGACGAACGACGGCGCCGGAGGGGCGCCCTGGGCGGGCCTGTTCACGGATTCTCCTGTCCCGTCCGGACGGCGTCGCTGAGCTGGGCCGCGATCCTGCACACGATGTCCGAGTGGACGCGTCCGGGCTGGCGGGTCAGGCGCTCGATCGGACCCGAGATCGAGACCGCCGCGATGACGCGTCCGTTGGGCCCGCGCACCGGCGCCGAGACCGAGGCGACCCCCGGCTCGCGTTCGCCGAGGCTCTGGGCCCAGCCCCGGCGTCGTACCCCGGCCAGGATCGTGGGGGTGAAGCGGGCGCCGTGGAGCCCGTCGAGGAGGCGCTGGTGGTCCTCCCACGCGAGGAGGACCTGGGCCGCCGAGCCCGCCTTCATCGACAGCTGCGTTCCCACGGGAATGGTGTCCCTCAGCCCCACGGGGCGCTCGGCCGAGGCGACGCAGACGCGGTGCTCGCCTTGGCGCCGGAAGACCTGCGAGCTCTCGCCCGTCGCGTCGCGCAGGCGCACGAGCAGCGGCCCGGCGGCGGCGATGAGCCGGTCCTCGCCTGCGGCCGAGGCGAGCTCGACGAGGCGGCCGCCGAGGACGAAGCGCCCGTGGATGTCCTTGCCGACGAGGCGGTGGTGGACGAGGGCCTGGGCCAGGCGGTGCACCGTGGGGCGGGAGAGGCCCGTCGAGGCCACGAGCTGGGCCAGGCTCGTGGGCCCGGCCTCGAGCGCGTCGAGCACCATGGCCGCCTTGTCGATCACTCCGACACCACTCGAGTTGTCCATAAGCTGATACTAGCGTCTCATTATATGAGATAGCCAGCCGGGGACTGGCGTGTCCACGCGGCACGGTGCTTCAGTTGAACCACGAACGCTGCGACACACGGGAGGAGGCTGGGATGTCCGCGGAGAAGAACGCGCTGACGCTGGCCGAGAAAGTTTGGAACGCGCACGTCGTGCGCCACGGCGAGGGCGAAGGCGCCGCACGCCAGCCCGACCTCATCTTCATCGACCTGCACCTCGTGCACGAGGTGACCTCCCCGCAGGCCTTCGAGGGGCTCCGGCTCGCGGGGCGGCGGCTGCGCCGGCCCGACCTGACGATCGCGACCGAGGACCACAACACGCCGACGCTGGACATCGACAAGCCCATCGCCGACCTCACGAGCCGCACCCAGATCGAGACCCTGCGCAGCAACTGCGCCGAGTTTGGCGTGCGCCTGCACTCCCTCGGCGACAAGGAACAGGGTATCGTCCACGTCGTCGGACCCCAGCTGGGGCTGACCCAGCCCGGGACCACGGTGGTCTGCGGCGACTCCCACACCTCCACCCACGGCGCCTTCGGCGCCCTCGCCTTCGGCATCGGCACCTCCGAGGTCGAGCACGTGATGGCCACGCAGACGCTCTCGCTCAAGCCGTTCAAGACGATGTCCATCAACGTCGAGGGGACCCTCCGCCCCGGCGTCACGGCCAAGGACATCATCCTCGCGGTCATCGCCAAGATCGGCACGGGCGGGGGGCAGGGCTACGTCCTCGAGTACCGCGGCTCGGCCATCCGCTCGCTCTCCATGGACGCGCGCATGACCATCTGCAACATGTCGATCGAGGCCGGCGCGCGCGCCGGGATGATCGCCCCCGACGCCACGACCTACGAGTACCTCAAGGGGCGCCCGCACGCCCCCGAGGGCGACGACTGGGACGCCGCCGTCGACTACTGGGACACCCTGCACACCGACGAGGGCGCCGCGTTCGACGCCGAGGTCCACCTCGACGCCGACGAGCTCGAGCCGTTCGTGACCTGGGGCACCAACCCCGGGCAGGGCGTGTCCCTGTCCGAACGCGTCCCCGCACCCGGGGACTTCGAGGACGAGAACGCGCGCGCCGCGTGCGAGCGGGCCCTCGAGTACATGGGCCTGGAAGCGGGCACCCCGATGAAGGAGATCCGGGTGGACACCGTCTTCCTCGGCTCCTGCACCAATAGCCGCATGGAGGACCTGCGCGCCGCCGCCTCGATCATCCAGGGGCGGGCGAAGGACCCCGACGTCCGCATGATCGTGGTGCCCGGCTCCGCGCGCGTCCGGCTCGAGGCGGAGGCCGAGGGGCTGGACCGGGTCTTCAAGGAGTTCGGCGCCGAGTGGCGGTTCGCCGGCTGCTCGATGTGCCTCGGCATGAACCCCGACCAGCTCTCCGAGGGCGAGCGCTGCGCGTCCACCTCCAACCGCAACTTCGAGGGGCGGCAGGGCAAGGGCGGTCGCACGCACCTCGTCTCCCCGCTCGTCGCGGCCGCCACCGCCGTGCGCGGCACCTTGAGCTCCCCGTCTGACCTCCCGCCGGCCGCCGAGGCCGCCGCGACGGCCGCCGCCTAGGAAAGGTGATCCCATGGAAAAGCTGAACACCCATACCGGCATCGGCGTCCCGCTGCGCCAGAGCAACGTCGACACGGACCAGATCATCCCGGCCGTCTACCTCAAGCGGATCACGCGCACCGGCTTCGAGGACGCGCTCTTCGCCGGATGGCGCAAGAACCCCGACTTCATCCTCAACCAGGAGCCGTTCTCGCGCGGATCCGTCCTGGTCGCGGGGCCGGACTTCGGCACCGGGTCCTCGCGCGAGCACGCCGTCTGGGCCCTGAAGGACTACGGCTTCAAGGCCGTTCTGTCCTCGCGCTTCGCGGACATCTTCCGGGGCAACTCCGGCAAGCAGGGGCTCGTCGCCGCCGAGGTCGAGCAGGCGGACATCGAGCTGATCTGGAAGGAGCTCGAGAACCACCCCGGCACCGGGGTGACCGTCGACCTGGCGTCGCGCACCGTCACCTGCGGCTCCCTCACGACGGGATTCGGGATCGACGACTACACCCGCTGGCGGCTCATGGAGGGGCTCGACGACATCGGCCTGACCCTGCAGCAGGAGGACGCGATCACGGCCTACGAGGCCACGCGGCCGGCCCACAAGCCGGTCACGCTGCCCGCCCGCAGCTGAGCCGCAACGCTCCGCCCCACGCCCTCCGCGACCGGCTGAATTGCCGGGTCCGCGGAGGGCGTGGCTGTATGCTTGCAGGGAAGTTCCGGGCTTCCGGAAGACCGATCCAAGTGCGAGGTACGACATCCATGGGCAAAGTCCTGACGATCCGCGGCGGAGTCCCGCTCCAGGGGAAGGTAAGAGTCAGGGGAGCCAAGAACCTCGTGCCGAAGGCGATGGTCGCGGCGCTGCTCGCCGAATCGCCGTCGGTCCTGCGCAACGTCCCGGAGATCCGCGACGTGGAGATCGTCACCTCGCTTCTGGAGATCCACGGCGTGACCGTGAGCAAGGACCCCGCCACGGGGGACCTGACCCTCGATCCGGCCGGCGCCAAGCAGGCGCCCTCCCGTGAGATCGACGCCCACGCCGGCGACTCCCGGATTCCCATCCTCTTCTGCGGACCCCTGATCCACAGCATCGGCGAGGCGTTCATCCCGGACCTCGGTGGCTGCCGCATCGGCGACCGCCCCATCGACTACCACCTGAACGTCCTGCGCAACTTCGGTGCCGTCGTCGACAAGCGCCCCGGCGGGATCGCGATCTCCGCCCCCCACGGCCTCAAGGGCGCCAAGCTCGAGCTGCCCTACCCGAGCGTCGGGGCCACCGAGCAGGTCCTGCTCACGGCCGTGAAGGCCGAGGGGATCACGGAGCTGAAGAACGCCGCCGTCGAGCCAGAGATCATGGACCTGATCTCCGTGCTGCAGAAGATGGGCGCGATCATCTCCGTGCAGACGGACCGCGTCATCCGGATCGAGGGCGTACCGTCGCTCGTCGGCTACAACCACCGTGCGCTGCCCGACCGCAACGAGGGCGCCTCGTGGGCCTCGGCGGCGCTCGTCACGCGCGGCGACATCTACGTCGAGGGCGCCGACCAGGAGGACCTCACCGCCTTCCTCAACACCTACCGCAAGGTCGGAGGCGCCTTCGAGGTGTACGACGACGGCATCCGCTTCTTCCACCCGGGCGGGCCGCTGAAGCCGCTCGTCCTGGAAACCGACGTGCATCCCGGCTTTATGACCGATTGGCAGCAGCCGCTCGTCGTGGCCCTCACCCAGGCCGAGGGCGTCTCGATCGTGCACGAGACCGTCTACGAGAACCGCTTCGGCTTCACCCAGGCCCTCGTGCGGATGGGCGCCACCATCCAGTTGCACCGGGAGTGCCTGGGCGCCGTTCCGTGCCGGTTCGGACAACGCAACTTCCTGCACTCCGCCGTCATCACCGGCCCCGCCCAGCTGAGCGGGGCGGAGATCGACATCCCGGACCTCCGCGGCGGCTTCTCCCATCTCATCGCCGCCCTCGCGGCCGAGGGGACGAGCCGCGTCACCGGCATCGAGATCATCAACCGCGGCTACGAGCGCTTCATGGACAAGCTGACCGCGCTCGGCGCCGACGTCGAGCTGTCCGCCGAGGTCCTCGCGCACCATGACTGAGACCTTCGGCGCCCGCGTCGTCTTCGGGATCGTCGCGGGCATCGCGAGGCCTGCGCTCAATCTCATGATGGGCCGGACGTGGGAGCGCTTCGATGCGCTTCCCGAGGGCGGATTCATCGCCTGCCCGAACCACGTGACGGAAATCGATCCGCTCGTCGTCGGGCACGCCTTCTACAACCACGGCCGCTTGCCGCGCTACCTCGCCAAGGAATCGCTGTTCAAAGTGCCTGTGGTCGGCGCCGTCCTGCGGGCGACCCGCCAGATCCCCGTGGCCCGCAGCACCGCGGGGGCCAACAAGTCGTTGACGCTGGCCCGCCAGCTCATCGACGAGGGCTCCGTCGCCATCGTCTATCCGGAGGGAACGCTCACGCGCGACCCCGACGAGTGGCCCATGCGCGGGCGCACGGGGGCCGCGCGCCTGGCCCTCCAGACCGGGGCGCCCGTGGTGCCGATCGCGCATTGGGGTGCCCAGCAGGTGCTGCCCCGCTACGGCAAGTCGCTCAAGATCTGGCCGCGCAAGACCGTCCGCGTGCGCGTCGGTGATCCGGTGGACCTCTCCGACCTCCTGGGCCGGCCCGTGACCCGGACCGTGCTCGAGGAGGCGACGTCCCGCATCATCGCCGCCGTCACGGCCGAGGTGGCCGTGCTGCGCGGCGCGGAACCTCCCGCGAAGCCGTGGGATCCCGCAGTGCACGGCCAGAAGGCCACGGGCCGCGATTTCGGCGCAGCGCCCACGGACGGGGAGCAGGCATGAGGCCCGCACCGCGTTCCATCGCGGTCATGGGGGCCGGGAGCTGGGGAACCACCTTCGCCAAGGTCCTCGGCGACGGAGGGCGCGCCGCGGGAACCACGGTGCGGCTCTGGGCGCGACGCACCGAGGTCGCCGAAGAGGTCAACCGGGACCACACCAACTCGGCCTACCTCGGCGAGACCGTCCTGCCGGGGAACATCGTGGCCGGAACGGACCCGGCGTGGGTCCTCGACGGAGCCGAGATCGTCGTCCTGGCCGTACCGGCGCAGACCCTGCGCGAACAGCTCCGCTCCTTCCGCCGGCATATCCCGGAGGGGGCCGTCGTCGTCTCCCTCATGAAGGGCCTCGAGCGCGGCACCGACGCCCGGATGAGCGAGGTCGTGATCGAGGAGTTGGGGCTCGCACCCGCCCGCGTCGCCGTGGTCTCCGGACCCAACCTGGCCATGGAGATCGCCCGCGAGGAACCCACGGCCTCGGTCGTGGCCTGCCTGGACGAGGACACGGCGGCATGGATCGCCGCGGCAGCGACGCCGCGCTACTTCCGGCCCTACACCAACGCCGATGTCGTCGGCGTCGAGCTCGGCGGCATCGTCAAGAACGTCATCGCCCTGGCCGTCGGCATCTGCGACGGGCGGGGGATGGGTGATAACACCAAGGCCTCCGTCATCACGCGCGGACTCGCCGAGACGACGCGGCTGACGCTGGCCCTCGGGGGCAAGGTGGAGACCATGGCCGGGCTCGCGGGCCTCGGCGACCTCGTCGCCACGTGCTCCTCGCCGCTGTCCCGCAACCGCACGGCGGGCCGGCTCCTCGGCGAGGAGCTGACCCTCGAGCAGGTCAACCAGCGCATGACCCAGACCGCGGAGGGCATCAAATCCGGCTCCGCGGTGCTCGACCTGGCCCGGCGCCACGGCGTCGAGATGCCCATCACGCAGGCCGTCGTCGACGTGCTCGAGGGACGGCTGTCCGTCGCCGGCATGGGCGACCGTCTCCTGGGCCGGGACCTGAAATCCGAAGGTGGAAACGCATGACCCAAGATTCCCTCCGCAAGCCGCGCGTCGCCCTGCTCTTCGGCGGCCGTTCCTCCGAACACGCGGTCAGCTGCGTCACGGCGGCCGGCGTCATGAAGGCGATCGACCGCGAGAAGTACGACGTCGTCCCCGTGGGCATCACCCGCTCCGGCTCGTGGTCGCTCGTCGAGCAGGACCCCGCCGACTGGTCGCTGTCCTCGGGAGAGGCCCCCGAGGTCGCAGGAGGGACTCCCGTCCGCCTGGCGGACGTCTCCGCCGGCAGCGAGCTGCAGGCGCACGACGGCAACGGGAGCGTGCGCAGTCTCGGGGGAGTGGACCTGGTCTTCCCCCTGCTCCACGGTCCCTTCGGCGAGGACGGCACCCTCCAGGGCCTGCTCGAGCTCGCCGACGTGCCCTACGTGGGCTCCGGGGTCTCCGCGAGCGCGATCGGCATGGACAAGCACTACATGAAGGTGGTCTTCGAGGCGGCCGGCTTCGAGGTCGGGCCCTACGTCGTCATCACGGACAAGGAATGGCAGCGCGATCCCGAGGCCGCGCTTGCGACCTCCGGGCGACTCGACTACCCGCTCTTCGTCAAGCCGGCGCGGGCGGGGTCCTCGGTCGGGATCAGCCGCGTCGACGACCCCTCGCAGCTGCGTGCCGCCGTCGAGGCGGCCCGCGAGCACGATCCAAAGGTCGTCATCGAGGCCGGGATCACGGGCCGGGAGATCGAGTGCGGCGTCCTCGAGGGACGCGGCGCCTCGCCGGCCCGCGCCTCCCTTCCCGGGGAGATCGCCGTGGAGGCCGGCGCGCACACCTTCTACGACTTCGAGGCCAAGTACGTCGACGGCGCCGCCGCAAAGCTCAGCTGCCCGGCCGAGCTGCCGGAGGGCGCGGGCGAGGAGCTCGGGCGGCTCGCCGTGGCCGCGTTCGACGCCGTCGGAGCCGAGGGCCTGGCCCGCGTGGACTTCTTCTACACCCCCGACGGCCGGTGGGTCATCAACGAGATCAACACCATGCCCGGATTCACGCCCATCAGCATGTACCCGCAGATGTGGGCGGCCTCCGGGCTGCCCTACCGCGAGCTCATCGACGAGCTGATCTGGCTTGCGATGAACCGGCGGACCGGGCTGCGCTAGGCACGTTCGTCAGGGCAGCTCGAGGTCCTGATCCACCGAGGTGCACTCGCGGTCGGCGGGAATGCGGCCCGCCGCCGCGGCGAGCTCGGCGAGCACCGTGCTCGAGGCCACGGCCGTCGGGTCGAAAAGGACCTCCGTGGCGGGCTCGCGGCCGTAAGTGGTCAGTGTCCACGCGGGGTCTCCCTCACGGGCCACCCAGTCGACGCCGTTGACGCTCACGCACGGATCCGTCGTGGGGCCGGGGATCGGCACGCCGCAGCGCAGGACGACGTGCGACGGATCGCCCCAGGCCGAGGTGGCCTGGCTGTTGGTGGGGCGCTGGGAGTGGCCGGCGAGCTCGTCCGGGAGGACGACCATCATGTCCGCGCAGCGGGGATCGTTGGCATTTTCCGCCGACTCGACGTCCAGCGGAACCGAACAGGCGGTCAGGAGCGCCGCCGCGGCGCACAGTGCCGCGACCGCCGTGGGCTTCCGGAGGGGAAAATTGGTCACCATGGGATACTATCGGTAGCTGCGGAGCGTCATGGGAACGTGCGCTCCGTGCCATGGGGGGGCAATAGCGTTGCCCCTCCGTGTCCAGAGACCGAGGGAGTCGCATGACCGGCGTGAACGAACTGATGGGCCAAGACCACGAGCCCGCCGCGCGGAAGCCGCGGAAGCGCCGCCCCGTGGTCGTGGTGATCGTCTCCCTGCTCGTCCTCGTAGCCGTCGCCGGGGCTATCGCCTTCGGCTACCTCTTCAGCCTCATGAACTCCTTCGAATCCAAGGCCCAGCGCATCGAGTCCGTCTTCCCGAGCGGCGCGGCCCGCCCCGAGACGTCCGACGCCAATAAGGACGCCCTCAATTTCCTGCTCATCGGCTCCGACGTCCGTGGTGGCAGCGGCGAGACGGAGGACCTGCCGTCCGTGCCCAATGGCGGCCGCTCCGACACGATGATGCTCGTGAACATCCCCGGGGACCGCAGCTCGATCAATGTCATGTCGGTCATGCGGGACACGTGGGTCGAGATTCCCGGTCAGGGCTCGCACAAGATCAACGCAGCCTTGGCCTTCGGGGGCATCCCGTTGCTCGTCGAGACGCTCGAGGGCATGTTCGAGGTGCCGATCGACCACGTGGCGATCATCGACTTCGAGGGTTTCCAGTCCCTGACCGACGCCCTCGGCGGGGTCACGGTGAACAACCCCCGCGCCTTCACCTCGACCGGTTCCCAGGGGGAGCACTTCCCGGCCGGGCCGGTGTTGCTCGATGGGGAATCGGCGCTCAAGTTCGTCCGGGAGCGCAAGCAGTTCAGCGACGGCGACTACTCGCGCGTCGCCAACCAGCAGCTCTTCCTCAAGTCGCTCATGTCCTCGTTCCTGACCCCCGATACCCTGCTGAACCCGGGCAGGATCTCCACGATCGTCGACGAATTCTCCCCCTATGTCTCCGTCGACGAGGGCCTGGGAGGGGCCGAGATCGGCCAGCTTGCCGTCGGCCTGCGCGACGTCCGCTCCGGCGACGTCCACGCCTTCACCCTGCCCAACCGGGGCGTCGGCCGCTCCGCCGATGGTCAGTCGATCGTCGTCAACGATCCCGAGGCCGTGGGTGCGATCGGCGAAGCGCTCCGGGACGACGCCTTGACGGCGTACGTCGTCGAGAACGGAATCGGGAACTAGGGATGGGTCGGCGTTGGCGCGAGCGGCGTCCGGGAGCCCCGGCGGCCGCCGGGGCGGTCCTGGCCGCCGTCCTGCTTGGCGCCGCCGTGGGCGCTCCGCCGGCGGCCGCCGAGCCGCTTCCCGTGGTCCAGGCCACGGAGACCCCTCCGCCGGCCACCGAGCCAGTGGACCCGGACCCGGGCACCGGGGACCCGACGACGGGCCCGACGCAGGATCCGACGCCCTCCACCACGGCCCCCGCCGCGCCGACCACGGCCCCCCGGCCGTCGTCGAGCCGGCGCCCCTCCGTTCCGGCCCCCACGCCGACGGCCCAGCGACCGACCGCGCCCGCGGCCGCCGTCGACCCCCGCACGGGCTTCGCAGTCGACGCCTCTTCCGGCTTCCTGGTGCACCCGCGGACGGGACTGCTCATCAATCCCGCGAGCGGAATCATGGTGGTTCGGGGATCGCTGGCCCCGAGCGGCTTCCAGTACGACTTCGCCTCACGTCAAGTCCTCTATGCCTCGACGCCGACACCGGGCGCGCCGGAGTCCGCCGCCCCCGAGAGCACGAGTGCCGAACCACCCACGAGCAGTGAGGCGTCCACCGCACCCGCGGCGGCATCCTCGGCTTCGGCCGGCGTCCCCTCCAGCCCGGCGCCCTCCAGCACGCCTTCGCCCGAGCCCGCCACCGCGGACACGGAGCAGGCCTCATCGGCCACCGGTTGGGGCGGCCAGACGCTGGTCCACGTCCTCCTGGGTGCCGGCGTCCTGACGTTGGGCGTCTGGTACTACCTCAAGGTCTTCCGGGCCCCCCGGCGAGGGGCGGGCAAGTGAGGCGGCTCCTGGCACTGCGGCATACTGTGCGACGCCACTTGCGCGAGGATCCCGTGGCCTTCTGGCTGCGGCTGTGGGGCCGCAAGTCGACGCCGGGACTGCAGCGGTGGCTGCGGCGGATGGACTCGATCCTGGCCGTCGCCCCGGCCTCGCGCCTCGGCGTGATGACGGCCCTGCTCGTCGGCGACGCCCGGATCCTGCGCCATCGACTCACCGTGGCCCTGGAGAAGGCCCCCCGGGGCGCGCGGGCCAAGTACCTGGCCGATGTGTCCCTCGCGGGGGAGCTGCCGGCACTCGGCCAGACCTTCGCCACCCGCATGGATCCAGCAGCGG
The DNA here is from genome assembly GCF_050563205.1 of Zafaria sp. Z1313. Classification (NCBI taxonomy): domain Bacteria; kingdom Bacillati; phylum Actinomycetota; class Actinomycetes; order Micrococcales; family Micrococcaceae; genus Zafaria; species Zafaria sp. Z1313. The sequence goes on from NZ_JBNWUK010000002.1 coordinate 226,030, forward strand.
ACGGCGGGGGCACCACCTGGGCCAAGATCCACTGGTACAACGGGCGGGTCAGCGAGGCCATCAACTGCCTCCGCGAGGACGACGCGCGCACGCGGCGGCTCCGCGAACGCTACCTCGCCGAGCAGGACGTCTACGGCCGGTGGACCCCCGTCGTCGAAGCGGTCCCGGACTACGAGCCCCGCGAACGGGTGGTGCTGCACCTGCTCAACAATTCCCTGCCCTACACCCAGACGGGCTACACGAAGCGCTCGCATTCCCTGTTGAGCGCCCAGCACGAGCTGGGCTGGGACGTGCACGCGGCGACGCGACTCGGCTACCCCGAGACGCTCGGCATCCTCGGCCCCAGCCGGAAGCACGACATCGACGGCGTCCGCTACCACCGCCTGCTCTCCCGAAACGGCATCCCCAACCTCCGCGACCGGCTGCAGGAGGAGGCCGAGCAGCTGCTGGCTCTCGTCCTGGACGTCAGGCCGTCCGTGCTCCACACCACCACGCACTTCGTCAACGGACTCGTCGTGCGCGCCGTGGCCGAAGCCACGGGGCTGCCCTGGATCTACGAGGTCCGCGGTCAGCTCGCCGACACCTGGGTCTCGAAGCGGAGCCCCGAGGCCGCCACCTCCGAGCGCTACCTCGACTTCACCCGGCGCGAAACCGACGTGATGCTGTCCGCCGACCTCGTCTTCACCCTGGGCCACGCCATGCGTCAACGCATCATCGGGTTCGGCGTCGACCCGGCCCGCGTCCTGCTATCACCGAACGCCGTCGGCGATGCCTACTTGGACATGCCGCCACCGCCGCGCGTCGCCCGCTCGGAGATGGGCCTGGACCCCGAGCCGCTGCTCGTCGGGACCGTCTCGAGCCTCATCGGCTACGAGGGCATCGACGACCTCGTCGAGGCCTACGCGATCCTCCGCAGGGAACGCGATGACGTCCGGCTCAAGGTCGTCGGCGACGGGCCGGCCCTCTCGGAACTGCGGCTGCAGGCCGCCGCGCTCGGCCTCGATCCGCACGAGGTCTTCCCCGGCCGGGTCAGCGCAGAGCGTGCCGTCCGCTACCACCGGGCCATGGACGTTTTCGTGGTGCCCCGCAAGGACTTCGCCGTCACGCGATCCGTCACCCCCCTGAAGCCCGTAGAGGCGATGGCCACGTGCCGGCCCGTCGTGGCCTCCGACCTCCCTGCGCTGCGGGAAATGGTCGTCCCCGGCGTGACGGGGCTATGCGTTCCCGCCAGCGACCCGGCGGCGTTGGCGCGTGCGATCGAGACTCTGCTCGACGATGGGAGCCAGCGGGCCGCGATGGGACGGGCGGGCCGGTCCGTGGTGCTCGAGACCCGGACGTGGCAGCGCGTCGCGGAACTGAGCATCGCCCGCTATGGACAATTGCGCGCCGAGGTGGTGGATCAGTGACGGCATCCAACGGAGAGAGCGGGCCGGAAGCGGAAGCCAGCGAGTTGGTCTTCGTCGACGTCACCGGGCTCAAGGTCCAGGGCTCGCGCGACGGACTGGCCGATGAGCTGGTCAAGATCTGGGACGCCCGCGGCTACATGTTCCACGAGGCCCGCGCCCATGTGCAGGGATCTACGCGCGGCCAACGCCTGGGCAGCCTCTGGCTGATCCTCAATCCGATCCTCAATGGGGCCATGTACTACGTGGTCTTCGGCATCATCCTGCAGACGAGCCGGGGGATCGAGAACTTCATCGGCTTCCTGCTCATTGGCGTGTTCTTCTTCCAGTTGACGACCAAGTGCATCACGGGGTCCTCGACGTCTCTCCTGAAACAACGAGGGGGAACGGCGGGAACGCGCCTGCCGCCGGCCACGGCGCCCGTCGTCGTCAATCTCCGGACCTGGCTCAGCGGCTTCCCCAGCTACCTCGTGCTGCTGTTGATCATCATCATCCTCCCTCCCCAGGAGGTCTTCTCGCCGCTCGCGCTGCTCGTGGTGCCCATCATCGCCGCGCAGATGGCCCTGAACCTGGGCCTTTCGCTCCTGGCCGCGCACTTCGTCGGCCTCGTGCCAGACCTGCAGAACCTGCTCAGCATCGCGGTGCGCGCGTGGATGTTCGGCTCCGGTGTGATGTTCGCGGCCGAGCGCTTCGCCGATCTGGGGCCCGCCGTCGCGACGGCCATCCACTGGAACCCGATGTACTGGATCCTCGAGCATGCCCGCTCCGTGCTCATCTACAACACGCTCCCGGACCCCGAGGGCTGGCTCATCATCCTCTTCTGGGCCGCGCTCTCCCTGGCGCTGGGCACGCTTTTGGTCTGGCGGCGCGGAGGCCGCTACGGTGAACGGGCAACGGAAGGCGGCGATGACGGAATCGACTAGCACCTCGGTAGTGCGGCCCCGGGCCTTCCTCCATGAGGTCCGGTACGAGCGTCCGGCCAAGGGCCGCGTTGCCGCCGGACCCGCGCTCCGGGACCTGACGTTCCTCGTGGCGCCCGGAGAGGCCGTGGGAGTCCTCGGGACCCGCAAGGACGGGGCGGATGACCTCGTCGACCTGGTCTGCGGCTTCACCGCCCCGGACCGGGGGACGGTCTACGTCGAGGAGTCCATGGCGACGGTCACCCGGGCCACGGCGTTTACCCTCGACGAGTCGCTCCAGTTCAACATGGAGCGTGTCGCCATGGGCTACGGGATCAACGGAGCCGCCCTGAAGTCGACCGTCCGCCTGGTGGGGGAGGAGGCCGAAGCCGCCGAGGACCTGCCCCGCCTCGTCTCCGATTGCGACGAACTCGTCATCGAACGCGTCCGGCTCTGCCTCGCGCTGGCCACCGGCGCGCCCCTGCTGCTGCTGGACGAACCCGCGGCCCAGGGCAGGGCCCTCACCTCCGACGACGCCGCGGAACGTCTGGGCCGCTACCTCCGGCAGGGCGGGTCGATGCTCGTGGTGAGCAAGAGCCCGCGCCTTCTGTCCCAGCTCACCGAGAGGTCATTGTGGCTTCACGAGGGCGAAGTGCTCGCGGAAGGACCGTCGGCGACCGTCGCCCGTAGATTCCGCCAACACGCCCAGGCCGTCAAGGACGGAGACCGGAACCTCGCGCGGCAACTACTGCGCCGCTTCCGCCGTCAACACAAGCCAGCCCGTTACCTCCTTCAGGAAGGCGGTCGGCGCCGCGCATGACTTCCAGGGACCAGAGCTCCACCGCCGCGCCCCTGGAGCGCGCCCTCATCCACCGGGTCCGCCAGGACCCGGCGGCCATGGCGGACGAGATCGTCCGCCTGCGCCGCCTCGCGAGGGATAACGCCGAGCAGATCCACCACTTGGAGAACGAGGCCGCGAGCCTGCAGGCGGCGGCGGGGAAGGCCGCGGAGAAGCTCGCCAAGGCCGTGCGCCGGCGCGAGCGGCTCGAGTTGATGCTGGAGCGCCAAACGGAGCGGGTGGCCAAGTACAAGACGGCCTATGAGCAGTTGAGGTCCGTTCCCCATCTGAAGACGGCGGCGGCGGTGCTGCAGCCGGTCGTCACGACGCGCAGGTTGTGGGCGAAGGCGGCCCGTGGAAGGAAGCCGCGCCCCGCCGTCGTGCCGCCCGGGCCGGCGCTGGATCCGGCCAACGGAGCCGCCGCGCGGACCGTGCCTGCGGCCACAGGCGCCTCGTCGGAGTCCCCGGCACCCGCTGCGGGGCTGACGCGGGCGGTCCTCGAGGCCAAGCAGGACTTCTTTATGAACGGCCGGATCGGCGTCCCGGCCGAAGAGCTGCGCAGGGCATGGGACGGCGCGGACACGGAAGAGCGCGAAGCGCTCAGCGAGCGGGATGCGGCCTTCGTCGGGCAGCTGTTCGGCATGGAACGCCTCGCCTCGACCCCTCCGGAGCCGGGACCGCGCCAGCCGGGGCCGGGCTACGTGCCCGTGCGCGGGCGCGTGATGTATTGCGCGCACAGCACCGGACGCTTCAACAGCAACGGCTACTCCACCCGGACGGCGGGACTGGTCCAGGCGCTCTTCGAGACGGGAAGCGACGTCTTCGTCGCGGCGCGGCCGGGCTATCCCTGGGACGTGAAGACGAGCGAGCAGCCACCCGGCAGGACGCGCTTCGAGCAGGAGATCGACGGCGTCCGCCACGTCTTCAACCCCGGACCCCGCTGGACCCGTGACCCCCTTGACACCTACGTCCTCCACGCGGCGGATGCCTTCGTGCGCGAGGCCATGGTCAATCGCCCCGCTGTCATCCACGCAGCCTCCAACCACGTCACGGCCCTGCCCGCCCTCCTGGCGGCGCGCCGCCTCGGCCTCCCCTTCATCTACGAGGTCCGGGGCCTGTGGGAGGTGACGGAAGCCGCTGGGCATGCGCGGGAGTGGCTGGAGAGCGATCGCTTCGATCTCGCCGTGCGCCTCGAGACGCTCGTCGCGACGTCGGCGGACCGGGTCCTGGCGATCACCGAGGAGGTCAGGGACGAGCTGGTCCGCCGCGGCGTCGATCCCGCCCGGATCCGGATCGTCCCCAACGCGGCCGACACCTCCCGCTTTGTTCCGGTCCCGCCGGACCGGAAGCTGGCCAAGAAGCTCGGGCTCGTGCCGGGGCAGTTCGTCGTCGGCTACGCGGGCAGCCTCGTGGCCTACGAAGGGCTTGAGGTGCTGCTCGTGGCGCACCGGCAACTGCTGGAGGCCGTTCCCGACGCGCGCCTGGTCATCGTGGGTGACGGCCCCGCCGGCGAGGCGCTGAAGAAGAGGGCGACGGAGCTCGGGATCAACGAGCACGTCACCTTCACGGGCCGCGTCCCCGCCGAGATGATCCCGCGGTACCTGAGCCTCTTCGACGTGGCCCCCTGCCCCCGCGTGAGCAACATGGTCACGGAGATGGTGTCCCCGCTCAAGCCGCTCGAGGCCATGGCCGCCGGCCGCTGCGTCGTCGCGTCCGACGTCGCACCGCTCCGGCACCTTCTCGGTCCCGACGGTGAACGCGGCGTCCTGGTCTCCGCGGGCTCGAGCCGCGCCCTTGCGGACGCGCTCAAGCATCTTGCAGGTGATGCCCGTCACCGGGCAGACCTGGGCCGTGCGGCCCGCGCGTGGGCCGTCCAGGAGAGGTCCTGGCCCGCGGTCGCGCGCGCCGTGCGCGCGGAGCACCGCGTGATCGAAGGGGACGCTCACGTGGAGGGCGGCCGGGCGCTCCGGGAGGTCACGGTGGGCCTGATCGCCGACGAGTTCACCACCACGGCACTGGCCCCCGAATGCCGCATCGTCCGGATCGCCCCGCCGGGGGAGTGGGACCGGCAGCTCGACGAGGCGCCCTTCGACGTGCTCGTCGTCGAATCGGCGTGGTCCGGTAACGGCGGCTCGTGGCACCGGAAGGTCGGCTACTACGGAGAGCAGGAGTTCGACGAGCTGAAGCGGTTCGTCGAGGCGTGCCGGCGGCGCGGCATTCCCACGATCTTCTGGAACAAGGAAGACCCCGTGCACGTGGAGCGGTTCCTGCCGACGGCGGCGGAGTTCGACCACGTCTTCACCACGGACGCCGACTGCATTCCCCGGTACCTCGCCCATCCGGGGCGCCGCGCCGCCACGGTTGCGGCGCTCCCCTTCTTCGCCCAGGCGGAACTGCACCGGCCCTTCGGGAGCGACCGCCCGTTCGAGCCCTCCGTGGCCTACGGCGGCTCGTTCTACGGAGACCGCTATCCCCAACGCAGCCGGGAACTGGCCCGCATCCTCGACGGGGTGGGCGGCCATGGCCTGACGATCTACGACCGGCAGGTCAACCACCCCGACAGTCCCTACCGCTTCCCGGACCGGCTGGCCGGATTCGTCCGCGGCGGCCTCGAGTACGCGGAGATGGTGAAGGCCTACACGTCCCATCCGGTGCACGTGAACGTCAACTCCGTGGATGCATCGCCGACGATGTTCTCCCGCCGGGTGATGGAGCTCGCGGCCTGCGGCACACCCGTGATCAGCGGCGCGGGCCGGGGCGTCGCGACGTTCTTCGGCGAGCAGGTGCCCCAGGCGGGCACCGCCGACGAGGCCTCGGCGCTGGCCGAGTACTGGCTGAACGACGAAGCGGCACGTAACGCCGACGGCTGGGCCCTCCATCGGACGGTCTACCGAGCGCATCTGGCCTCCCACCGGCTCGCGTTGATGCTCCGTACGGCCGGTCTCGTTGTCGCCGTCCCCGCTGTGCCGGCCTACGTTCTCGAGCTCGCGTCCTTGGACGAGCCCGCCGCCGTTGACGTGCTGCGGCAGACGCACCGACCCCTCGCGGTCCACGTCGCCGATCGCGGCGAGGTCACGGAGTCGGCCAGGGAGCGTCTGATGCGGGCCGGGATCCCGGTCCACCTCGGCCACGACGAGGCGGCTCCCGGGGACGTACCCCGTGCGTTCCTGGACCGCTGGGCCGGCGATCCGGTGTTGGCGGAGGACCTCGCGCGCAGCTACGCCCTCGCGGGGACCACCGCAGAGCTCCAGGACCATGACCTCGAAGAATGCGGCCATTCCCTGCTCGAGACGCGGGCGGCCGTCGGCGGCCGGCCGTGGTTCGGCCTGCCGCCGGAAGTCGGCGCCCGGGTCGTAGGCGTCCGCCGGGCCCTTCCCGTCGTTCCGGAGCGGGAGGCCTCCGCCGTCGTCGAGCCGGAGCAGCCAGCCGAGGCGCGCACCGTTCTCGTGGCGGGCCACGACCTCAAGTTCGCGGGCGGGATCATGGACCGTCTCCGCGCATCCGGCCACACCGTCCTGATCGACCACTGGGCCGACCACGACCAGCACGACGCGGCGGCGAGCCGAGAGCTCCTGGCGAGCGCCGACGTCGTCTTCTGCGAATGGTCCCTTGGAAACGCGGCATGGTATGCCCGCAACAAGCGCCCCGGCCAGCGACTGACCGTCAGGTTCCACTCGCAGGAGCTGTTCACGGGGCTGCCGGGACGCACGCAGCTCGGTCGCGTCGACCACACGGTCTTCGTCGGCGAGCTGATCCGTTCGATGGCGGCGCGCAAGTTCGGCCACGACCCGGCACGTACCTCCGTGGTTCCGAACGCCGTCGATGCCCGCTTGTTCGACGCCGCGAAGGACCCCGCGGCGCGCTTTGTGCTCGGCCTCGTGGGGATCGTCCCGGCGCAGAAGCACCTGGACCGCGCTCTCGACGTCCTCGCCGGGCTCCGCGCCGTCGACGACCGCTACGTGCTGCGGATCAAGGGCAAGACCCCGGCCGACTACCCCTGGATGGCCAAGCGCCCCGAGGAGATGGCGTACTACGACGAGCAGTTCCGACGCCTCGAGGAGGACCCGCTCCTCGCGGGCGCCGTTCACTTCGACGCCCACGGGGACGACATGGCCGAGTGGTACCGCACGGTCGGAACCGTGCTGTCCGTCAGCGACTTCGAGTCCTTCCACCTCACCCTGGCCGACGGCGCCGCGTCGGGTGCGCTTCCGGTCAGCCTGGCCTGGGCCGGCGCGGAGTCGATCTACCCCGGACACTGGCTGCACCTGTCCACCGCCTCCATGGTGGAGCGGATCCTCGCGGTCTGTTCCGAGCCGGACGCGTGGGCACGGGCCACCACCGAAGCGCGGGACTACGCCCGCGAGCACTTCCACGAGGACGACGTCCTGGCCCGCCTGGAGGAGGTCATTCTGGGAGCACCCGCCGGGGACGGGACGGGGACCCCGTGAGGCTCCGCGCCGTCGTCGCCGGCTCCGGCCCCGTGCCGGCCGAGGCGGGTGCGGCCGAGCCATCGCCCGGACTGCACGTGTGGGGGAGCGACTTCCTCCATTGGGACGGCCCGCGCGGCTACGCCCTGGACGGGGCGAGCGTCCTCGGCGACGTCGCCGTCACCCGGCCCGAGGAGGCCGCGGCATGCCTCGGCGGACGGGCGTCCACCACGCGGCGGATCGCCGAGACCTGGGGGGAGCGGGCCCGCAACCCGTCCTGCCTCGTCGTCGTGGACCGGGACGAGGGCCTCGCGCTCTTCCTCCCCGACCCGCTCGGCGGCTGCCTCGTGTGGAGGCTGGCCGCCGGGCCGTTCGACCTCGTCTCGAGCGACCTCGTCTCGCTCGTGGAGGTCGCCGCCGTGCTGGGCCACGCGCCCCGCAAGTCGGTCGACTTCCAGCTCGAGCGCATGGTCCTGGGCAACGGCGGGCTCACGCCGGCCAGCTACGACGGCGTGGAACGTGCGGAGATGTTCGGGTACTGGACCCTCTCGTCCACCGGCGTCGTGGCCGGAAGGTACAGTTCCGTCGTCGACGCCGTGGACGAGGAGAAGGGCTACGGCGAGGCGCTGGCCTCCGTCCGGCAGGAGGTGATCGACGCCGTCACGGCGATCGCACGCCTTCCCGCGAGCCACCGCGTCGCCCACCTGACGGGCGGATTCGACTCCCGGCTGGTGCTCGGGGCCATCCTGGAAACCGGCACGCAGAAGGACTTCCAGTTCTTCTGCTCCGGCCCCGAAGGCACGCACGACCGGGCCGTGGCCGACGGGCTCACGGCCCGCTTCGGCCTGCAGCGCACCGACAGCGCGGGACTCTCACCCACCCCGCTGGGCGCCCTCCACGGGCGGCTCACCGCGCCCATCTTCCACTCGGGCGGCCTCACCGCGAGCGGACCCGTCGGCGGGGAGCGCCCGCAAGGCGTCGTCGCCGTGGGCGGCGGCTACGGGGAGGTCCTGCGCAGCTGGTATTCCGTGCGCTGGCCCGAGGCCCCCGCGGATCCCGCGGATCCGCTCGAGCTGCTGGCACGGCTGACGGGCGCCACCCCCGAGGGTGGCGGCCTGCTGACCGCCGGCGCCTACGAGGGGATCGGACGCCGCCTCGCCGGACACTGGAAGGCCGCGTCGGCCGCGGGGCACCCGCGGGACTTCATCGGCGACGCCCTGTACTCGCAGATCCGCAACCGCTACCACATCGGACAGAACTCCGTGCTCTGGAGCCGCACCGGCGCGCGGTTCGATCCGCTGTACTCCGTCGCCGGGTTCGCCGCCGCACGCCAGCTGCCGCTCGAGGCGCGGTCGGCCAACGTCCTGGGTTTCGACCTCATGCGCGGCCTGGCCGGCGACCTGGCCGGCTATCCGTTCGACAAGGACCGGATCAACGAGGCCTACCTCCGCCAGCGGCGGGCGCCACGCCCGCGGTCCTTCCCGGAACCCGCGCGGATCGGTCCCGTGTCCCGCTTCGTCGCCGAACACGGACCCGTCGGGGACCTGCCGGCCGGCCTGGATGACCTCGCGGTCGCGGCGCCGGCCCTCGGCCCCGACGCGCGCCGGGAGCTCGTGGAGCGGGCCAACACGCTCGGCGTCAACTACTGGCAGCTCACGAGCCTCGACGGAGCCCACGCGTCCTTGCGCACGGCCCTCGAGCGGCTCGACGCCGAGCGATACGCCGGCAGCCTGAATCTCGAGTACGTCCGGCATCTGGCGAACTACAAGGCGCGGACCCGGCAGGAGGTGAGGGGCGTGTACAGCGCCCTGACGCTCATCGCCTGGCTCGGGCTCGACTAGCTAGCCGCTGGGAGCGGCTTCCGCGTCCGGGTTGCAGATCGTGTGGGTTTCCTGCGCCCGGAGCGACAGGATCTGCACGGCAGACTCGTGGCGTGCGCCGGAGTGGATCAGCGGTTCAGCAGGAACAGGCCGAGTCCCAGGAGCGGGATCGCGGCGACGGTACCGGCCACCAGGAGCGCGGCGACCCGCCGCTTGCGGCGCTGGCGCTCGGGGCTCGGTGCCCGTGCCACCCACGGTGCCAGCCCGGCGGGCCCCGCCGCCACGGCGGTCGGCTCGGCCGGCGCTTCGGCGGCCCGCGGCGCCGGTGCGGGATCAACCCGGGATGGCCGTTCGGCCACGGCGACCAGGGTGGAATCGACGGGCGCGTGGGGCCGGGGGCGGGAATCCGCCACCCAGGCGTCCCGTGCACGAAGATGCCGGGCGCCGGGGATTTCGACGTACTTCACGGACCGTGGCCTCCTGAGCTGTGGTGACTTGACTTCGATCCTACGCCGAACCGCGGCCGCGGCCGCACCTGTGGACCCTCCTCGGCGCGAGGCGGCCGATGGGATAGTCTTGAACCGCAAAACCCGTACCCGGGAGCGGCACGGCGCGGGTACCCGGAGGGCGATCGATGGGATGGATGTGCAGCAGCGATACATCACCGGGACCCCTGGCGCCCGCGCGTGGCTCAAGGCCGCCGAGCAGGCCGTCGGCAACCACAGCGACCGCTTGAACGCGATCAACGTCTTCCCCGTCCCGGACGGGGACACCGGCAGCAACCTCTACCAGACCATCAAGACCGCGTCCTCCGTCGCCTCGCGGAGCGACGCCGACGACTGGGGTGCCGTCCTGGCCGCGGCGGCCAACGCGGCGCTCGACGACGCGCGGGGCAACTCCGGGACGCTCTTCGCCGTCTTCCTCACCGGATTCGCCGAGCCGCTCGCGGGCCGGGAGCGCCTGACGGCGGCGCTGCTCTACGAGGCGCTCGAGCGCGGACAGCTGCGTAGCTGGTCCGCGCTGACGGATCCCGTCGAGGGCACCATGCTGTCCGCCATGTCGTCCGCGAGCGCCGCGCTGCGTGCCGCGGCCGGCCCGGAACGGGACGAGTCCAACGCCTCGTTGGTCAGGACCCTCGACTTGGCCATCGAGGGGGTGCGTGGCGCCGTGCTGCGCTCCGAGGCCGAGCTGGGAGCGCTGGCCCGCGCCCACGTCGTCGACGCCGGAGCGGTCGGATTCCTCCTGATCATGGAGAGCCTGCGCGCGGCGATCACCCAGCGGCCCTTCGACGACACGGCACTGGAGGAGCTGCACGGCTACCGCATCCAGGACCGTCACGTCCATGCCGACTTCGACGGCGACGACGGGATTGAGTTCATGTGCTCGGTGGCCCTGACGCCCCTTGAAGCGGCCTCCCTGCGCGCGGAACTGGACGGCCTCGGCGAGTCCGTCATCATGAGCGCGCTGAACCTTCCCGGGGACGCCAACCACCGCTGGAGGATCCACGTGCACGTCGCCGATGCCGAGGCCGCCCTCGCCGTCGTGGAGCGCTACGGCGCCCCGGAGAACGTCTCGGTGACCGAGCTGTCCGGCGATTCAGCGGCCCGGCGGGACTAGGGCATGGGCGTGACGAGCCGGACCCAGGCGCTCGAGCTGGAGCTGGAGCGCCTCCTGGGCCCGCCGACGGCCAAGATCCTGTCCCGTGAACTGGGGATCACGACGGCCGGTGGGCTCTTGAACCACTTTCCCCGCCGCTACGTGGAGCGCGGGGCGCTGTCCGATCTCGAGAGCCTGCCGCACGACGAGCTCGTGACCGTCGTCGCGCGGGTGGTGCGGGCCTCGACCCGGAAGATGCACCACCGCAAGGGCTTCCTGACCGAGGTCGAGGTCGCCGACGAGGGCGAAGGTTCCCAGGGGACCCTCGCTGTCTCCTTCTTCAATTCCCGCAAGGCGATGAACGAACTGCTTCCGGGGGCCCGGGTCATGTTGGCAGGAAGGGTGGGGGTCTACCGCCACCAGCAGACCCTGAGCCACCCGGACTTCGAGGTGCTGCCCGAGGACCATGCCCTCGACGAGGCCGATCTGGGGCCCGTCCCGATCTATCCCGCGACCGGGTCCCTTCCGAGCTGGCGCATCCGCAAGGCGGTCGACACGCTCCTGCGCCTCGACCTCCTCGACGGCGTGGCCGATCCCCTGCCGGCAGAGGTCCTCCGCGCCGAGCGCCTCATGGGCCTCGACGAGGCCTACGGAGTCATCCACGCGCCCCTTGACCTCATCGAGGCCGAGGGAGCGCGCCGCCGCTTCCGCTTCCAGGAGGCCTTCCAGCTGCAGACCGCGCTGGCCATCCGGCGGGCCGAGCGGATGGCCCGTCCCTCCTCGCCCCGCCCGCCGCGGGCCGGAGGGCTCCTGGAGGCCTTCGACGCCCGCCTGCCGTTCACGCTCACCGACGGGCAGATCGGCGTCGGCGCGGAGATCTCCACGGAGCTCGGGCAGCCGCACCCCATGAACCGGCTGCTCCAAGGGGAAGTGGGTTCGGGCAAGACGGTCGTGGCCCTCCGTGCGATGCTGCAGGTCGTCGACGCCGGCGGGCAGGTCGCGTTCCTCGCGCCCACCGAGGTCCTCGCGGACCAGCACTTCCGTTCCCTGAGCCGGCTCCTCGGCCCCCTGGGGGAGGCCGGGCAGCTCGGGGCGCCCGAGACGGCCTGCTCGATCGCCCAGCTCACGGGCTCCATGCCCTCCACCGCGAAGAAGAAGGTCCTGCTGGACATCGCCTCCGGCGCCGTCGACATCGTGGTCGGAACCCACGCGCTGCTGTCCGACATGGTCCAGTTCGCCGAGCTCGGCCTTCTCGTGGTCGACGAGCAGCACCGGTTCGGGGTCGGGCAACGCGACGCCCTGCGGACCCGCTCGGGGACAGCTCCGCACGTCCTGGTCATGACCGCGACGCCGATCCCACGGACCCTGGCCATGACCGTCTTCGGGGACCTGGAGGTCTCGACGCTCGACGAGCTTCCGGAAGGCCGGCTCCCTCTCGCCACGCACGTCGCCGCATTGCACGAGCACCCCGGCTGGGAGGACCGGCTCTGGTGGCGCAGCCGCGAGGAGATCGACGCCGGTCGGCAGGTCTTCGTCGTCTGCCCGCGGATCGGCGACGAATCCGACGCCGGGCCCGGTGGGGATGCGTCGACCGCCTCGGTCACGGAGACCATGGCCCGGCTGGGGGAGCACCCTGCGCTCGCAGGGATCCGCATCGAGGCCCTGCACGGCGCCTTGGGGCCCGAGGAAAAGGACGCCGTGATGTCCGGCTTCGCCTCGGGAGCCATCCCGCTGGTCGTGGCGACGACCGTCGTCGAGGTCGGCGTCGACGTCCCCAACGCCACGCTCATGGTGGTCCTCGACGCCGACCGCTTCGGCGTGGCCCAGCTGCACCAGCTCCGCGGGCGCGTGGGTCGTGGAGTCCACCAGGGGACCTGTCTCCTGGTCACGCGCCTGCCTCAGGACCACCCGGCACGTCAGCGGCTCGACGTGGTCGCCACGACGAGCATCGGCACGCTCCTGGCGGAGTTCGACGTCGCCCAGCGCAAGGAAGGCGACATCCTCGGCTCCTCCCAGTCCGGAACAGCCAGCACCTTGCGCCTGCTCCGGGTCGTGCGGGACGCGCCCCTCATCGAGCAAGCCCGCCAGGCGGCCCGCCGGATCGTGGATGCCGACCCCCTGCTGCGGAACCACCCCGTCCTGGCCGGGATCGTGGCCGGCCTCGACGACGAGCGGAAGGACTACCTTGAACGCGGATGACGCTGGCGGCGCGGTCGCGCCGGAGGTCCCCTCGTGAGCCGCATTATCGGCGGCGCGGCCGGCGGGCTGACGCTGGCCTCCGTCTCCGGAGACGGGACGCGTCCCACGACGGACCGCGTCAAGGAATCGCTCTTCGCCAGGCTCGACCACCTGGACGCCGTCTCGGGGTGCCGCGTGCTGGACCTCTACGCCGGCAGCGGGGCCCTGGGCCTGGAGGCGGCGAGCCGCGGCGCCCATCGGGTCGTGCTCGTGGACGTCTCGGCGGCGGCCCTCAAGTCGGCCAAGGCCAACGCCGCCAGGATCAACAAGGCCCTGGGGGCGCAGACGGTGTCCGTGGTCAAGGGCCGTGCGCCGTCGATCGTGCGCAGCCTCGGGACGGACTGGGACCTGGTCTTCCTCGACCCGCCCTACCCCCTCGCCGAGGAGGAGCTGGCCCGCTGCCTCGAGGTCGTGGCGCCGCACGTCGCGCCGGACGGACTCGTCGTCGTCGAGCGTTCCTCGCGCTCCCCGGAACCGGAATGGCCCGCGGCCCTCGAGCGCACGGGGGAGAGGCGCTACGGGGAAACGGTCCTATGGTTCGCCGAAGGCGTCGGCGTCGCTCCCGCATAGCGTCGTCGCCGGGTGCGGTCCGGCGGCGTCGACGGCCGAGGCCGTCGACGCGTCGAAGGGCGTGTGGGAACCGGCCGCGATGACGTTGCCGGAGTAGCGCCCGCTGAAGAGCCGGGCCTCCGCGGTGACCAAGACGTCCGCGAAGACGGACTGCAGGGAGCGGACCTGCCGGCGGGCGAACGCCATGCCGGCGTCGTCGCCGAGGTTGACCACGACCGTCCCCCCGGGGGCGCAGCGCCCCGCCAGGAGCGAGTAGAAGGCCGGATCGGCCAGGTGCGCGGGGGAGTCGGGACCCGTGAAGATGTCCAGGAAGACGACGTCGAACGCGGAGCCCGCCGGCAATCCCTCCACGAAGTCGCGCGCGTCGGCCGTGACGCACTCGATGTCGGCCTCCGCCGGCAGGGGCAGCGACGTCAGGACGAAGTCGACCAGCTCCCTCTCGATCTCGACGACGGTCTGCCGCGAGCCGGGACGCCTCGCCTCGAGGTAGCGGGGCAGCGTCAGCGCGCCGGCTCCCAGATGCAGCGCCCGCACGGGGGCGCTGCCCGGGAACACCGCGTCGACGACGTGCGCGGCCCGCTGCAGGTATTCGTAGAAGATGCGTTCCGGCTGCCCGGGGTAGACGTGGGACTGCTCGGCCCCGCCCAACAGGAGGACGCGTCCCTCCGGCTGCAGCGGGTCCTCGATGATCTCGGCGGTCAGCCCCGAGGACATCCTGATGCTGCGCCGGGGCGGACGGGTGCCGTCCTGGCGGCTACGTGGCACGGAGGACCCCGTGCTCGGAGAGGGCCCGGCCGGCCGCGGTGAGGACGTCCCGGTGCTTGCAGAACGCGAAGCGCAGGAGGCTCGCGTAGGAACCGGCGTTCCCGGGCAGCGCGAAGACGCCGACGGGGACCGCGGCGACGCCCGTCGTCGAGGGCAGCTCCCGGGCGAGAGCCACGGCGTCGTCCACGCCGAGGTCCGCGGCGTCGGCCATGAGGAAGTAGCCCGCGGCCGGCGCGTTGACACGGAATCCGACGTCGGTCAGCGCGGAGGCCAGCAGCTCCCTCTTCGAGGCGAGGTCCGAGGCCACGGCGGCGAAGAAGGCGTCTGGATAGCCGAGACCGTGCGCCACGGCCGCCTGGAAGGGGCCGCCGGAGCTGTAGCTGAGGAACTGCTTGACCGTCCGGACGGCGGCCACGAGCTCGCGCGGGCCGGTGATCCACCCGACCTTCCATCCCGTCAGGGAGAAGGTCTTGCCGGCGGAACCGATCGTCAGCGTGCGGTCCCACGCGCCGGGGAGGGTGGCGACGGGGACGTGGCTGCCGTCGAAGACGAGGTGCTCGTAGACCTCGTCGCTGACGATCACCGCACCGGCCCGCTCGGCGGCGGAGGCGATCAGGGCCAGGGCCTCCGTCCCGAGGACCGTGCCCGTGGGGTTGTGCGGCGTGTTGAGGAAGACCATCCTCGTCCCCGGCGTGATGGCCGCGGCGATGTCCTCGGCCCGCGGCTGGAAGTCCGGCCAGCGCAGCGGGATGGTCTTGTGCACGGCGCCCGCCATCGACAGCAGCGCGCCGTAGGAATCGTAGAACGGCTCCAGGGTGACGACCTCGTCGCCGGGGGAGACCAGCCCCAGGATGCACGCGGCGATGGCCTCGGTCGCGCCGGTCGTGACCAGCACCTCGTCGTCGGGATCGGGCGTCAGGCCGTAGAACCGTTGCTGGTGCGCTGCCACGGCCTGCCGCAGCACCGGGAGGCCACGGCCCGGTGCGTACTGGTTCAGTCCGTCGGCCACGTGGCCGCGGGCGATGTCCCTCAATTCCTGCGGCCCGTCGGCATCCGGGAAGCCCTGTCCCAGGTTGATCGCGCCGTGGAGCCGTGCGAGTTCCGTCAGCTCCTCGAAGATCGTCGGGCGCGGCCGGCCGTCATCGTCCAGGAGATGCGCCCCTTGTGCGGCACGCTGCCACGGAAGTCCACCGCTCATGTTCTCTCCTCCCGCGATCCCGGGCCTACGCCCCGATCGTCCCGGTTCACGTCCCCGGAAGCGCCGTGAGATGCTGGAACGAGTCATGAGCACACACCCCGAGGATCGCGCCGGCGTCTCCCGGCGCACCGTCTTGTCCGTCTCATTGTCCACCATGATCGCGTTGGGCCTCGCCGGCTCGACGCTCCGGGACCCCCAGGCGCCGGGCCCCGGCGGTCCCGGGCTTCCGCTCGTGCCGCCGCCGGATCCCGGTCCCGGCGAGCACGCGCTCGGGACCCCCATGGAGACGGTCGTGGTGCCGGCGGCGGCCTTCACCGAGGGAAGCGACGGGGTGGCCGTCGCGGTCATGGTGGCCTCCGGCGCGCCGGCCCGCGTCAGCATCGTCTCGCTGCGGACCGGACGGCGCGTCGCGGACCGTCCGTTGGACGAGGACGGCGACGCCTCGGCGACGGTCTGGGCCCTGGCGGCGGACGCGGCCAGCGGCCGGGTCCTCCTCGGCACCACGCAGGGACGCGTCTACCTCTTGGATCCCGGGGGATGGGAGCTGAGCGAGATCGACGGGCCGGACGGCGTCGAGTCGCCGTACTTCCAGCGGGCGGCCGCGCTGCCGGACGGCGGATTCCTCGTGACGAGCTACCCCGATGCCCGCCTCCACCACTACGACCCGGCCCGCGGCACGTGGACGAGCCATGGGAGCCTCGGGGAGGGGAACGACTACGCGATCGGCGTCGCCGTCCGCGGAGGCCATGCCTACGTCGGTACGGGCACCGAGGACCCCGCCGTCTTCCGGGTGCGGCTCGCGGACGGCGAGACCGCCCGGATCGACCTGCCAGATCCGCCGCCCGACGCCCCGCGCCGCGACTTCGTCTACGACGTGGCCGCGACGCGGCGCCACCTCTTCGCCCGTGTCGAGTCCGAGGCGGCCGTCTACGTCAGGGACCTCGTCGACGGCCGGTGGGTGGACCGCTTCGACGGGGTCCTGCCCGGGCTCGTGGCAGCTGAGAACGGCGAAGACGTCTACTGGACCGACGAGGAGCACCGCGTCCACTGCTACGACGGTGCGGAGGGGCGTTCGCGGCCCCTGCCCGGCGGGTTCGTGGTGAGCCGGTTCCGCGGCGGCGCCGTGTTCCGGCCGCAGTCCGGTGGCGGATCGCCCACGCTCGTCACGGTCAACGCCTCGGGCCGCATCCTGGGCTGGGACCTGGAAGCCGGTAAGGACGTCGGCCACGCCTCCGACGTCGCGCCGGGGGCCTTGCGCCTCCGCTCCCTCGGCGTCGACCCGCAGGGCCGGATCCTCGTCTCCGCGCTCGCCAGCACCGGCCATGTGCGCCGCTACGACCCGGCCGGCGGAGCATTCGACCGCCTCGCCTCGAGCGGGCAGGTCGAGTCCTTCGGCGTCGTCGACGGGGCGGTGCTCGCGGGCGCGTATCCCGGTGCGGTGATCCGTCGGCTCGGCTCCGGTCCGTCGACGCCGCCGCGGGACCCCCCGTCCGCGGCGGACGACGGCGGGCTGCGCATTCCCGACGGACAGGACCGCCCCGTGGCCATCGTCGAAGCGGCAGGAGGACTCGCCGTCGTCGCGACCACGCCCGTCTACGGGCAGAGCGACGGCGCCCTCTCCGTCGTCGACGTGGCGGCGGGCTCGGTGGAAACCCACCGTGGGATCGTGCCCGGCCAGTCGCCGCTGTGCCTCGCGGCCGATCCGGCGTCCGGAACGGTCTTCGCGGGAACCGGCGGAGCCGCCGGGTTGGGAAGCCGCGCGGCCCGGGCGGGGGACGGCCGCGTCCTCGCCTTCGACGTGCGTTCGGGGCGGGTACTCGCCTCGCGGATCCCGGTCCCGGGCGATCCGAACATCGCGGCACTGGTCCTCGACGCGCGCGGCCGGCTCTGGGGCCTCTCTTCCAACGCGGTCTTCGAGCTGGACCCGGCCTCCCTGGACGTCGTGCGGGTGGGCCGGCACTCCCAGCGGGCCGATTCCGGGTCCTATGTCACGGGCCGGACCCTCACGGACGGAGGCGACGTGCTGTACGGCTGCTGGGGCGGAGGCATCCACCGCATCGACAAGGAGACGCTGGGCGTCACCGCCGTCGGCGAGGGCCAGCACATGGTGCGCGCCCCCGACGGGAGCCTCTACTACGCCCGCGGTGCCCGGCTGTACCGGAGGGTCCTCGGCTAATGTGCCCCGTTGACGGCGCGCTCGGGTAGATTCGGGGACATGAGACGCGCCGTATGCCCCGGTTCCTTCGACCCGATCCACAAGGGCCACGTGGAGATCATCGCCCGTGCCAGCAGCCTCTTCGACGAGATCGTCGTGGTGGTCTCCACGAACTACTCCAAGAAGTACCGCTTCTCGGAGGAGGAACGGATCGCCATGGTGCGCGAGACCGTCTCCGGACTGCGCGGCATCAGCGTCGAGCCCATGGGAGAGGGTCTCCTGGCCGACTACTGCAAGGGCATCGGCGCCGAGGCCATCATCAAGGGCCTGCGCAACACCGCGGACTTCCAGTACGAATCCCCGATGGCCGCCATGAACCGTCACCTCACGGGGATCGAGACGGTCTTCCTCCTGGCCGACAACCGCTATACGCACTTGTCCTCGAGCCTGCTCAAGGAAGTCCAGGCCCTCGGCGGAGACGTCGAGGAGTACCTTCCGCGCGCCGTCGTGCAGCGGCTTCGACAGGGGGTATGACCTGCGTGACGCGCGCAACCTTCCGTTAACCACCGATCAAGTAGAGTCGGAATCATGAGCTCATCCACCCGCATCACCAAGGCCGTGATTCCCGCTGCCGGACTCGGCACGCGCTTCCTTCCCGCCACCAAGGCCATGCCCAAGGAAATGCTTCCCGTGGTCGACGAGCCGGCGATCCAGTACGTCGTCGCCGAAGCCGCACGGGCCGGCCTGAGCGACGTCCTGATGGTGACGGGTCGCTCCAAGCGCGCGCTCGAGGACCACTTCGACCGCGTCCCCTCGCTCGAGGCCACGCTGGCCGAGAAGGGGGACACGGAAAAGCTGCGCAGGATCCAGCAGGCGACGGCCCTCGGCGACATCCACTACATCCGGCAAGGCGACCCCCGCGGCCTCGGACACGCCGTCCTCTGCGCCAAGCTGCATGTCGGCAACGAGCCGTTCGCCGTCCTGCTGGGCGACGACCTCATCGACGAACGCGACGAGCTGTTGAGCACGATGATCGACGTCCAGCAGCGGAGCGGGGGGTCCGTGATCGCCGTCATGGAGGTCGAGCCCGAGGCGATCAGCGCCTACGGGGCCGCGGACGTCGAGGAAGTCGAGGGCGAGGACTACGTGCGGGTGAAGAAGCTCGTCGAGAAGCCCGCCCCGGAAGAGGTCCCTTCCAACCTGGCCGTGATCGGCCGCTACGTGCTGCACCCGGCGGTGTTCGAGGTGCTCGAGCGCACGGCCCCGGGCCGGGGCAACGAGATCCAGCTGACCGACGCGCTCGAGGAACTGGCCACGCGCGACGGCGAGGGCGGCGGCGTCTACGCCGTGGTCTTCCGCGGCCGCCGCTACGACACGGGCGACAAGCTCAGCTACATCAAGGCCGTCGTCACCCTCGCGTGCGACCGTGGGGACCTCGGTCCCGAGCTCAGGCCGTGGCTGAAGTCGTTCGTGGCCGGCCTGGACTAGGAACGGACCCGCAGGGAGCCGAACCGACGCGCCACGGGGTCGGCGTTTTGAGTAACCTCGGGGCTTCAGGCTAAGATGTAATGTCGGTCTATGTTCTAGGGGAGTCCTCATCAGCGAGAAGCGCAACGATCGTTCGTCGTCACACGGCATCGATCGCAGTTCGCCCTTGGCCTTCTCGGTCAAGGACCTCGGGCGCAGCCCGGGAAGCATGAAGACCCTGGAGGAATCGATCGCGGCACCGGCCGAGCTCGGAGCCGCGCTCATCGGAGTCCGGGAAGGATCGGTAGTCGATCTGGACCTGAGGTTCGAGGCCGTGCACGAAGGGATCCTGGTCTCCGGGACCGCCTTCGCCGAAATCACCGGCGAATGCGGTCGCTGCCTGGGACCCATCGCGTACGACCTCGGGGCGAGGCTCCAGGAGCTTTTCTACTACGAGGGCAGCGAGCTGCCCGAGGAGGAGGAAGCAGAGCAGTACATGGTCCAGGGAGACTTCGTCGACCTGGACGGTGTCCTGCGGAACGCAGTGGTGACCGCGCTGCCGTTCCAGCCGGTGTGCCGGGAAGACTGTCCGGGATTGTGTTCCGAATGCGGAACGCGTCTCGAGGATGATCCCGACCACCACCACGAGGTCATTGATCCTCGCTGGGCGGCCCTCACCGGGCTGGCCGGCACAGCCGCGGACGACGCGGTGCAAGAAACCGAATCCGTCGAGAGAGAAGAGAGTTAGCCGTGGCTGTTCCCAAGCGGAAGATGTCCCGCTCGAATACCCGCGCACGCCGTTCCCAGTGGAAGGCGACCGCGCCGAACCTGGTGAAGACCGTGGAGAACGGCCGCGTCAGCTACAGCCTGCCGCACCAGGCCAAGGTCGTGACCGACTCCGCCGGTACTGCGCTGTTCCTTGAGTACAAGGGCCGCAAGGTCGCCGACGCCTAACCGCGTTCGATGCCTTCAACTGAAGAGCTTGCGCAGCGTCTCGGGGTCGACATCGACCCCGAGACGCTGCGTCTTGCCCTGACGCACCGCTCCTATGCCTATGAGCATGGCGGTGTCCCCACCAACGAGCGACTCGAGTTCCTCGGTGACTCGATCCTCGGGTTCTCCGTCACGGAGCACCTCTACGCCGAGTACCCCGAGCTTCCCGAAGGGGATCTCGCGAAGCGGCGCTCCGCCGTCGTCAGCACCCGCGCCCTCGCCGGCATCGCCCGCACGCTGGGCCTGGGCGAGTTCGTCCTGCTGGGCCAGGGGGAGAAGCTGACGAACGGGGCCGATAAGGCCAGCATCCTCGCCGACACCATGGAAGCCGTGATCGGCGCCGTGTTCCTCAGCGCGGGGATCGATCCGGCCCGTGCGCTGGTCCTGCGCCTCGTCGGCCCGCTGCTCGACGACGTGGCCCTGCGGGGAGCCGGCACCGACTGGAAGACGTCCATCCAGGAGATCGTCGCCGCACGCAAGCTCGGCACCATCGAGTACCTGATCCAGGGTTCCGGACCGGACCACGCCCGCGTCTTCGAGGCCACCCTGGCGGTCAACGGAACCCGCTACGGGTCCGGGACCGGCCCGTCCAAGAAGGAAGCCGAGCAGGAGGCCGCCGCCGTCTCCTTCCGCATGCTCACCGCGGGCAGCGAACCTCCGCGGAGAACCTGAGCGGTGCCCGAACTGCCCGAGGCGGAAGTGGTCCGCCGCGGCCTTGAGGAATGGGTCGCGGGCCGCCACGTCCTCTCGGCCACCGTGCACGATCCGAGGTCCCTGCGCCGACAAGCCGGAGGCCCGGACGAGTTCGTCGCGGCGGTCCGGGGCGCCCGCTTGGCGGCAGCCGTCCGCCGGGGCAAGTTCCTGTGGATGCCGCTCGAGGGCCAAGGCCTGTCGCTCGTCGCCCACTTGGGCATGAGCGGCCAACTCCTGGTCCAGGACAAGGACCACCCGGAACCACGCCACCTCAAGGCCACGCTGCGCCTGAGCCCGTCCGCCGGAGCCCCGGACGAGCTGCGCTTCGTCGACCAGCGGATCTTCGGCGGCCTCCACACCTCCCGGCTCGTGGCGACGGGCGACGGCGGCCCCGGAGGAACGGGCTCCGAGGAGCCGCTCCTGCCCGTCGCCGCCGCGCATATCGCGCGCGACGTCCTCGACCCCGCCGTGACGGCCCGGGGGCTCCACGCGCTGATCCGCTCGAGGCGAAGCGGCATCAAGCGGGCGATCCTCGACCAGCGCCTGCTCTCGGGAGTGGGCAACATCTATGCCGACGAGGCCCTCTTCGACGCCAGGATCCACTACGACAGGCCCTGTTCCTCGATGCGTCCCGGCCAGACCGCGCGGCTGCTCGAGTCCCTCCGGGAGGTCATGCTCCGTGCGTTGGACCAAGGCGGCACGAGCTTCGACTCGCTGTACGTCAACGTCAACGGATCCTCGGGCTACTTCGAACGCTCGCTGCAGGTCTACGGCCGGGAGGGGAGGCCCTGCCGGCGGTGTCTCGCCGCGGGCCGCGCGGGAGTGATCCGGCGGAGCTCGTTCATGGGGCGTTCGTCGTTCTGGTGCGCGTGGTGCCAACGCGCTCCGCGCGGGTGAATCCGGCCCCCGTCCCGGGCACGGGCCTGCAGCAATCTCACAGAAAATGCGTCTACAGTAGTGGGGATCCATTCCCTGCACGGCAAGGAGCCCCGTATTGCCACGCCCTCGGCGCCTCACCGGCTATCAGCCGCGACACCGGGCCCAGCCCAAGCGCCGTCGGGGACGCATCGCGATCGCCGCGGCCCTCGTCCTGGTGCTCGGCGCCGTCGTCGTCGTCGGGAGCTACGTGGCCAACCTTGCCGGGACGTTCAATTCCCGGAGCAACACGATTGCCTCTGCCTTTCCCAGCGAACGCCCCGACAAGGACATCGACGACGGCTCCCGGAACATCCTGCTCCTCGGATCCGACAGCCGCGGTGACGGGCTCGACACGGAGGAGAACAAGGGCGAGGCCGGGGAACGCTCCGACACGATGATGCTCGTCCACCTGCCGGAGGACCGGCGGAACGTCTACGTCATGTCGATCGTGCGCGATCTCTGGGTCGAGGTTCCCGGGCACGGGGAGCGCAAGATCAACGCCGCGCTCAGCCTCGGGGGATACCCCTTGGTGATCGAGACCATGGAGCACCTGCTCGACACCAAGATCGACAACATCGTCTCGATCGACTTCGAGGGGTTCGGCGCGCTGACGGAGGCGCTGGGCGGCGTGACCGTGGACAACCCGGTTCCCTTCTGCGCGGGCCAGGTCAATCCGTCGTGCTTCGAAGCCGGCGAGATCACGCTCGAGGGGACCGCCGCGCTGCGCTACGTGCGCGAGCGGAAGTCCTTCGCCGACGGCGACTTCCACCGCGTGCAGAACCAGCAGCGCTTCGTCAAGGGCGTCCTGGAGCGCTTCCTCAACGCGGAGACCCTGGGGAACCCGGCCCGCATCCAGGACGTGGTCTCCGAGTTCTCGGGCTTCCTCAGCGTTGACGACACCCTGGATGCCGCCACGCTCGCCGGGCTGGCCTTCCAGCTGCGCGACGTCCGCGCAAGCGACGTCACGATGTTTACGATTCCGACGGGACCACCTGCCACCGTGCCTGGGGGAGCGGACATCATCACGCGCGACGACGCCGTGCTCGCCGAACTCCGCAGGGCCCTCCGCACGGACACCCTCGCTGACTTCCTGGCCTCGGGCCACGGACGGAACGCCTTCGGCGGATCGATAACCGACGAGCCGACGGACGGCTCGTCGACGGGATCCGAGGATGCCGACGACGGTATCGGCGGCTGAACGGCATGCGCGTCCTCTTGATGACACACTCT
Source organism: Zafaria sp. Z1313 (assembly GCF_050563205.1). Lineage (NCBI taxonomy): Bacteria > Bacillati > Actinomycetota > Actinomycetes > Micrococcales > Micrococcaceae > Zafaria > Zafaria sp. Z1313. The sequence continues at coordinate 249,240 of NZ_JBNWUK010000002.1, forward strand.
TACGACCCCGAGTCCACACCACCGCAGCGGCGTTGGAGCGGGTTCATCCGTGCGTTCCGCCGCCATGGATGGGACGTTGACGTCGTGGTTCCGATGCCGCATCCCGACCGGTGTGCTCGGGGGGCCGCGGACAATGGCGGGCTCGTGGCGTGGCGTCGCGCTCCGGGCAGGTATGGGGAGTCTGTGCGCCGCGTGCCACTCCTCAGGCACCGGGAGTCCCGCGCCAGCAAGCTGCTGAGCAACGTGGCTGGTGCGCTCGTCATGGTTCCCGCCGGCCTCGCCGGGCCCCGGCCCGACCTTGTCGTCGTCACGATCCCGGCACTGCCGACGATCCTTGCCGGCTTCCTCGTCTCGAGACTCCGACGACGCCCCCTCGTCGTGGAGATGCGCGACGCCTGGCCGGACCTCGCCGTCGAATCCGGTGCGGCGCCCGGCGCCGTGACGGGCGCATTCCACGCGGTCCTGACATGGTTTCAGCGAAGGGCCGCCGTGGTGGTGACGGTCACCGACGGGTTCGGCGACGTGCTCGCCGGACGCGGCATCCAGGCCGTCTCCATTCCCAATGGCGTGCGGCCCTCGTCCCTGCCGCATGTCCCGGCGCACGAATTCGGTCCCGGGCCCCTCAAAGTCCTCTACCTCGGCAACCACGGGGAGAGCCAGGGACTGGACCGGATCGTCCGCGCGGCCGCACTCGCCGAGGGCTCGGTCCAGGTCAAATTCGTCGGAGAGGGGACCGAGAAGCAGTCCTTGCGGGCGCTGGCTGAGCGGCTCGACGCTCCCGTCGAGTTCCTGGAGCCTGTGCCCGCCGGCGCCGTCGGCGCCTGCTACGCCTGGGCGGACACATGTGTCGTGTCGCTTCGCCCCGACTGGCCGAGCTTCAAGTGGACCATCCCCTCGAAGACCTACGAGCTCATCGCGACGGGGCGCCATCTGACGTGCGTTGTCCAGGGCGAGGCGGAATCGGTGCTACGTGCCGCAGGCGTGGGGGATTTCGTGGACCCGGATCCAGCGGCCATCGCCGCGTTGTGGCGTGGATTGCTGGACGAGCCGGAACGGCTCCGGGTATCCGCCGACGGACGGGGCTGGGTGGCCAGGCACGCGGACATCGAATTGATCGCGGGCCTCTACATCAGAGTGCTTGAGCAGGTAGTCGCCGGGAAGAACGTCGTCAGGAGGCAAGGATGAACGTGGGACCACGGCTTCTGCGAGCCCAGTCGTTCAGGGTGCTCAAGCGGCTCGCGGGCAACCTCCTGATGACCGTGCGCACCGTCGTCGAGCACCTCTCGGATGACCCGGTCGTTCTGGTCCTCCAAGGGGGAAGGCGGTTCGGACATCCTGCGCTGAACTCCGCCGTGGGCTCCGTCGCCGGGTTCTTCCGGCGAGACGACTCCGTGTGTGGAGCAGTCCTCAAGGTCCTCGCGGGGGACGACGCCTCCGTCGCGGCCGCCTTGCGCCGAGCCGCCGGGTTCAGCCCCGCTCCGCGGCGCGCCTGCCGCCTGGCCGACGTTGCGATCGCGATCGGGGACGTCGAGGCGGCTGAACGGCTCCTGGAAGCCGTCCCTGTCGGAACCCCTGACGCCAGCGCGACGCGTGCCCGCCTACGCTGGCACATGGGCGACATGACCGGCGCGCTGGAAGCGCTCGAAGGCGCCACCGGCTCCGCCGGCACGCTGCGGAGCAGACTTGGTTCGGAGCTGCAGGTCTTTCGCGGGGCGCGAATCCAGCTGGAGCCCCGCCCGGGTTTCGTCGGCCGTCCACGGCGCGTCCTGCACGTCCTGATCAATTCCCTGCCGCACACCGGCAGCGGCTACGCCCAGCGGAGCCACTCGACACTGGTCGCCCTGAGGGATCAAGGATGGGACGTCCTCGCGGCAACCCGCGTGGGCTACCCGGTCCAGGTCGGACGCATCCTGGCTGCGGACCGCGACACCGTGGACGGCATCGAGTACCGGCGCCTTCTTCCGTGGCGCCTCGCGGACGGCATGGAGCAGCGTCTGCAGCAGCAGGCCACGATCCTCGCAGGGATCGTCGAGGAGTTCCGCCCATCAGTCCTCCACACCACGACGCACTTCGTCAACGCCGCCGTGGTGCGAGCCGTGGCGGAAGCGTACGGCATTCCCTGGGTCTACGAGGTCCGTGGACAGCTCGCCGACACATGGGCCTCGACCCGTCCAGTCGAGGCACGCGGCTCCGAACGCTACCGGCTCTTCCGCGAGCGGGAAGGCGACGCTGTCCGTTCGGCAGACGCCGTCGTGACCCTCGGGGCACAGATGCGGGACGAGGTCGCCCGACAGGGTGTGGATCGCGCGCGGATAACGATCTGTCCGAACGCCGTCGGCGAGGCCTTCCTCGCTGAACCGCAGACCGCCGAACGGGCACGGACGGCGCTCGGCCTCGACCCGGCGGGCGAGTACATCGGGACGGTCTCGAGCATCGTCGCCTACGAGGGCCTCGACGACCTCGTCGCGGCGTTTGCCGTCCTTGCGCGGGAGCGCCCGGCGCTCCGGCTCCTGATCGTCGGCGATGGCGAGGCGCTGCCACGCCTCAAACTGCAGGCGCGCGAGCTGGGGATCGCCGACCGTTGCCTGTTTCCCGGCCGCGTGCAGCGTGCGGATGCGCCCCTCTACCATCAGGCACTCGACGTCTTCGTCGTGCCCCGCAAGGACCTCGAAGTGACCCGCTCGGTGACCCCGCTCAAGCCCGTCGAGGCCTCCGCCTCTGGTCGCCCGGTCGTCGCCTCCGCCCTGCCCGCGCTGGGCGAGCTCGTCGATGAGGGAGTCACCGGACGGCTGTTCCCGGCCGAGGACGTCCAAGCGCTCGCGCGAATACTTGGTTCGCTGCTCGATGACGCCGGAGCGCGGACCGCGCTCGGAACGGCAGGCCGCTCCTGGGCGTTGGCGTCCCGCACGTGGGCCGCCAATGCCGAGCGATACGCCACGCTCTACGAGGCTCTCCCGGCGGCAGTCGACGGTGGGTAAGGTGCCCAGCCAATCGACACCCGGCCCCGGAGGCCGCCCCGTTCTACGAAAGGAAGCAACCGTGGCCACGCAGCCCGCCGCGACATCACAGGCACCGCAGCGCTCCGCGCCCGCGTCGGCGCTCGACCGGTTCCAGCCGGAGATCCAGGGGCTCAGGGCAGTCGCCGTCCTCCTCGTTGTGATCTACCACTTGTGGCCTAATCGCCTTCCCGGTGGATTCGTGGGCGTGGACGTCTTCTTCGTCATTTCCGGCTTCCTCATCACGGCCCACATCTACCGCGAAGTCCGTGATACCGGACACCTCAAGCTCGCGGCCTTCTGGGGCCGGCGCGTACGCCGCCTACTCCCGCTGGGTTTCCTGGTCCTCGCGGTTTCCGCGGCCATCGCCCTCGCGGTGATCCCGGCGACGGCCTGGGGCACCACCTTCCGGCAGATCATCGCCTCCGCACTCTACGTGCAGAACTGGGTGCTCGCCGCTGATGCGGTTGACTACTCCGCGATGGACGAGTCCGCGACAGTCGTGCAGCACTATTGGTCCCTCTCCGTCGAGGAACAGTTCTACATCGTCTGGCCGCTCCTGTTGACTGGTCTCCTGTTCCTCGTGTCCCGCCTGCGCCGCGGTACCGTGGTGGATTCGCGGCGCGTCCTGATCGTGGGTCTCACCGGCGTCGGCGTCGTGAGTTTCGCGTGGTCGATCGCGGCTACGGCGTACGACCCGGCGACGGCCTACTTCATCACACCGACCCGCATGTGGGAGTTCGTCGTCGGCGCTCTCGTGGCGCTCGTCTTCATGGGTCGCCAACTCGGTGGGCGACTCGGGAACCTCCTGGGATGGCTCGGTATCGCCATGCTCTTGACCTCCGGCCTGCTCTATTCGGCGTCCACGCCGTTCCCCGGCTATACGGCGCTGCTGCCCGTGCTCGGGACCGCGCTGGTCATGGTGGCCGGTGGGACCACACCGGTCACGGGGGTCCACTGGTGGCTCTCCGTCCGTCCGGCCCGCTTCATCGGCGATGTCAGTTACGGCATGTATCTGTGGCACTGGCCGTTCATCGTCGCCGCGCCGTTCCTCTTCGTCGACGGGTTTACCTGGCGGCACAAGCTCGGAATCCTCCTCCTGACGATCCTCGTCTCCTGGGCGTCGAAGGTCCTCATCGAGGACCCTTTCCGGATCCGTCCCTGGATCAAGACGCTGCCCCGCGCGTATGCGTTCGCCGCCACGGGGATGGCTGCGATCGTGGCCCTTTCGGCTTTCGCCCCTGGTGCGCTTCAGAACGCCCAGCGCGGTCCTGTGCTCTCCTCCGGTGACGAGTGCTATGGCTACGAGGCGCTCGCGGACGGATGCACGCCCATCGAAGGGGAGCTGGAGCCCTTCCCAGCCCCCGCCGAGGTCGCTGCCGCGGCACGCAACCCCCTCTTCCCGGGGTGCCAGGCCGAATCCGATGATCCCGAGGTCGTGAGCTGCGAACTTGGTGTGCCCGTCTCCGAAGCCGAGGCGGTGATCGCCGTCGTCGGAGACTCGCACGCCACCGCGTGGCTCCCGACGCTCGAAGTCCTGGCCCAGCGGAACTCTTGGTCCATCAGGACCTACACACGTTCCGCGTGCACGCCGTCGACCGCGGACCGCGTGATGGAGGGCGGCAACACCGCGACGCGGCGCTTGGCTGAGCTGTGTACCGAGAAGAACCGTGAGGTAGCGAATATCATTGCCGGCGATGCCGCGGTCGATGCCGTCTTCACGGCTGCCTCCGCCGTGACCCGGCCGTATGAGGACGCTGCCGGTGCCGGAATGGAGGATCCGCAGGTGGAGGGCTTCACCACCATGTGGCAACGCTGGATCGACACCGGCAAGCACGTCGTGGCCATCGATGAGATTCCGCGCATGGCCAACCGCGATGTGCCCGAGTGCGTCGAGACGCATCGCGACGAGCTGGCCGCCTGCACGGTGGCCAGGAAGGACGCCTTCCCCCAGACGGCCAACATCGCCCGTGCGGCCGAGTCCATGTCGGCCTCCGGATTCCATGAGGTCGACATGACGAACGGATTCTGCGACGACACCACGTGCTACCCCGTCGTAGGGACCCTGATCACCTACTACGACAAGTCCCACGTGTCGGTCGAGTATGCCCGTTCCCTTGCACCGCTCATGGAGAAACAGCTCGAAGGAACGGGGCTCCTCAAGGACTGAGCCATCATTTCCCGAGCCCATGCCTCCCCGGCGGGAATCCGGTGTGTGCCACGGCGCATAATGCGGTGGGGAACAGCTGGCCATGTCTATACTGGACGTTGTTTTGCGTGAACGGCCGTGAGGGCCCGGCGCACGGATGCCCGGGCATGCCGAGATGAGGGTGGATCCGCGAGGACGCCATCGAGAACCGAGTCAAAGGAAGTCTTCATGACGGAGATCAAGAACGTCGCCGTAATCGGCCTGGGCTATATCGGCCTGCCGACCGCCGCCATTTTGGCAACGAACGGCGTGGACGTCGTCGGCGTGGACGTCAACCCTAAGACGGTCGAAGCCGTGGGGCGGGGCGAAGTCCCCTTCGTCGAACCCGATCTGGGTGGGCACGTTGCCAAGGCCGTCGCCGAGGGGCGCCTGCGCGCCTCGCTGGAGACCCCCGTCGCAGACGCCTACATCGTGGCGGTTCCGACGCCGTTCAACGCCGACAAGACGGCCGACTTGTCCTACATCGAGGCCGCCGGAACCAACATCGCGCCGCAGTTGCGCGGTGGCGAGCTCATCATTCTCGAGTCGACCTCCCCCCCCGGTGCCACGCAGCACCTCGCCGACCACATCCTCGCCTTGCGCCCCGACCTGTCGCTCGACAATCTTCTCGTGGCCCACTGTCCGGAGCGCGTGCTGCCCGGCCGCGTCATGATCGAACTGGTCACCAACGACCGCATCGTCGGCGGCATCACGCGTGAAGCGGCGGAGGCCGCGCGCGACCTCTACCAGACCTTCTGCCAGGGCGAGATCCTGCTCACGGATGCCACCACGGCGGAAATGGCCAAGCTCGTCGAGAACTCCTTCCGCGATGTCAACATCGCCTTTGCGAACGAGCTGTCCGTCATCAGCGACAAGCTCGGCATCAATGTCTGGGAACTCATCGAACTCGCGAACCACCACCCCCGAGTGAACATCCTGCAGCCCGGTCCCGGGGTCGGCGGCCACTGCATCGCCGTCGACCCGTGGTTCATCGTCTCCAGCGCGCCCGAGGAGTCCAAGCTCATTCGGCAGGCCCGGGAGACAAACGACGCCAAGCCGGAGTGGGTCCTGGACCAGGTGGGCAAGGCCCTCGACGGCGCCGATGCCAACTCCACCGTGGCGGTACTGGGGCTGGCCTTCAAGGCCAACATCGACGACCTGCGAGAGTCGCCGGCGATCTCGATCACCCAGCGGCTCTCTGAGCGCTTCGCCACAGCGGACTTCAAGGTCGCCGAGCCGCACATCCACGAACTCCCGGCGTCCCTCGCCGGCCGTGGAAATGTCGAGTTGGCGGAGACCCACGCGGCGATCGCCGGGGCCGACGTCGTCCTGCTCCTCGTCGACCACCAGCAGTTCAAGGCCATTCACGCCGACGAACTGGCAGGCAAGGGAGTCATCGATACCCGGGGCATGTGGCGCTAAGCTGGAGTAGCCAGGCGAGGGCGGCCGGGGGGAATGAACCCCCGAGTCCGCCCTCGCGTCTTCAGCTCGGAGGTACGACTTGACCCCTGGACCGGCCCCGGGCGGCATCATGCTCATCTCGACCGCCTACCCGTCGAGTGACGATCCCTACAGGAACGCGTTCCTCCACACCCGCGTCGCGGGCTACCGGAGCCGCGGAACCGACGTCCAGGTGTGCGTCGTCGACCCGTCCGCCGAAGTATCGAGCCGCCATCAACATGACGGAGTAGACGTCCTGACCGGCCCGCCAGAGGCCGTTGCGGAGCTGATCGAAGACCGCGACCCGCGGACGGTGCTGATCCACTTCGTCTCGCCCGGCTGGTTCGCCCGGATCCGGCCGGCCCTTGCGGGGCGTCGCGTCCTGATCTGGCTGCACGGATTCGAAGCCGAGGCCTGGTACCGCCGCTGGTTCAACGTCGTGGACGATGCCTCGGCCCTCCGCTCACTCGTCGCCCGTCGAACCAGGGCATTCGCCGCACGCCGCGCGTTCTTCCAGGAACTGTCCGCGGACGACGGACTCGATGTCGCGTTCGTGACGGTCTCGCACTACTTCCGGTCCCACGTCGTGGCCGTGGACGCAGGCGTTCCCCTGAACCTGTGCGCCGTCATTCCCAATCCGATCGACTCGGAACTCTATACGGCGGGGGCCAAGCCCCCGGAGCATCGCACCCGTGTCCTGACGATCCGCCCCTTCACCTCCGCGGCCTACGGCAACGACCTCATGGTCGAAGCCGTCCACGACGTCGCCACGGGGGAGGGGGGGAGCAGGTTTCGTTTCACCATCATCGGCGACGGCCCGCTCTTCGAGGACACGCTGGCCCCGCTGCAGGGCCTCGAGAACGTCGACATCCGGCGGGGCTTCCTCGATCCCCGCCAGATCGCGGACGAGCACCGCAAGCACGGAGTGTTTCTCGCCCCCGGACGCATCGACAGCCAGGGCGTCTCGCGGTGCGAGGCCATGTCCTCGGGGCTGGTTCCGATGGCCAACGCCGTGGCCGCCGTTCCGGAGTTCGTCGAGCACGGATCCAGCGGCTGGCTGGCGCCACCCGAGGACTGGCGGGGCCTGGCCCGGGGACTGCGTGCCGTCGCGGACGATCCGGAGCTCTTCGCCAGAATGTCGATGGCTGCGTCCGAGCGCGTCCGGTCCCAGTGTGCTGCCCGTGATACGATCCCGGCCGAACTCGGCCTCCTCTTGTCCCCGGCGGGTGCCCGCGAGGCGGTGGCCGAACTGGCCGCGGGAGAAGCCCCGGCAGCGCCCGACGTCGATCCCGCGGCCGATATCGAGGCGGAGTTTGCCCGCGCCCTCTCAGCGATTGCCGCCCGAGACGTCGAACGCGAGCGGCGCATTCGCCATCTGGGACATCGTCTCGAGAAGTCCCAGGACCGCATCGAGGCGTTCCAGGGAAGCCACGGGAGGGCGCTGGAGCGGATCGCGGCTCTCGAGGGGCAGCTTCGGCGCATCCAAGAGCGGGCGCTCCACACCGACGCCGAACTGCAAAGGCTCCGCGGGCGGCCGTTGAACCGCGCTACGGCGCGCCTGTCCCGGGTGCTGCGTCTTGTCCGGCGTCGCTAGGAGCCGTCGCGCAACTCGCGATAGGCGTCGGTGAAGACGCGGACGACCGTGTCCCACGAGCGTTCCCTCGCGACCCAGTCGCGGCCCGCTGCGCCGAGGCTGGTCCTCAGGGCCTCGTCGTCGAGCAGCCGCTCGATCGCCGAAGCCAGGGCGGTCACGTCTCCCGAGGGGAAGGACAGCGCCCTCTCGTGGTCGCCTGCGATCTCGAGCAATGGCGGCACGTCGCTGACGACGACCGCCTTACCCATGGCCAGGGCTTCGAAGGGCTTGAGCGGTGTGACGACGTCCGTCGCAGGAGTCGAGTGCCGCGGGTAGACCATGATCTGCATGGCGGAGTACCGGTCGCGGACCTGATCGTGGGGAATCCGCCCGGTCAGCTGTGCGATGTCGCCGAGCTTCAAGCGAGCGGCAGTCGACTTCAGCGCCGGCAGCGCGAGGCCGTCGCCCACCACGACGACCTCGAAGTCGTCGCGGCGGCGACGCAAGAGGTCCGCCGCGGCCAGCAGGTCGCCAAGCCCTTCATAGTCGACGATCGAACCGATGTAGCCGATGACGGTCCGCGCGCCGCGGTGCTCGGCCTTGGCGGCGGCGGTGTCGGTGAACGTCGAGATGTCCACCGCGTTGGGGGCCAGGTCGATCTTGCCCCGGTCCGCCCCGCGCGAGGCCAGAACGTCGATCATCGCCGTGTTCATCGTGATGATCTTGTCCGCCGCGTCGGCCGCAGTGCGCTCGAAGAACGTGGCGAACGCGGAACGGGAGTTCAAAGCGCCGGCCTCTTCGCGTGCCTCGTAGACGAGTTCCCACAGCCCCGAGACCTCGTACACGGTCCGCAGCCCGAGCTCGCGGGCCGCGATCAGCGCCGGAACGGCGATGAGGAAGGTCGAACGGACGTGGACCGCCGTGGCCCCTTGGCGGCGGAGTTCCTCCTTGTACGCGTCCACGCACGCGAGCATGTAGCGCGCCTCGCCCGCTTCGCGCGGGATCACGGGCGCCAGACGCCCGTAGACGATCCCGTCGACCTCATCGGCCGATGGCCTGGCCGTCGCGTCCGCGCCTCCCGGTGGGTCCACCGGGAATCCCGGGCGCGTGACGGGTCGGATGTCGGTGCCTTGGGCGTGCAGCGCCTTGAAGATCCCGTGTGCGCGGATGGCGTAGCCACCTGATTGTTGCGGGGAGGAGGCGTGCAGGAAGCAGACGGTCGTTTCCGGCCGGCCTTCAGGCGCCCCGCCGGCCGTCCGCTCACAGCTCGCTCCCAGACGGTCCAGCAGGGCCGCGGACGCCACGGCCTCGGCCAGCACCCAGCGGCTGTTCAGGTCCGGGTCCTCCGGAGCCGCGGCGAGGACGCCTGCGAAGTCGTTGGCCTGGAACAGGCGGCGCAGACGCAGCTGATCGGAGAACTGCGTGCGTCCGATGTGCTCCGCGCTGGCGACGAGCTCCGGGATCTCGCTGAGTGGACGCTCGAGCAGGAGCGACTCCAGCTGCGCCGCCGCGGTTTCGCCACGGCTCCCCGGTGCGGCCCGCCACAGCCTTTCTGCGATGGTCGCGGCGACCGAGACGGCGTCGGGCAGCCGCTTGACGTCGCGCCGGATCCAGTCGTGGACGGGGCGCAGGGTGTCCGGAAGCAACGGGTTCTCTTGGACATAGTGCTGCAGGTCACGTCCGATCACGGACGCGGCCCCGATGTGCCGCAGCGCCGAGGAGAGGTCGATGAACCTCTGGCGGTAGTCCACGCCGCTTGCGAGATCCCTTGCGGTCACCAGGCGCCCGAACTCCCCGACACCGAGCCACGTGGCCGGGTTGAGCCGCCACAACTCGTGTCCGACTCCGCTGAGTTGAGAGGCGGACGGCGGCTCCGGATGCCGGCCCGGATTGCTGGACAGGGCGACGGCCACGCACGGGAGCCCGAGCGCGCCGGCGAGCCACAGCGCGTCGATTTCGGCACGTCCGTCGGCTTCCACCAACACGACATCCCGAGCGGACGTGCCAGGCAGCTCCAGGCAGGCCGACAACAGCGCGTCCCGGTCGCCTGCCACGGCTCGTAGGCGTTCCGCAACGGGGCGGATCGAGTCAATGCGGGGAGCCGCCTCGACGAAGCGTTGAGTCGCGGTCAACCGCCCAGAGGACCCGGGCAGCACGATCCACCGTACGCCCTTTCCGAGTCCGAAGGCGTCGGTCCCGGGATCCATGCGCGCCTTGCGGCGGATGCCTTCGAGGACGCTGCGTTCGTCTTCGGGAAGGACGTCCAGGCGAACCCGGCCCACGACGCGGGCCGCCTCTGTTCCCGCTCCAAGCCGTGCCGTGAGGCGGGCGATCGCGGCGGCGTCCTCCACGGGGCAGAGTGCGTTGGCGATCCGCAGCTGGGCCCGCAGCGCCGCCGCGTCGGCCGGCGCGAGCCGTACAGGCGCCTGCACGATCCCCTCGAGGAGGCGCGGGCCGAGCCGCGACTCGCCCAGCCGCTGCTCATCGAGTCCGGACGCACTCTCGAGGAGGCTGGTCAGCGTATGGCTCGACACGTGATCAGCCCTCCCGGCGTTCGGTTTCGGTTTCCACCGCGGCCCAGAACTCCAGGACGTCGGGATCGGACCATTCGTGGTCGCCGTACATCCGCCCCAGGCGGGCGACGACTGCCATGGCCTCGTCGCGGTGTTCGTCCTTGACCAATCGGAGCTTGGAGAGGAACCAGTCCCTGAAGAAGGGTTCGAGTCGCGTGGCGCGGTACTCGGCGTCGAGGCCGATGTCGAAGAGCCACCGGGAACGCGCTTCCTCCAAGGGAAGGTACTTCTCGAAGAAGCCGACGGAGACCGAATTGACCGTCGAATTGGCCACCGCGCTGTAGTAGGTGTGGATCGTGCGGTTGAAGACCTTGATCTTCCGTGCGTAGTAGAGCATCTGCTGGAAAAAGAAGGAATCCTGTCCGACGGCGCCGACGGGCTGCTCCAGGCCCAGTGGACGGAGCCAGGCGGTTCTGGCGACGGCTGCTTGGATGCTCATGGTGCGGAAATCCAGGGCGGGAAGTGAGGAACGATCCGGGAAGTGGAAGCCGTCCTCCTCACGCAGATACTTGCGCAGATAGTTGGAGTAGTTGGCGATGCGGTGGCTCTCCCGCCAGATGGACATGTTGCCGATCGCGAAGTCGGCGTCGTTGTCCTGGAGGGAGTCCCACAGGATCGCGTATCCGTCTTCGACGGCCTCGTTGTCCGGATCCAGGTAGGTCACGAACGGTGCCGTAGCCAGTTCGAGGCCCTTGTTTCGAGGCCGGGAGGCACTCCCCGAACCACCGGGCGGGAAACGGTGGACCTTGACGTTCGAGAACGAATCGGCCAGTTCCTGCAAGGTGGCGACGGTGGCCGCCTCGGTTGATCCGTCGTCGACGAGGATGATCTCCATGGCGTCGAACATCGACGAGCGACGCAGGCTGGCGAAGCACTTGTGGCGCAAGTGGCCGCCGTTGTTGTAGACCGGGACGACCACGGACAGCTGAGCCGGGCGGGCAGGTATCGTGCGCACGCGGACGGTGGGCCGACCACGCGGCGCGAAGCCGAAGGCGTCGGTCGAATAGACGGTCCCGTCCTCAAGTAACGCACGCCCGGCGGGGCCGCGCCAGCGGGCGGTTCCGGCGGTTTCGCGGACCCGGTCCGCGAACCGGTGGCTCGCCGCGTCCTCCTCGGCCAAGGTACCGGGGAGCTTTTGAACCACGTCGGCGTCTGCGTACTTGAAGGCGTTCACGAGGTCCTTGACATACTCCGCCCCGTAGCTGAACGCGGGATCGACCTCAAGGACGATGTCGGCTTCGGAGCGCTGCTCGTCGTATTGGGCACGGTCCTGCACACGGACTTCGCCAACGGTCTGAGCCGCGAACTCTTCGCGGAGGGCATCGTCGGGCGTGGGGGCCACGACATCGACGGTGAGGCCGGGCCGGGGTGCCGCCAATCCCGCTGTCTCAAGGATCTTGTCGAGCCTGTACAGGGAGAGCTCCGTGTCGAACACGGACCGGATGCCAGCGGCCTGGACTTCCCGGAGCTCTTCGAAGGATAGGGTATCGAGCATGTCCCTCACGTCGCGGACGGAATTCGCAATGTGGATCTGCGGGAAGCGGGAGTTGAGGCCCTGGTTGTAGCTCGATACGACGAGCGTTCCCGCCGCCTGGAGTTCGACCGCACGGTTGGCGTACATCGACTGGCTGGCCATGACGGAATTGAGATTGACGGCGACGTCGGAGACCCGTTGCAGGTCGAGCAGGAAGTCGTGCCCGACCGCGTCATTGATGTACGGCGAGTAACGGAGCGGGAAGTCGTACTTGCCGTTCTCGATCGCCGAGTTCCGGTTGAAGATGGTCAGGCTGTATCCGTTCGCAGCAGCGAGACCGTCGAGGATTCGCGTCCCCCACTTGGCGCGGCCAGCGTACTTGCCCGTGAACCAGGATCCAGCGAAGAAGGCCGCGTTGGAGGGGGCGGTTCGGCTACCGATGGGGGAATGGAAGCGGGGGTTGACGCCGAACGGGAGGACGTCATAGCCTGCCGCGCCCGGGCAGTCCCGCTGGTAGCGGGGGATCATTTCCACGGCGCTCGTGAACACGAAGTCGCAATGCGCCGCCAAGGGGGCGAAGCGCCGATAGTTGGGCGGGTCCTCCTTGGAGTAGTAGACGACGGGGATGCCCGCCGCGCGGTAGAGCGGGATGATCCGCTCCAGCAGGGTGGCCCTGACGTCGGAGTTTCCCCCCAGGCCCACCCAGGATGCGTTGTCGAGCCCCCGCCACGTGCTGACAACGAGCAAGAGTTCGAGCGATTCCCGGTGTTCCTCGTAGTTCTCCGGGGTGATCGCGACGAAGTCGGCCAGGCCCTCGAAGCTCTTGTAGAGAAACAGGTCCGCAATGATCCCGATCCGCGTGGCATGCGGTCGATACGCTCGGCCCGAGGAGGTCGGTGGCAGTTGTTCGACGAGCGCGGTCAGGTGCGGCATGGCGTCGCTTGGCTCGTTCTCCTGGACCGCTTGGCGGTACAGGTTGTTCTGGCGCGACTGCGCGACGGCGATCGCCAGTCGTTCGCCCGGCAGTTCCGCGGCCGAGCCGTAGGTCTCGATCAGGGCCCGGTCGCGCACGGATCCGGTCACGAGCTCCTCGATGCGCTTGGCCAGAAGCTGGCGTTCGGTCGACGTGGGGTAGAGACGGGTCATTACTTGCGGATTCCCAGCTTGCGGGCCATCCGGCCAGCGAGACGGCGCACCTTACGGTAGGCCGCCCGGCCCTCTGCCTTGACCAGGTTCTTCGCCGAGGCAGGTCTCTTCCCCGCCCGCCCCGGGAGGGCGGTCAGGACGCGTGCGGCGAAATAGGTGGCCACGCCACGGTGGCGCAGCAGTTCCTCCAAGACGACGATCCGACTGAGTTGGGCCTCCTGCTTGCGGTAGGCAGCCAGCAGCTCCTTCCTCAGCTCCGCGCGTTGGCGGACTTCCTCGACCAGCAGCCGACTGAGTTCTTCAGGGCTGGAGGTGGGGGAGACGTTGTCTTGCTCTGTCACGTGTGGTCCTGTCTTCGTAGCGCCGACGCCGGTTCTTGCCTCTAGTTGCCGAACTCGTCGATCCGTTGCCCCACGCCCAGGAGCTCGGCGATCGCGGCAACGGTGCGCTGGGCGGCCCGTCCGTCTCCGTAGGGGTTGACCGCGTTGGCCATGGCGTTGAAGTGGGCATCGTCGTGCAGCAGGCGCCCCACTTCGCCTACGATCCGCTCCTCATCGGTGCCGATCAACAGGACGGTGCCGGCCGTAACCGCTTCCGGTCGCTCCGTGTTCTCACGCATGACCAGGACGGGCTTGCCGAGGCTTGGGGCCTCCTCTTGCACTCCGCCCGAGTCCGTGAGGACCACGTGGGCCAACGAGAGCATGCGCGTGAACTCGCCGTAGGCGAGCGGTTCGGTCACGATGACGTTTCCGGCGCCCTCGAGAGCGGGCAGGACGGCCTCGCGGACGACGGGGTTCTTGTGCGCGGGGAGGACGATCGTCAGATCCGGCTCGGAGGCGGCGATCCGTGCGAGCGCGCGTCCCACGCCCTGCATGGCCCCCCCCTGGTTCTCCCGGCGGTGCGTCGTGACGAGGAGGATCCGGCGTCCGCTGGCCGCGAGCTCTTCGAGCTGCGGGTCGCTGAAGGGCACCTTCTTGCCGACCGTGGTCAGGAGCGCGTCGATGACCGTATTGCCGGTGACGACGATGTCCTCTTCGGCCGTGTTCTCCGTGAGGAGGTTCTGCTTGCTCACGCCCGTCGGGGCCAAATGGAGGGCCGAGACCTGCGAGGTGATCTTGCGGTTGGCCTCCTCCGGGAACGGCGAGAGGATGTTGAAGCTCCGGAGGCCCGCCTCGGCATGGACGACGGGGATGCCGTGATAGAAGGCTGCGATGGCTCCGGCGGTCGACGTCGTCGTGTCGCCCTGAACGATCACGGCCGCTGGTCGGTTCTCCTTGAAGATCTCGTCGAGTCCGTCGATGGTCCGCGTCATGATGCCGCTGAGGCTCTGGTTGGGTCGCATGATCTGCAGGTCGATGTCCGGGACGATGTCGAAAAGGTCATTAACCTGGTCGAGCATCTCGCGGTGCTGCCCGGTCACCACGACGGTGCAGTCAAAGAGGTCGGAATTCTCGAGCTCCTTCACGATCGGGGCCATCTTGATCGCCTCGGGACGTGTGCCATAGATCGGCATGATGACAGGTCGCATAGTGCAGTGGGTTCCCTTGTTCGCGGATATCTGGGCCACTCTATCAAGGCTCTCGGTGAATCAGCCGAGGCGTGCCGCGGTTCCACGACGCCCACCCGTATGATGGACGCTTGTGAGTATTCCCCGTGGGAAAGCGATGGCTTCATGACAGACCCAGCACCCGAATCGGAGGCGCAGCCGCCCGCTCCCCGGACGGTGGTCGTGAAGGAGGGATCCCTGCGTCGGGTCGGGGCCCGCCTGCCGTTCTTCCAGTACGTCGCCGAAGTGTGGAAGTACCGGCACTTCATTCTGTACGACGCCCGGTCCAGAGTTCAGTCGGCCAACAACAACGACCAGCTGGGCCGCCTGTGGACGGTGCTGAACCCCATCCTCAATGGCCTGAGCTACTTCCTGATCTTCGGGATCCTGCTGCAGACGAGCCGCGGCATCGAGAACTTCATCGGCTACCTCGTCATCGGCGTGTTCACCTACCAGCTGACGGCCCGCACGGTGAACTCCGGTTCCCGTTCGATAGCCCGGAACCGGACCATGATCCGCGCGTTCACGTTCCCGCGCGCCACGTTGACGATCGCCACGGCCGCCCGGGAGGCCATCGCCTTCCTTCCCGTGCTCGCGACGATGTTCTTCCTGGTCCTTGTCTTCCCGCCTGTGGAAAAGATCACGTGGCTGTGGCTGCTCGTCGTGCCGATCTACGTATTGCAGACGCTTTTCAACATGGGGTTGGCCCTCATCCTCGCAAGGTGGGTCGCGCTGTCGAGCGACATCTCCAACATCATCAGCTTCTCACTGCGCATCTGGATGTACATGTCCGGAGTCTTCTACTCCTTCGACCGATACGTCGAACACCCCTGGCTCGTACAGATCCTTCAGTTCAATCCCCTCCATCAGGCGATGCACATGGTGCGTGAGTCGGTCCTCTATGAGCGCTTCCCGGCAGCCGACTCGTGGATGATCCTCGGTGGATGGGCGGTCCTGACGATGTTGGTGGGCAGCATCTATTTCTGGAAGGCGGAAGAGCGCTATGGCCGAGACTAACGATGTTATCGAAGGTGCAGAGGACGAGCACGACGTACCAGCCGCCGTCATCCGTTCTGCCGAGCCCGCCGTGGTCCTGGACAACGTCTCGATGACCTACGCGGTGCAGTCCAACGCGGACCGCGCAGATCTGCCGGTGGGTCGGCGTGACAAGATCGCGGGCGCCCTGACGCGGAAGAAGCCCAAGGTCAAGGTGCAGGCCCTCAAGCCCATCACCCTTGATTTCTACCATGGCGAGTCCGTGGGGATCATCGGCAGGAATGGTTCCGGAAAGAGCACGCTCAGCAAGATCATCAGCGGGCAGATCGCCCCGACCGGAGGTCAGGTCCTGGCCAGTTCGACGCCGATCATGCTCGGCGTCAACGCCGCTTTGATCGGGGACCTCTCAGGTGATCAAAACGTCTACCTGGGATGTCTGGCCATGGGAATGAGCCGCGCGGAGATCCGCGAACGCTTCGACGACATCGTCGAGCTCTCCGGGCTCGACGACGCCATCTACCTCCCCATGAACACCTATTCCTCCGGGATGTCCTCAAGACTGCGCTTCGCGATCGCTGCGGCCATCGATCCGGAAATCATCGTGATCGACGAGGCCCTGAATACCGGCGACGCACAGTTCAAGGACCGCACCAAGGCCCGCATGGACGAGTTGCGGGGGAACGCCGGTCTCGTGTTCCTCGTGAGCCACAACCTGGGCACGATCAAGTCCATCTGCACGCGAGTGATCTGGCTCGACAAGGGCGAACTTCTGATGGACGGCGACACCGAGACCGTGCTGGCCGCCTACAGAAAGTACGTCTGGAATCTGGCACGACAGCGAGAGGGCAGGCTCGCTGAACTCCGGGAAATGGCCCTGGCCACTTTGCCGAAGGTCAGCCTGGAACGTCGCTGAGCACCGCGTCGCTGAGCGCCGGCCAGGCCTCGGCCGCCCACGGACCGAAGTCACGATCGGCCAGCGCCACGCACGCGAGCCCGGCCGCGGGGTCGACCCAGAGGAAGGTCCCCGACTGGCCGAAGTGGCCGAACGTGGCGGGAGAGTTCCGCGAGCCCGTCCAGTGCGGCGTCTTCTCCGCCTTGAGCTCGAAGCCGAGGCCCCAGTCGTTCCGGGCCTGCCGGCCGAAGCCCGGCAGGACGCCGGCCGTCCCCGGGTACTGCACGCTCGTGGCCTCCGCCAGCGTCTGCGGCGCCACGAGCGTGGGGGACTGGAGCTCGGCGGCGAAGCGCAGCAGGTCATCCACCGTCGAGACGCCGTCGGCGGCCGCGGAACCCCGGAGGGCGGAGGACGCCATCCCGAGCGGCTCGAACACGGCCTCGGCCAGGTACTGCGCGAATCCGATCCCGGTGGCCTCCTCGACGGCGGCGGCGAGGGCGTCGAAGCCCGTGTTGGAGTACAGCCGCCGGGCGCCGGGGGCGAAGCGGACGGTCTCGGAGGCGAAGTCGTAGCCGCCCGTGTGGGCCATCAGGTGCCGCACGCTCGCCCCCTCGGGACCGGCCGGCGTCGCGTACTCGAGAGCGCCCTCCTCGACGGCCACGAGCACGGCGTAGGAGCTCAGGAGCTTGGTGACGGAGGCCAGCCGGAACGGCTCGGTGGTGGGCCCGCGGCGGGCCAGGACGGTCCCGTCCGCGGCGACGACGCCGGCCGCGGCGTGGTCCACGGGCCAGCCGTCGATGAGGTTCAGCGCGTCCATGTCTTCCCTTCGTAGTGGCGGGCCAGGCGGGCGTAGCCCTCCTCGATGCCGATCCGCGGCGCCCAGTCCAGGACCTCGCGCGTCGTGCGCTGGTCGAACCAGTGTGCCGTGGAGAGCTGTTCCGCGAGGAAGCGCGTCATCGGCGGCTCGTCGCGCACCCAGCCCCGGGACCCCGCCGCATCCCAGACGCGTTCGATGACGGAGCCCGCGCCGCGGGCGAGCCAGCCGGGCACGCTGCGCACGGGCACGGGAACACCGCCGGCCCGGCAGATCTCGGCGATGAGCTCGCCGACCGGACGGGGCTCCCCGTTGGTCAGGACGAGGGCACGCCCGTGGGCGGCGTCCAGGCGGTCGAGGCAGCGCACGATCCCGTCGACCGCGTTGTCCAGGTAGCTCGTGTCGATGAGCGCCCGCCCGCCGTCCAGCAGCGGCAACCGGCCCGCCGCGGCCCGGGCGAGGACCCGCTCCACGAGCTGGGTGTCGCCGGGTCCCCAGACGATGTGCGGCCGGATCGCCGCGACGCGGAAGCCGCCGGAATCGGCGGCCAGGGCCAGTTGCTCGGCGGCGGCCTTGGAGCGTGCGTAGTTCCCCCGGGCCCGTTCCGGATCCGCCGGTCCGGCCCCGCCGCCGGCGATGGAGTGCCCCGCATGGGCGACCGAGGGCGAGGAGACGAACACCATGCCCGAGGCACCCGCGTCGCGGGCCGCGGCCAGGAGCGTGCGCGTGCCCTCGATGTTGATCCGCCGGTATTCGTCCCACGGCCCGGAGACGGAGACCCTGGCCGCGAGGTGGACGACGGCCTCCTGCCCGGAGACCGCCCGGGCGACGGCGCGCGGGTCCTCGAGCGATCCGAGGACCTCGGCGGGGCCGTCGAGTCCCGCCGGCCGGCGCTGGAACACCGTGACGTCGTCGCCCCGGTCGGCAAGGACGCGCGCCACCGAGCCTCCGAGCAGCCCGCTGGCTCCGGTGACGAGGACCCTCACGGCGTGCCGATCCCGCCGCCGCCGAGGGCCTTCCCGCTCCACGCGGCGAGCGCCGTGCGGTCGATCTTGGAGTTGTGGCGGATGTCGGTCGGCAGCGAGGGCACGGCGAGCACGGCGGCAAGCTCGAGCCCGGTACCGTTCGCGACCGCGGCGCGGACGCTGCGGGTGAGGTCACCCGGCGCCAATCCAGGCCGGGGGGCGGGCGGCGTCGTCTCGACGACGGCGACGGGCACCTGGGCGCCCGCCGGTCCCACCCCGACGACGGCGGCGCGAGCCACCTCCGGCACCGCTTCCGCGTGCTGCTCGGCGGCGACGGGGGTCCGGACCCCGGAGGCGGTCGTGAGGACGTGTCCGAGGCGTCCCTCGATCCAGAGCCGTCCCTCGGCGTCGAGGTGCCCGACGTCGCCCGTGCGGTGCCAGCCCGGCAGGGACGAGGCGGCCAGCTCGGTGTGCCAGAGCCGGTCGTAGCGCTCCTTGACGTGCGGGGCCGCGACGAGGACCTCGCCCGTGGTCCCGGGAACGGTGGTTGATTCCCCGGTGGCGCGCCCGGCGTCGTCGAGTCCCGCGACCGCGACCGCGACGCCGGGGAGGGGCCGGCCGACGCAGACGCCGTTGCCCTGGCCGGCGGCCCGGATGCCGGCGAGGTCGATGTCGGTGACGGGCAGGGCCTCCGTCATGCCGTACGGCGTGTGGAGCGCCGCCGCGGGCACAAGCGGCTGCAGCCGCGCCAGGAGCGGCTCGGGGATCGGGGCCCCGGCGGAGAGGAGCAGGCGGACCCGGCCGAGCGCCTCCCGGCCGGCCGCGTCGAGGCCGTCGGCGGTGGCCTGGACATTGGCCAGCGCGGCGGGAGAGGCGAAGACGATCGTCGCGTCGATGGCCGCGGCGGCCTCGGCCAGGGCCGAGGCCGTGAGGGTACGCGGAGCGGTGACGTCCATGTCGGGGGTCACCGACGTGGCCCCCAGCGCGGGGCCGAGGAGGGCGAAGGGGGCGAAGCCGGCGACGAGTCCCTCGCCCTCGCGGATCCCGTAGCCGTCCTTGAGCGTGTCCCGCATGGCGGCGAGCCGGCGGTGCGTGTAGACGACGCCCTTGGCCGGTCCCGTGGAGCCCGAGGTGAACAGCACGGCCGCGTCCGCGTCCGGGGCGGGAACGTCGAAGTCGAGTCTGCCGCTGGCGGACTCCTCCCGCGCTCCGGACTCGAGGAGCTCACCGAGCGTGTGCTCGATCCCGAGCAGGCGGCGCTTGGCGGACGAAGGGCTCCCGAGCCCGATCCGGCGGCCGGGCCAGCCGAGGGCCCGTGCGCCGGCCAGGGCGCGGTCGATGCCGACGAGGTAGGCGGGGCCGGCACCCGTGATCGCGCGGCCGAGGCCCCGTGTCCCCAGGCCCGCGTCGGCCACGACGATGACGGCGCCGAGCCTCAGGCAGGCGTAGATGAGGCTCGTCAGCTCGATCCCGGGCGGGACGAGGAGGCTGACGCGGTCGCCGGGCCGGACGCCGGCGGCGCGCAGTCCAGCGGCTAGATGGTCCACGCGGCGGACCAGGCCGGCCCAGTCGAGGGACACGGGGCCCTCGGGAGTCATGTCGACGACGGCGGTGCCCGCCTCCGAGCGCCGGGCGTCGAGCTCCGCGGTCATCGGGACGTAGTCCGGGACGACGCCGGGGCCCCCCGGTGCCGCGGGAGCCGGGGCGGAGACCGCCAGCCACTCGAACACGGGCGTGCCGAGGTCCCGGTCCTCGATCAGCAGGTGGCCGGCGCCCTCGAAGCGGTGGACGTCGGCGTGCGGGAGGCGGTCCATGAGGTCGCGGAGGTAGCGGTCGGAAAAGACCGGGTCGCGGGGGCCCCAGAGGAGCAGGGCCGGCACGTCGAGCGAGCGCACGCCCCCGGCGATCTCCTCGAGGGCCGCCCAGCTGGGATGGCCCGGCGCCGCCGGGATGTCGGAGACGAAACGTCCGACCCCCTCGCGGCGTGCCGCCGTGCGGTAGGGGGCCAGGTAGGCGCGCCGAACCGCCGGTTCGAGCCGCGGGCTGGCCAGGGCATGCGTGACGTCGAGGAACGCGGTGCTCGTTGTGGTGCCCCAGCGGTGCAGCGCCGGATGCAGGGCGGGACGGAGGACCGCCGGCACGTCGTAGCCCGCCGGGTGCACGGCCGTGTTGGTCAGGACGACGCCGGCCAGCTGCTCCCGGTGGCGCAGGGCCCAACCGAGCGAGACGAGGCCGCCCCAGTCGTGCCCGGCGGTGACGACGGGCCCCTCGAGTCCCAGCGCGGCGGTGAGGTCGGAGAGGTCGGCGACGCGGTCGGCCAGGCGCCGGAAGGCCCCGGTGCGCTCGGAGAACCCCATGTCGAGCTGGTCGACGGCCACGACGCGCCAGGGCCGGGCGGCGTCGGTGCCGGCGGCGAGGAGGGAACGCCACAGGTAGGACCACGTGGGATTGCCGTGGACGCACAAGAGCGTGCCGGCAGGCTCGACGCCCCGTGCGCGCAGTTGCTCGAGGTTATCGAGCACGTGCCAGCGGTGCGAGCGCCCGCCCGCCGGGCCGCCGGAAGCCGCCGCGGTGGAGGGGACCTCGACGATCCGGGACCAGGCAGGATCGACGCCGGGCCAGGGGCCGGCCGTGGGCGCTGCTACCACGCGAGCTCCATCATGGCCGTGTTGAGGCCGGAGCCGACGCCCATGCACAGCACGCGGTCGCCGGGGTTCAGCGTGCCCGCCTCCTGGGCGAGGGTCATCGGGAGCGAGGCCGGGCCGACGTTGCCCCACTTGGGGAACGTGATCGGCACGCGCTCGCGGACGAGGTCCACGGCCTTGATGATGGCGTTGGTGTAGGAATTGGAGACCTGGTGCGTGACGTAGCGGTCCATGCCGCGCCAATCCCAGCCCGTCGAGTGCGCCTCGTTCCACGCGTCCACGACGAGCTCGAGGCCGTTGTCCAGGAGCCCCTTGGTGTCCGTGTGCATGCCGTCGGGACCGCCCACGCACAGCTCGTGGTGCTGCGTTCCGGCGCGCGAGACGCCGCCGAGGATGCGGTGTGATCCGGGATGGTCGTCCGCCGGGCCGATCACCGCGGCGGCCGCCCCGGAACCGAGGGTCAGGGTCGCGAACTCGCGCAGGTAGTCCTCGCGCGTGGAATCATTCCGGTTGAGGCGGTCGAACGTCGGTTCCTGGGCGATCCGCGAGTCCTCGCCGGCGACGATGAGGGCGTAGCCGATCTGACCGGAGTCGATCATGTTCGCGGCGAGCGTCATGCCGTTGACGAAGCCCAGGCACGCGTTGGCCAGGTCGAAGTTGAGGGCGGAGGAGGGGAGCCCGAGGCCGTTGTGGATCTTCACGGCCACGGAGGGTTCGAGGTTCCGCCGCGTCACCGAGGTGTTGATCAGCAGCCCGACCTGGGAGGCCTCCACCCCGGCCTCGGCGAGGGCCTTGGCGCCCGCCTCGGTCGCCGCGTCGTCGAAGCCGGTCCCCGCGGGCCACCAGCGGCGCTCGCTCACGCCCGCGACCCGCTCGAGCAGGCGCTTGGACAGGCGGAGGCGCTTCAGGCTGGGTTCGAGCCGACGGTCGAACTCCGCGGACGTGACCACCACCGGCGCCTCGACGCTGGTGACGGACAGGATCGCCGCGTTCTGGTGCCGGAACGTCGCATTTCCGCTCAATCTCTACCTTCGTCCAGTCGATTCATCCGGAGCGCTAGCTGCGCCCCGCCGTCTTTCACCACGCCTCAACCCTTAACTATGCACGTCCGACGCGCCTGCCCGCACATTCCCCGGCAGGCATGTTCACGGCACGGCGCGCCACCCCGCCCGGCGTCCACGGCAGTAGATTAGGGGGAACACCCGTCAGCATCGCCCCGATGCGTCCCCGAGTCCCGAGAGCGAACCGTGCACCTGAAGTCCCTGACCGTCCGAGGATTCAAGTCCTTCGCGTCGGCCACCACGTTCGAGTTCGAGCCCGGCGTGACGGCCGTCGTCGGACCGAACGGCTCGGGCAAGTCCAATGTCGTGGACGCGCTCGCCTGGGTCATGGGGGAGCAGGGCGCCAAGACCCTGCGCGGGGGCAAGATGGAGGACGTGATCTTCGCGGGCACCTCCGGGCGCGCCCCGCTGGGCCGGGCCCACGTGTCCCTCACCATCGACAACGCGGACGGCGCGCTGCCGATCGACTACTCCGAGGTGACGATCTCCCGCACGCTCTTCCGCTCGGGGGGATCCGAGTACGCCATCAACGGGGAGTCGTGCCGCCTGCTCGACATCCAGGAGCTGCTCTCCGATTCGGGCCTCGGCCGCGAGATGCACGTGATCGTCGGCCAGGGTCAGCTCGACCGGGTGCTCCACGCCACCGCCGAGGACCGGCGCGGCTTCGTGGAGGAGGCGGCCGGCATCCTCAAGCACCGCCGCCGCAAGGAGAAGACGGTCCGGAAGCTCGAGGCGATGCAGGCGAACCTCGCCCGGCTCCAGGACCTCACGGGCGAGCTGCGCCGCCAGCTGACGCCCCTCGGACGTCAGGCGGAGGTCGCCCGGCGGGCCCAGGGCATCCAGTTCGACGTCCGCGACGCCCGCGCGCGCCTCCTCGCAGACGACCTCGTCACGCTCCGCACGGCCCTCGAACAGGAGGTCGCCGACGAGCAGGCCCT
Source organism: Zafaria sp. Z1313 (assembly GCF_050563205.1). NCBI lineage: Bacteria > Bacillati > Actinomycetota > Actinomycetes > Micrococcales > Micrococcaceae > Zafaria > Zafaria sp. Z1313. The sequence continues at coordinate 272,487 of NZ_JBNWUK010000002.1, forward strand.
CAAACAGCGCCAGGAGGAGGTCGGCCGCGCGCTGGAGGGGGCGCGGCACCGGCTGGCCTCGCTCGAGCTCGAGGCCGCCCGCGCCGTCCCGGCGGGCAACGCGGCCCGCGACACCTACTACGGCCTCGGCTCCGTCCGCGAGCGCTACCGATCGCTCGCCGCGCTCGCCGCCGAAAGGGCCCGCCTGCTCGGCACCGCGGACCAGCAGCCGGCCGACGGCGCGCGCGACCCGGACCGGCTTGAAGAGCAGGCGGAGCGCCTCGGTTCGGAGCTCCGGCAGGCCCGGGACGACGCCGCCCGTCGCGCCGAGGCGCTGGCTGCCGCGGAGTCCGCGCGCGCTGCCGCCGAGGTCGCCGCGGCCGAAGAGGACAAGGCGCTCACGGCCCTGCTGCGCGCCGTCGCCGACCGCCGCGAGGGCCTCGCCCGGCTTGCGGGACAGGTCGGCGCCGCCCGGAGCCGTGCCGAGGCCGCCGAGGGCGAGCTCGGGCGTCTCCGGACGGCGCGCGAGGAGGCCGCGGCGCGGAGCCGCTCGGCCCAGGAGGAGTACACGCTGCTGGAGCAGCAGGCCGCGGGCGTCGAGGAGGGCGAAGAGGGCCTGGACCAGGCCTACGAGGACGCCGCCGGCAGGCTCGATGCCGCCGAGGCCGGGCTCGAGCGCCTGAACCGCCTCGACGCCGAGCAGCAGGCCGCCCGCGGCGCGCTCGCGGCACGGCTGGAGGCGCTGCGGCAGTCCCTGCACCGGCGGGACGCGAGCCGGGACCTCGAGGGCGCCGAGGGCGTCCTGGGCCGGGTCGCCGAGTCGCTCGGCGTCGAGAAGGGCTGGGAGGCCGCCGTCGCCGCGGCCCTCGGCCCGCTGGCCGAGGGACTCGCCGTCGCCGGGCTGGGCCGGGCCGCGGAGCTGCTCGCCACCCTCAAGCAGGACGACGCCGGACGGGCGAGCCTCCTCGTCGCCCCGGCCGGGGAGGGAACCGGCCCGGGCATGGACCCCGGGGCAGGGGAGGCGCCGGCCGACGCCGCGACCGCCACGGGGGGCGCGGTCGGAACGCCGCCCGGTCCGCCAGCCCCCGGGAGGGGAGCCGCGGGGCTCGTGGAGGCACCGGCGTCGTACGGGAACGCGGTCCGGCGGCTCCTCGGCCGCACGGCGTTCGTCGAGACATCGGCCGATGCGGTGGCGGTCCTGGCCGCGGATCCGGGCTGGACCGCCGTGACCCGGGACGGTGACGTCTATACCGCGGCGAGCGCGGCGGGCGGCACGCCGAACGCGCCCTCGACGATCGAGCAGCAGGCCGCGATCGACGAGACCGAGGCACGCCTGGGCGAGGTGGAACGCGATGCCGAGCGCCTGCGCTTCGAGAAGGCCCGCGCCGCCGCCGCGCGGGACGCGGCGGCCGAGGCGGCCGACGCCGCGCTGGAACGGCTGCACGAATCCGACGCCCGGATCTCGGCCGTTGCCGAGCGCCTGGGCCGGCTGGGCTCGGAGCTGCGGCAGTCCACGGCCGAGCAGGAGCGCCTCGCGGGCCAGGCCGCGGCGGCCGAGGAGCAGCTCGCCCGCGAGCTCGCGGCACTGAAGGAGGCGGGCGAGCGGCTCGACGCCGCGAACAACGCCCCCGCCGAGGCCGATCCCTCGAGCGGGCGGCGCGACGCGCTCATGGCCGGGGCCGCGACGGCACGGTCGGCCGAGCTCGAGGCACGGCTCGCCCTGCGGGCCGCCCAGGAACAGGAGAAGGCGCTCGGGGGCCGGATCGAGTCACTCCGGCGGGCCGCGGCCACCGAGCGCGCCGCGCGCGAGGCCGCGCGGCGCCGTGCCGAGCGGCGCGAGCGGCAGGCCGCAGCCGCCCGGGCGGTCGAAGACGGCGCCGCGCGAGTGGGCGCCTGGCTCGAGGCCTCCCTGCGCGGCGCGGCCGCCGCCCGGGACGCCGCCGACGAGGAGCGGCGCAGCATCGAGGAGCAGCTGGCCTCCGCGCGCGCGGAATCCGCGGAGCTCACCGCGGAGCTCGCGCGGCTGACCGATTCCGTGCACCGCGACGAGCTCGCGCGCACGCAGCAGCGCCTGCGCATCGAGGCCCTAGAGAACCGCGCCGTCGAGGAACTCGGCCTGACCGCCGACCACCTCGTCGCCGGCTACGGGCCCGACGTCCCGGTGCCCGTGCCCGAGGAGGGCGCGGACAAGTGGGCGGCGCTGCGGCAGGAGGTCGACGACGAGGGCCGGCCCGTGGCGGCCGGCGTGCCGTTCGACCGCGCTGAGCAGGAGAAGCGGCTGCGGAAGGCCGAGCGCGAGCTCGCCTCGCTGGGCAAGGTGAATCCGCTCGCGCTCGAGGAGTTCGCGGCGCTCGAGGAGCGGCACAAGTTCCTCTCCGGACAGCTCGAGGACCTCAAGTCCAGCCGCAAGGACCTCCTGGACATCATCCGCGACGTCGACGAGCGGGTCGAGCAGGTCTTCACCGAGGCCTTCGCCGACACCGCCGTGCAGTTCGAGCGGGTGTTCGCCCGCCTGTTCCCGGGCGGCGAGGGCCGGCTCGTGCTGACCGACCCGGAGGACATGCTGAACACCGGCATCGAGGTCGAGGCCCGGCCGGCGGGGAAGAAGATCAAGCGCCTTTCGCTGCTCTCCGGCGGTGAGCGCTCCCTGACCGCGGTGGCCCTCCTCGTGGCGATCTTCAAGGCCCGGCCGTCGCCGTTCTACGTCATGGACGAGGTCGAGGCCGCGCTCGACGACACCAACCTGGGGCGGCTCATCACGATCTTCGAGGAGCTGCGCGAGTCGAGCCAGCTGATCGTCATCACGCACCAGAAGCGGACCATGCAGGTCGCCGACGCGCTCTACGGGGTCTCGATGCGCGGCGACGGCGTGTCGATGGTGATCAGCCAGCGGCTGGAGCGCTCCGGCTAGGCGGGACGCCGAGCCAGGTGGCCGTGCCGAGCAGCCCGACGAGCCCCGTGGCGGCGAAGGCCCAGCCGTAGCCGTAGGCGTCGGCGAGGAGGCCCGCGGCAACCGGTCCGGCAATGGCGCCGAGATCCGTGGCCATCTGGAAGCCGGCCAGCGCCTGGCCACCCTGGTGGTCCTGCCCCACGACGTCGGCGACGGCCGCCTGCTGGGCCGGGTTCATCAGACCGGTCCCGGCTCCGGCCAGCACGGAGAGGGCGATGAACAGGGGGACGGTGTCCGCGAACCCGAACAAGAGGGTCGCGATTGATGCCGTGGCCAGGCCCGCCAGGACGGGGCCGCGCCGGCCCCAGGTATCCGCCAGCCGGCCGCCGAGCCCGAGCGTCGCGGCGTTCCCCGCGGCGAAGAGGGCCAGCGAGATCCCCGCGATCGCCACGCCGTTGCTGAAGGTCTGCACGGCGAACAAGGGCACGAGGGCGACGCGGACGCCGAAGGTCGACCACCCGTTGGCGAAGCCGGAGGCGAGGCACGCGCGGTAGACGGGCGAGGCGAGGGCGGCCCGGAAGCCGAGCTTCGGCCTCAGGTCCGTGGTCCGCGCCCGGCGCCGCCCGCCGACGCCCAGGAGCGAGAAGTAGACGATCGCCGCCGCGACCACGAGCGCTCCGCCGTAGATGAAGAAGGGCAGGCGGTAGCCGAAGCCCGCGACGAGGCCGCCGAGGACGGGGCCCGCGATGTTCCCGGTCAGGAACGCGGTGGCGTAGTAGCCGGAGATCCGTCCGCGGATCTGCGGCGGGGCGAGCCGCGTGATGAGCGCCATGGCGGAGACCGTGAACATCGTCGACCCGATCCCGCCCAGGGCGCGGAACAAGAGGAGCTGGACATAGCCGTCCGCGACGGCGCACAAGAGCGTCGACACCGCGACCACGAGGACGCCCCCGACGTAGACCACGGGTTCGCCGAGCCGGTCCGTCATCCGGCCGCTGGCCGGCGCGAAGGCCAGCCGCGTCACCGCGAACACGGACACGATGAAGCCCGCCGCCGCGATGCCGACGTCGAAGCTGCGGGCGAACTGCGGCAGGACCGGGGCGATCAGCCCGAAGCCGATGGCGATCACGAACGCCGCGCAGATGAGGACCTTGATCTCGCCGGGAACGCGCGGCAGCGTCCCGGCGGCGGTGGGGGAGTCAGGCATGGCACCCCGAGTCTATCCGTGGCCACGGGGGCGCGGCGCCGCCGTCGTCGCGGCCCACACGGCACCGTGGCACGTGGTCGCTAAGCTAGGGGCGTGCCTATCGATCCGCTGCTCATTGCCCTTGTCGTCGCCCTGGTCCTGTTCCTGGGCGTCGGCGCCTTCTTCCTGTTCCGCGGGCGCAAGACGCCCCCCGGGACCTACACGACCACGCGCGATCCGGACGACGCCCCGCCCGGCGGAACGCTCGTCGAGGAGCGCCCGGGGACCGCCCCCGCCCAGGAGGCCCCCACGGGCGCGGCCCCCGGCGGGGAAGCCCCCGGCGACGTCGCGGACGAGGGCGCCGGCACCGTCGTCGTCCCGGTCGAGACCCCGGCACCGGTCCTCGGGCGCCTCGCCCGGCTCCGCTCGCGGCTCGTCAAGTCGAACAACGCCCTCGGCAAGGGCCTCCTCGCCCTGTTGTCCCAGGACAGGATCGACGAGGACGTCTGGGACGAGATCGAGGAGACGCTGCTGTTGGCGGATCTCGGAACCGAGCCCACGATGGAGCTCGTCGACGCGCTGCGCGAGCGCGTCAAGGTCGAGGGGCACCGCGATCCCGAGGCCGTGCGGGCGCTGCTGCGCGGGGAACTCGTGAAGCTCGTCGATCCCGGGATGGACCGCGCGCTCGTGGATACGCGCCAGGGCGAGCGGCCCAGCATCGTCCTGGTCGTCGGGGTCAACGGCGTCGGCAAGACCACGACGATCGGCAAGATCGCCCGCGTGCTCGTCGCCCAGGACAAGGACGTGCTGCTCGGCGCCGCGGACACGTTCCGTGCGGCGGCCGCCGAACAGCTCGCGACGTGGGGCGCCCGCGTCGGTGTGCCCACCGTGAAGTCCGACGTCGACGGCGCGGACCCCGCGTCCGTCGCCTTCGAGGCGGTCAAGGCCGGCATCGAGCAGGAGGTCGACGTCGTCATGGTCGACACCGCCGGGCGCCTGCAGAACAAGGTCGGGCTCATGGACGAGCTCGGGAAGATCAAGCGCGTCATCGAGAAGCAGGCGCAGGTCGACGAGGTCCTGCTCGTCCTCGACGCGACGACGGGCCAGAACGGGCTGAACCAGGCCCGCGTGTTCTCGGAGGTCGTCAAGGTCACGGGCATCGTCCTGACCAAGCTCGACGGCACCGCCAAGGGCGGCATCGTCGTGGCCATCCAGCGCCAGCTCGGCGTCCCGGTCAAGCTCGTGGGACTGGGCGAGGGGCCCGACGACCTGGCACCGTTCGACGCCGAGGCGTTTGTCGACGCCCTGCTGGACTGACGCCGCGGGCGCCGCCCCAGGGGGAGGGGAACCGGGATCCGGGGCGGTGAAACATCGGCGAAACATGGCGGCCACGTGCTTTTTACGTGGCCGCCTTTCCCGTAACCGGCGGGAAATGGGGACCTGCGGCGGGCGAAACATGGGCCGGTCAAAGTTGTGTCAAGGCGGGAGCAACCCGCACTGGACACACAGGAGGACGGACATGGATCTGACCGCAGGTCACGTCTGGATGATGGTCACGGCAGCCATGGTGCTGTTGATGACCCCGGCACTGGCATTCTTCTACGGCGGCATGACGCGGGCGAAGAGCGTACTGAACATGATGATGATGAGCTTCGTCGCCTTGGGCATCACGGGCGTCGTCTGGATCCTCTGGGGCCACTCGATGGCCGGAGGCGGGGATAGCATCGGCGGCTTGTTCGGCAACCCCTTCACGCAGTTCGGCATGGAGGCCATGCTGGACACCGAGGACCTCATCGGGGCCGGCTTCGGGGCGACGTTCGCGATCATCACGGTCGCGCTCATCTCCGGCGCCATCGCCGACCGCGCCAAGTTCGGCGCCTGGTCCATCTTCGTGCCCGTCTGGGTCACGCTCGTCTACGCGCCGCTCGCGTTCTGGGTCTGGGGCGGCGGACTGCTCTCGGCGGACGGCGCCATCGGCAGCTGGGCCGGCGAGGCCATCGACTTCGCCGGCGGCACCGTGGTGCACATCAACGCCGGCGTGGCCGCGCTCGTCCTGGCACTGATCATCGGCCAGCGCAAGGGCTTCGGCCGCGACCCAGGCCAGCGCCCCCACAACATCCCGTTCGTCATGCTCGGCGCCGCGCTCCTGTGGTTCGGCTGGTTCGGATTCAACGGCGGAGCCGCCGGCAGCGCCGAGGAGGCCGGCCTGATCTGGGTCAACACCCTCGCCGCCCCGTCCGCCGCGATGCTCGGCTGGGTCGTCACCGAGCGCATCCGAGACGGCCGTCCCACCTCCCTCGGCGCGGCCTCCGGCGTCGTCGCGGGCCTCGTGGCCATCACCCCGGCCTGCGCCAACGTCTCGCCCATCGGGGCGATCGGCCTCGGCATCGTCTCCGGCATCCTCTCCGCCCTCGCCGTGGGCCTGAAGTACAAGTGGGGCTACGACGACTCGCTCGACGTCGTCGGCGTCCACCTGGTCTCCGGGCTCGTCGGCACGCTGGCGCTCGGCTTCATCGCCCTGCCCGTCGAGGGCGAAGGCGGCGGCCTCTTCTACGGCGGCGGATTCGCCCAGCTCGGTGCGCAGACCGTCGCGGCCGTGGTCTCCATGGCCTTCACGGCGGTGATGACGCTCATCATCGGCCTCGCCATCCACAAGAGCATCGGCTTCCGGGTCACCGAGGAGTCCGAGTCCACGGGCGTCGACCTGACCGAGCACGCCGAGACCGCCTACGAGTTCGGGGGACTGGGAACCAGCGGCACGTTCGTCCCGCACCCGGCCACTTCCGGCCACCTCAAGACCCACACCAAGGAAGGTGCCAACGCATGAAGCTCGTGACAGCCATCGTCCGCCCCGACAAGCTCGACGCCATCCGGGGGGCACTGGAAAGCTACGGGGTCCAGGGACTGACGGTCAGCCAGGCCAGCGGCTACGGCCGGCAGCGCGGCCACACCGAGGTCTACCGCGGCGCCGAGTACACCGTGGACCTGCTGCCCAAGGCGCGCGTCGAGGTGCTCGTGAGCGACGAGTGGGCCGGCGACATCGTCGACGTCCTGGTCGCCACGGCCAACACGGGCCGCGCCGGTGACGGCAAGGTCTGGGTGACCGCCGTCGAGGAGGCCGTCCGCGTCCGCACCGGTGAGCGCGGCGACGCCGCCCTCTGACACCACTCGCATCACCGGAACCGCCCGGCCACCGCATCCGCGGGGCCGGGCGGTTTCGTGCGCCCGTCCTCTTGTTCCGGGGGCCCGTGCAGAGGATCATGGGCGGCAGGGAGGCCGCAATGGCGCGGCCCGGGGCGAGGACGGCCGGCATGGGGACCACGCGGACGGGTGCGCGATCCACGCAAGGCGAAGCGCGGTCCAGGCCGGACGCCGCCCGGCACGGGCCGCGGCGGCGGGGAGGGACGTACGGCGGCGGGGCCGGCGCGAGGGGCCTTCCGAGGCAAGACGCCAACCTTCGTTGGGTCGCTCCGATGGCCGTGGCAGCGCTCGTGGCCGGGCTCATCGGGGGGCTCCCCACCCCGCCCGCCGCCGCAGCAGACCTGCTCGGGCACGATGTCTCGTGGCCCCAGTGCACCACCGCCGAAGGGGGCTTCGGACTGCCGATGCCCCCGGACGATTCGGCCTTCGTCATCATCGGTCTCACCCGGGGACTGGCCTACACGGAGAATCCCTGCCTCGCCCGGCAGCATGCCTGGGCGGCCCAACGCGCGAAGCGCGCCCATGCCTACGGGATGGCGACGTTTCCCACGGCGGCCCAGCTGTCCACGCACGGCTCCAGTGGCCCGTGGTCGGCGGCGACGCGGGCGGGCCGGGTCTCCAATGCCGGCTATGCGCAGGCGTCGGAGGCCGTTGCCTCGTTGCGCCGCATCGGCTGGTCGCCAGCGGCCGTCTGGGTGGATGTCGAGCCCCGCCCGGCCCAGCCGTGGCCCGTGGGGTCGGCCGCCATGGCCGAGAACCGGATGGTCGTCGAGGGCTACCTGCGTGGGCTGCAGGACGCTGGGTTCGCCTCCGGACTGTATTCCTATGCGAACGGCTGGCGGGAGATCGCGGGTGCCTGGACCCTGCCCCATGTGCCAGTCTGGGCCACGGCGGGGCAGCTCGACTACCCGGAGGAAGCACGTGACCGTTGCCTGCAGCCGGGCTTCTCTTCTGGTCCCGTCCTGCTGGCCCAGTGGACGGACGGAGTGCGCGACTACAACAGGACCTGCCCGGGGTACCGGTTCACCGCCTTTGCCCAGCCGCCGCCGGCACCCGGTGCGGCACCGCGCGACCTCGACCGCGACTGGAACAACGACCTCGTGGCCCGCGACGGCGAGGGACGGCTCTGGACGTATCCGGGCAACGGGCGCGCCGGCTGGAAGCCGTCCGTCCACGTCGCGTCGGGGTGGGGGATCATGGACGCACTCGCAGCGACCGGCGACCTGAACGGAGACGGCCTGGGAGACGTCGTGGCCAGGCAACGGGCCACGGGAAAGCTCTGGCTCTACCGGGGCACCGGTCAGGGCGGCTTCCTCCCCGCCCTGCAGATCGGCACCGGGTGGAACGGTATGGACTTGCTGACGGGACCCGGCGACATCGACGGCGACGGACGGAACGACCTCGTGGCCCGCCACGCGGCGAGCAATCGGCTCCTGGTCTACCCGGGAAACGGGCGGGGCGGCTGGCTGGCCCCACGGCAGATGCCCGGAGTGTGGGGAGGCTACGACCGGCTCGCCGGCGGAGGGGACCTCAACGGCGACGGAAGGGCCGATCTGCTCGCCAGGAACGCCGCGACGGGAGAGCTGTGGCTCCATCCCGGCACCGGGAGCGGCGGCCTCCAGCCCGCGATCCGCGTGGGGCGCGGTTGGCAAGGCATGGACTTCCTGCTGGTGCCGGGGGATTTCGACGGCGACCGCCGGACGGACCTCGTGGCACGCCAGGGGTCCACGGGGGCCCTGTGGCTCTATCCCGGTAACGGGTCCGGCGGCTGGCTGCCACCCGTACGGATCGGACGTGGCTGGAACGGAATGTCCCTTACCGGCTGAGTCCGCCCGCGTGCCTCGGTTCGGCGCGGGGCCCCGGGCCGTCGGCGTCCACCGTGTCGTGCTGCGAGGTCGCCCAGTGCGCCGGGCCGCTGCTGCCGGCCGCGTACTCGTCCATCGGGACCTCGTCGGCCGCCCAGGCGGCCAGGACCGGTTCGACGATCCGCCAGCATTGCTCCGCGGTGTCGCCGCGGACCGAAAGCGTGGGATCGCCGGTCAGCACGCCGAGCAGGACCTCGCCATAGGGCAGCAGGTCGGGGGAGTTCAGCGCGGCGCTGAGATCGATTCTGTCCAGCGTGAACATGTCCCCGGGCCCGTTGACGTCCAGCTCGAGGTCCAGGGTGTCGGGGCCGAAGCCGATCCGCAGCCGGGTGGGGGAGTCGCAGCCCTTGAAGCCCGAGGGAAGGTGGGCGACGGGCTTGAACGTGACCACCGCTTCCTTGCGCTTGCGCCCCAGCGCCTTGCCGGACCGCAGGATGAACGGGACGCCGGCCCATCGGGCGTTGTTGATCCGCACCTCGATCTCCGCGAGGGTCTCCGTGCCCCGCGCGGGGTCCACGCCGTCCTCCGCCGTGTAGTCCGGGACCGTGCGCCCTCCGGCGGTGCCCGCGGCGTATCGGGCGCGGCGCGTGCTGGCGGCGAAGTCCTCCGGAACCGAGGCGGCGCGCAGGACCGAGCCGATGTGGTCGCGCAGGTCGCGCTCGCCGAGGGTCGCCGGCGCGTTGAGGGTCAGCAGGGCGAGGATCTGCAGCAGGTGGGACTGGATCATGTCCCGCAGCGCCCCGGCCTTGTCGTAGTACCCGGCCCGCCCTTCGAGCGCGAGCTCCTCGTCGTAGAAGATCTCCATCTTCGCCACGTGCTCGTTGGTGAACAGCGGCTCCAGGAAGCGGTTGGCGAAGCGCAGCCCGAGGATGTTGAACACCGTGGCCTTGCCGCGGAAGTGGTCGACGCGGTGGATGTCCTCCTCCGGGACGAGCCGCGTGAGGATCCGGTTCAGCTCGGCGGCCGACTCGGAGCCGGAGCCGAAGGGCTTCTCCATGACCAGGCTCGTGCCCTCGGGGACCTCCTCCGGAGCCAGGACCTCGCAGGCCTTCTGCGCGACCGCGGGCGGGAGGGCGAAGTAGACGGCCACGGGGGCCTCGAGCTCGGCGAGGAGCGCGCCGAGGGCGCCGGGCTCGGTGACGTCGACGACGTCGTAGCGCGTCCGGGCGGCGATCCGCTCCAGTTCGACGGCGCCGGCCTCGGCGGCCCCGTCCCGCTCGGCGGCGAACACCTCGTCGACGCGCCGCTGCCAGTCCGCGGCGGAGAAGTCCGCGCTGCCCGCGCCGGCGAGGGCGAGGCCGGGCACACGGCCGGTGGCCAGCAGGCGGGCCAGGCCGGGGAGCAGGAGCCGCCCCGTCAGGTCGCCCGAGGCACCGAGGATCAGGAGGGTCTTGACGCGAAGTCCGTTGTCAGCACTCACGGACTCCACCTTGCCACTCTTGGCGCGCCGTTGTCGCCACCGGGCTTGGTAACCTTGGAAGTCGAGTCCGGCGGGAGTCCCGCCCAGCCGCCAAGCGAAGGAATCCACGGCACGTGTTCAATTCACTTTCTGACCGCCTCAGCGCGACCTTCAAGAACCTGCGCGGAAAGGGACGGCTGTCCGAGGCCGACGTCGACGGCACCGTCCGCGAGATCCGCCGCGCCCTCCTCGACGCCGATGTCGCCGTCTCCGTAGTCCGCGAGTTCACCGCCCACGTCAAGGAGCGGGCCCTCGGCGAGGAGGTCAGCCAGGCGCTGAACCCCGGCCAGCAGGTCGTCAAGATTGTCAACGACGAGCTCGTGCGGATCCTCGGCGGGCAGACCCGGCGACTGACGCTCGCGAAGTACCCGCCCACCGTCATCATGCTCGCGGGCCTCCAGGGCGCCGGCAAGACGACGCTGGCCGGGAAGCTCGCCAAGCACTTGAAGTCGGAGGGGCACACCCCGCTCCTGGTCGCCGCGGACCTGCAGCGCCCCAACGCCGTCAAGCAGCTCCAGGTCAACGGCGAGCGGGCCGGCGTTCCGGTCTACGCCCCGCACCCCGGCGTCTCGAGCGAGTTCGAGGCCGCCACGGGCGACCCCGTGGTGGTGGCGCGCAACGGCGTCTCCGAGGCGCGGCAGAAGCAGCACGACATCGTCATCGTCGACACGGCCGGGCGGCTCGGCGTCGATGCGGAGATGATGCAGCAGGCCGCGGACATCCGCGCGGCGATCAACCCGCACGAAGTGCTGTTCGTCATCGACGCGATGATCGGCCAGGACGCCGTCAACACGGCCCAGGCCTTCAACGACGGCGTGGACTTCACCGGCGTCGTGCTCTCCAAGCTCGACGGGGACGCGCGCGGCGGCGCAGCCCTCTCCGTCGCGTCGGTGACGGGCAAGCCCGTCATGTACGCGTCGACGGGCGAGGGCCTGGGCGACTTCGAGGTCTTCCACCCGGACCGCATGGCGAGCCGCATCCTGGACATGGGCGACATCCTCTCGCTCATCGAGCAGGCGGAGAAGACCTGGGACAAGGGCGAAGCCGAGCGGATGGCGCAGAAGTTCGTCGACCGCGAGGACTTCACCCTCGACGACTTCCTGGCCCAGATGCAGCAGATCCGCAAGATGGGCTCGATGAAGAAGATGCTCCAGATGATGCCGGGGGCGCAGATCTCCCGGCAGCAGCTGGAGCAGTTCGACGAGCGGCAGATCGACCGCGTCGAGGCCATCGTGCGGTCCATGACCCCGCACGAGCGCGTGGCGCCGAAGATCATCAACGGCTCGCGGCGCGCCCGCATCGCGAAGGGCTCGGGCGTCTCGGTGTCCGAGGTCAACCAGATGCTCGAGCGCTTCGGCGAGGCGCAGAAGATGATGAAGCGCATGGCGGCCGGAGGGGCGATCCCGGGCATGGGCGGCGCGGGCCGGGCCCGCAAGGGCCAGTCCAAGGGCGGCGCCAAGAAGAAGCAGAAGTTCGGCAACCCGGCCAAGGCGGCGCAGGCCGCGGCCGAGGCCCAGAACCGCAAGCCCGCCTCGAGCGGGGCGGCGTTCGGCCAGCAGTCCGCCCAGGACTTCGACCCGTCGCAGCTGAACCTTCCCAAGGGCTTCGATAAGTTCCTCGGCAAGTAGCGCCGTGGCGCAGCTTCAGGGACTGGACTCCTTCCTCGGCTCCCGGTGGAGGCACCGGGCCCACGCCGCGGTCCTGCTCCGGCGCGCCGACGGCGCCGTGCTCGTCGTCCGTGCCGTCGGCACCGATGCCGGGGTTCCCTGGATCCTGCCCGCATCGCCCGTGCGTTCCGGCGCGACTCCGCGGGGCACGGCGGGTCGGGTCCTGTCGCGGCTCGCGCTCGAGCCGGAGCCCGGACGGCTGCTCGTCCACGAGTTCATCGGTGGACCTGCTTCGGAGGCGGGAGGTGCCGAGCACCTGGTGTACGACGCCGGGACCTGGCTGACCGACGTCGACGGCTTCACCGCGGACGGGGGACGCCTCGACGTCCGCTTCCTGGCACCGGACGCGCTGTCGCCTTCCGTCCCGCGGCCCGAGGTCACGCGCATCCTCGCGGCGCTGGACGCGCTCGAGCTCGGCGGGGTCGCCGAGCTCGAGGACGGCCGCGACGTGACGCCCCGGGAGGCGCCGGGGAACGGCGCGCCGGCGCGGAGCCTCATGCCCGAGCTGCCGGCAGGGGCTCCGGTGCCCGGGCTTCGTCGACGGGCCACCGTCCGGACGTGATGCACCCCATGGCGCGCTTTGCTTGAAGCTTCAAGTGAAATCTGCGATGATGGTGTCATCACAGAGCGGGTGGCACCCGGGAAGGCAGGACGGCGATGACCGAGCAGACGATGACGGCGGACGGCGGTGCGCGGATCGGCGCCTCCGGGGAGCGGCTCCCCGACGGGCTGGGGATGGGCGCGGTCACGCTCAAGGTGGCGGACCGGGACGGCATGACCGACTACTACGGCCGGGGGCTCGGACTGCAGGTCCTCTCCGAGGACGCCGCCGCCACGGTCCTGGGCCGAGGCCGGGAGCCTCTCGTCCGGCTGGAGCCGGGAACGGGGCTGGAACTGCCCGGGCGCGGCGAGGCCGGGCTGTTCCACACCGCCTTGCTGTTCGAGACGCAGGCGGACCTCGCGTCGACGGTGCTGAGCGCCGCCCGCTTCGATGGCAGCCTCTTCACCGGCAGCTCGGACCACCTCGTCTCGGAGGCGTTCTACTTCAACGATCCCGAAGGCAACGGGATCGAGCTCTACTGGGACCGGCCCCGCGAGGAGTGGATCCGCGAGGGGAGCGGCGTCCGGATGGACACCCTCTACCTCGACCCCAATGGATTCCTGCGCGAGCACCTCGACGAGGAGGCCGTCTCGCGGCAGGCCGACGCTGCTGCCGCGGTCGGGCACGTCCACCTGCAGGTCGGCGACACGGCGACGGCCGAGCGCTTCTACGTCGATGCGCTGGGGTTCGAGAAGACGGCCTCCTTCCACGGGCAGGCCCTGTTCGTCTCCGCCGGCGGCTACCACCACCACATGGCCATGAACGTCTGGAACAGCCGCGGCGCGGGCCCGCGCAAGGACACGCTCGGCCTCGGCGAGGTCCTCATCCAGCTGCCGGGAGCGGACGACGTCGGGGCGCTGGCCGAGCGGCTGTCCTCCGCCGGGATCCGGCACCACCACACCGGCGCCGAGCTCGTCTTCGACGACCCCTGGCGCAACCGGCTCCGCGTCGCGGTCGGCTGATCCCCGCCGCGGCGCGCCGCGGTTCGCGCGCCGCCCGGCCATCTGCCATAATGGCTGGGTACTCGATCGGCGCGGCCCCTCTCTCCGCGCGCGCATCCTGTCCCCTTGAACCCCGAAGTACGGCCCGCCCCACGGGTGCGGAAAACAGGGTTCGCCCTTTGTTGAGAACCAGGAGTGACCACAACAGTGGCCGTTAAGATTCGACTCAAGCGCTTCGGCAAGATGCGCGCCCCGTACTACCGCATCGTCATCATGGACTCCCGCGCCAAGCGCGACGGACGTGCCATCGAGGAGATCGGCAAGTACCACCCGACCGAGGAGCCCTCGTTCATCGAGGTCAACTCCGAGCGGGCCCAGTACTGGCTGTCCGTCGGCGCCCAGCCGACCGAGCAGGTCTCCGCGATCCTCAAGATCACCGGCGACTGGCAGAAGTTCAAGGGCATCGAGGGCCAGGAAGGCACCTTGAAGACCAAGGCCCCGAAGGAGGCCTTCACGGCCCCCGAGAAGGGCTCGGTCATCCTCCCCGAGGCCATCACCAAGAAGGCCGACAAGACCGAGGAAGCCCCGGCCGCAGAGGCCGAGGCCGCCGAGGCCGAGTAGCCATGCTGGCCGAGGCCCTGGAGCACCTGGTGCGCGGCATCGTCGACTCCCCGGAGGACGTCGCCGTCGCGCTGAAGGGCAACCGCCGCGGGGACATCCTGGAAGTCCGGGTCCACCCGGACGACCTCGGCCGCGTGATCGGCCGCCAGGGCCGCACGGCCAGATCGCTGCGCACCGTCGTGGCGGCCCTCTCCGAGGGCGAACCGGTCCGCGTCGACGTCGTCGACACCGACCGCCGCCGCTAGCCGGCACCGGGCGGCCCGCCCGCCCCCGTTGGTCCCACGCCGCCCGGCGTGGGACCAACGTCGTTAAACGCACTCCGCCACGCGGCGCCGCTAGGATGATCCGCGAACCCACCACGAAGGAGAGACCATGCGCCTCCAGGTCGCACGCATCGGCAAGCCCCACGGCATCCGGGGCGAAGTCACCGTCCAGGTCATGACCGATTCGCCCGCCGAGCGCTTCGTCCCCGGCGCCGTCCTCGAGGTGGAGCCGGCGTCGCCGGCCACCCTGACCGTCGAGGGCGCCCGCTGGAACAAGGACATCCTCCTGATCGCCTTCGAGGAGGTCCTCGACCGCAATGCCGCCGAGGCGTTGCGCGGCGCCAAGCTCTTCGTCGAGAGCGACGACGAGGCGGACGACGATCCCGAGGCGTGGTACGAGCACGAGCTCGTGGGACTCGAGGTCCGCGTCGACGGCCGCGCCGTCGGCAAGGTGGCCGGGCTGCGCACCATGACGGTCCAGGACCTCCTCGTGCTCGACCTCGGCGACGGTGAGGACGTCCTCGTCCCCTTCGTCGAGGCGATCGTGCCCGAGGTCGACGTCGAGGCCGGCTTCGTCGTCCTGACCCCGCCGCCGGGCCTCCTGGAACTGAACCGCGGCGACGAGGCGACGGAGCGCTGAGCGTGCGCATCGACGTCGTCAGCATCTTTCCCGAGTACCTCGACGCCCTCGGGCTGTCCCTGATCGGCAAGGCGCGGCGCGACGGGCTGCTCCGGCTGGACGTCCACGACCTGCGCGCCTTCGCCCACGACCGCCACCGGACCGTCGACGACACGCCCTACGGCGGCGGCGCCGGCATGGTCATGAAGCCCGGGCCCTGGGGCGAGGCGCTGTCCGCGATCGCCGACGCCCCGGACGCCGCCGAACGTCCCCTGCTGATCGTCCCCTCGCCGGCCGGCGCCGTCTTCAACCAGGCCATGGCGCAGGAGCTGTCCACGCGCGGGCACCTCGTGTTCGCCTGCGGCCGCTACGAGGGCATCGATGAGCGCGTCCTCGAGTGGGCCGCCGAGCGCTTCGAGGTCCGTCCGGTCAGCCTCGGCGACTACGTGCTCAACGGGGGGGAGGTGGCCGTGCTCGCCATGGTCGAGGCCGTCGGCCGGCTCGTGCCCGGCGTCGTCGGCAATCCCGAGTCGCTCGTCGAGGAGTCGCACTCCGACGGGCTGCTCGAATACCCCGTCTACACCAAGCCGCCGGTCTGGGAGGGCCGGGCCGTGCCCGAGGTGCTGCTGGGCGGAAACCACGGGAAGATCGCGCGCTTCCGGCGCAACGAGCAACTGGCCCGGACCGCGGTTCGGCGCCCCGACCTGGTCCTCGCCATCGATCCCGCGGGGCTGAACCGGCACGACCGCGACGCCCTCTGGCACGCCGGGTTCATGATCGACGACGGCCGCGTCGTGCGCCGCCCCGACGCCGGGGACACCGCGGGGTAGGGGCCGTTTGGGCGGTCCGCCCGGCTGTGGAATAATGGTGCCTTGCGCCTACTGGACCGCCTCCTGCCGCAGGGGGAGCCGGTCAACAGTCGGGCCGCTGGACCGGCGCTTCCGTCCGGAACCAGTTCAACCGCTTCGGCCGCGACGGCCGGCACCACGCTCCGCCGTGGCGCCCACGTCCGGCCGCGTCGACGGTGGAGGACCTGCGGCGTCCACCCAGGAGTAGCAGACATGCATATCCTCGATTCCCTGAACGCGGCCTCGCTGCGCAGCGACGTTCCCGCGTTCCGCCCCGGCGACACCCTCAAGGTGCACGTGAACATCGTCGAAGGCAAGAACTCCCGTATCCAGGTGTTCCAGGGCTACGTCCTGGGCCGCCAGGGCTCGGGCGTCGGCGAGACCTTCACCGTCCGCAAGGTCTCCTTCGGCGTGGGCGTGGAGCGCACCTTCCCGGTGCACTCCCCGATCATCGACAAGATCGAGGTCGTCACCAAGGGCGACGTGCGCCGCGCCAAGCTGTACTACATGCGCGACCGCCACGGCAAGGCCGCCCGCATCAAGGAGAAGCGCGACTTCGGACCGGCTGCCAAGTAGCCACGACGAATCCAGGGCCGGTCCGCCGGCCCCGCTTCGACCTGTGATCGACACACCCGGCCCCGGCGGCACGCCGCCGGGCCCCCCGAAGCGCCGGTCCCGATTCCGGGACTGGCGCTTTGTCGTGCCGGTGCTCCTGGCCGCCGCCCTCGTCGCCGTCATGGTCCGCGCCACGCTTGTGGACTTCTACTACATCGAGAGCCGCTCCATGGAGCCCACGCTCGCCCCGGGAGACGGCCTGCTCGTGGACCGCACGGCTGCGGACCGGATCGGGCGCGGCGACGTCGTCGTCTTCGACGGCCGCGGCTCGCTGCTCGCCTACAGCCGGGACAACGCCACGCAGACCGTGGCCAAGGCCCTGCGGCTGGCCGGCGACGACACGGTGTTCGTCAAGCGTGTCATCGCGGTCGGCGGCGACACCCTAAGCTGTTGTTCAGACGACGGCAGGATCCGCCTCAACGGCCAGCCGCTCGACGAGCCCTACCTCCAGCCCGGCGACGCGCCGAGCCTGACGGCCTTCGACGTCGCGGTGCCCGAAGGGCGCATCTGGGTCATGGGGGACCACCGTTCGGCGTCTGCCGATTCCCGGTCCCTGCTCGGCGCGCCGGGCGGGGGCATGGTGCCGCTGGAGCGCGTGATCGGCCGGGTCGAGAGGATCGTCTGGCCGCTCGAGCGCGCCGCACCGCTGCAGAGAGAAGAGACCGAGTGAACGCAGAAGCCGCATCCGCCCCCGACGACTCCGGGCCGGGCGGGCGTGCCCGCGACGGCGCGTGGGGATGGTTGAGGGAGATCCTCATCGTCGTCGGCATCGCGCTCGTGCTCTCGTTCGTCATCAAGACGTTTTTCTTCCGCGCCTTCTACATCCCCTCGGGTTCCATGGAGCCGACCCTCGAGGTCAACGACAGGATCTTCGTCAACCTCATGGTGCCCGGTCCGTTCGAGCTCAACCGGGGAGACGTCGTCGTGTTCCGCGACGACCTCGGCTGGCTCGGCGAGGCGCCCCAGCCGCAGGCCAACCCCCTCGGCGAGGCCCTGGTCTTCCTCGGCCTGCTCCCCGACACGGCCGACCAGCACCTCGTGAAGCGGATCATCGGGCTCCCCGGCGACGTCGTGGAGTGCTGCGACGCCGACGGCCGAATCACCGTCAACGGCACGGCCGTCGACGAGCCCTACGTGTGGCCGGGCGCCGCCCCCTCGGACCAGCCGTTCTCCGTGACCGTGCCCGAAGGGCGCCTGTGGCTCCTCGGGGACCACCGGAACGCCTCCGCCGATTCCCGCTACCACCAGGACGCCGAGGGTGGATTCGTCGCGGTCGACCAGGTGGAGGGCAAGGCCACCGTCATCGCCTGGCCGCTGAGCCGGCTCGGAACCGTCGACGACCACCACGAGGTCTTCGGCGGCGTCCCCTCGGCTGAGTCCCGGCCCGCGGGCGACGCGGAAGAATGAGCGCGGCCGCGCCCACGCTCGACGTCGAACGATCGCTCGCCACCGGCGGGCTCCGCTACGTCGCCGGGTGCGACGAGGTCGGCCGCGGCGCGCTGGCCGGCCCCGTGAGCGTCGGGATCGTCGTCGTCGACCCGTGGACGTCTCCCGTGCTCGAGGGCGTCCGGGACAGCAAGCTCCTGCGGCCCGCGGCCCGGGAGGAGCTCGTCCCGGCGATCCGTGCCTGGGCCGCCGCGTACGGCGTCGGGCACGCGAGCGCCGCGGAGATCGACGAGCTCGGCCTGGTTCCCGCCCTCGGCCTCGCAGGGCGCAGGGCGCTGTCCGCGGCCCGGGTACGCCCCGACGTCGTCCTCCTGGACGGCAACCTGGACTGGCTCGCCGGGGGCGGGCAGGGGGACCTGTTCGACGACGGTGCCGGGGCCGGCGACGTGCCGCCCGTCGCCTTGCGGGTCAAGGCGGACCTGCAGTGCCTCTCCGTCGCCGCCGCCTCGGTCCTGGCCAAGGTCGAGCGCGACGGGCTGATGGACGGGTACGACGTCGGCGAGCCCGCCTTCGGATGGGCCCGGAACAAGGGCTACGGCACGGCCGCCCACCGCGCCGCGATCCTGGCCGGGGGGCCGAGCCGGTACCACCGCCGCAGCTGGCGGCTCGGACTGCCGGATCAGGCACAATAGAGGAGGCCAACAGGAGGAACGATGAGCGCTGAAGATCTCGAGAACTACGAAACCGACATGGAGCTGCAGCTCTACCGCGAGTACCGCGACGTGGTGAACCTGTTCAGCTACGTCGTCGAAACGGAGCGGCGCTTCTACCTGGCCAACCACGTCGACCTGGTGCCGAAGTCCGCCGACGGCGAGATCTACTTCGACGTCAAGCTGCAGGACGCCTGGGTGTGGGACGTCTACCGCACCGCGCGGTTCGTGAAGAACGTCCGCATCATCACCTTCAAGGACGTCAACGTGGAGGAACTGAGCAAGTCCGAGGACCTGACGATTCCCAAGGGCGCGGGCCTCGGCTAGGCCTCCACAGGGCCGCCAGGCGGCCGCCCATCCACAAGGGCCCCGGACACGCGTCCGGGGCCCTTTCCCGTGCCCGAGACTGGTCGCGGAGGTGGAACATGGCACACAATCAACGGCTCGGGGCCCGCGGCGAGGAACTCGTCGCCCGCTACCTCGCCGACCTGGGATGCACCGTCCTGGACCGCAACTGGCGGTGCCGGGCCGGGGAACTGGACCTCGTCGTCCTCGACGGGACGGTGGTCGCGGGAGTCGAGGTGAAGACGCGGACCGGCATCGGCTACGGGCACCCTGCGGAGGCCGTGCGCGGCGACAAGCTGAGGAGGCTGCACGTCCTGGTGCGGCAATGGTGCCGAGAGCACGGGATGCGCTCCGACGCGGGCCGCGTCGACGTCGCGGCGGTCCTCGTCGAGCCGGATGGACGGCACCGGATCGACTACTACCGGGCGGTGGCGCCATGAGCCTGGGCAGGGCCTCCGCCGTCTCGCTCGTGGGGCTGAACGGCTCCATCGTGGACGTCGAGGCCGATATCGGCGGCGGACTGCCCGCCTTCATCCTGCTCGGCCTGCCCGACGCGTCGCTGGCGGAGTCCAAGGACCGGATCCGCTCAGCCGCCCGCAACAGCGGAATCGAACTCAGCCCACGCCGCATCACCGTGAACCTCGTGCCCGCGTCGCTGCCCAAGCGCGGCTCGGGCTTCGACCTCGCCATCGTCGTCGCGGCCCTCGCGGCCGCCGGCGAGGTGCGGCCGCCGCGCGACGCCGTCTTCCTCGCCGAGCTCGGCCTGGACGGCTGCCTGCGGCCCGTCCAGGGCGTGCTGCCCGCCGTCATGGCGGCCGTGGCCGCCGGCCGGAGCGACGTCGTCGTCGCCGCGGGGAACCGGGCCGAGGCCGAACTCGTCTCGGGCGCCACGGTGCACGGCTACGCGCACCTGAGCGAGGTGCTCCACGCGCTCGGTGCCGATCCGGCACGCCTCGTGCGGCACCATGCCCCGCCGGCCAATCCGGCGCCGGCCGCACCGGATCCTGGGAGCGACGGGCCGGTCAAGCCGCCTGACCTGGCCGATCTCTCCGGCCAGCACGAGGCGCGCTTCGCCCTCGAGGTCGCGGCGGCCGGGGGACACCACTTGATGATGGTGGGTCCGCCCGGGGCCGGGAAGACGATGCTCGCCGAGCGGCTTCCCGGGATCCTGCCGGAGCTCGATGACGCCGAGGCCCTCGAGACAACGGCCGTGCACTCCCTTGCCGGGGGCGCCGGGCCGCTCGAGCGGCTCATCCGCCGGCCCCCGTTCGAGAGCCCGCACCACAGCGCCACGATGGCGTCCCTCATTGGCGGCGGATCGGGACTGCCGCGCCCCGGGGCCGCCTCGAGGGCGCACCGCGGAGTCCTGTTCCTCGACGAGGCCCCCGAGTTCTCCGTCAAGGTCCTCGACGCCCTCCGCCAGCCCCTCGAATCGGGGCGGCTGACCCTGCACCGGGCCGCCGGCTCGGCGAGCTATCCCGCCCGCTTTCAGCTCGTCCTCGCGGCCAATCCCTGCCCCTGCGGGATGTCGGTGGGCAAGGGACTGCTCTGCACGTGCTCCACCCAGCAGCGCCGACGGTACTTCGGGAGGCTCTCCGGGCCGCTCCTGGACCGGATCGACCTCCAGGTGCAGGTCCCGCGGGTGACCTCGCTCGACCTGGCCGGCGGCAGCGGAGAGGACTCGTCCACCGTGGCCGGGAGGGTCGCTGAGGCGCGGAGGCTCCAGCGGGAGCGCCTGGCCGGGTTCGGCCTCAACCGGAACGCGGAGCTGGGCCGCCGGGAACTCGCCGGAGAGCTGGCCCCCGAGCGCGGCGCCGCCGCGTCGCTCGGGCGGCTCATGGACGAGGGGCGGCTGACGGCACGCGGACACGGGCGCGTGCTGCGCATCGCCTGGACCGTCGCCGACCTCCGGGGCGCAGGACGTCCCGGGACCGAGGACGTGGAGATCGCCCTGCACTTGCGGCAGGCCACCGGGGAGGCGGCATGAACGAGATCGAACGCATCAGGACGGCCCGTGCCGGACTGGCCCGCTTGTTCGAGCCCAACGACGCCACCGGGAACGCGCTGGTGAGGGCCGCCGGCCCCGTCGATGCCTACCGCCTCATCACGGGACACACGGGACAGGCCCCCGCGGCGCTTCAGCAGGCCGTCGCAGAGCTCCTGGACGGCTCCCCGCGCCAGGAGCTGCGCCTCGACCGGGGCCTGGAGCGGTGGCGGCCCCGGGCCGCCGACGCGCGGCCCGAACGGGACCTCGCCACCATGGCCCGGCTCGGCGGAGGGCTGCTCGTTCCCGAGGACGAGGCATGGCCACGGCAGCTCGACGACCTCGGCCCGGCCGCCCCGTTGGGCCTGTGGTGGAGGGGCCGGGAATTGCCGCGCCGCATCGCGGAGGCCTCCCGGTTGATGGCCGTGGTGGGAAGCCGGGACGCCACCGACTACGGCCGCCAGGTGACCGCGCAGCTGAGCGCCCAGGTGGTCTCGGCCGGCGTCACCGTCGTCTCCGGCGGGGCGTTCGGCATCGACGCGCGCGCCCACGCGGCGGCCCTCTCGGCGCCGGCGGGGACCGCATCCCCGCCGACGATCGCCGTGATGGCGGGCGGGCTGGACCGCTTCTATCCGGCCGGCAACGAGGAACTCCTGCGCGCGGTCGCCGGGGACGGCGTGCTGCTCGCCGAGGTCGCACCCGGCGCGAATCCGAACCGCTGGCGCTTCCTCCAGCGGAACCGGATCATCGCCGCGCTGTGCGGGGCCACGATCGTCGTCGAGGCGCGATGGCGCTCCGGCGCCCTGACGACCGCGCGGCGGGCCGCCGAGATCGGCCGCGAGGTCGGGGCCGTTCCGGGTTCGGTGTTCTCGAGCAACTCCGCCGGATGCCACCGCCTGCTGCGCGAGGGCGCGGCCGTCGCGGTCACCGACGCCGCGGAGGCCCTCGAACTCCTGGGGCAGGCCGGCGGCGCGCTCTCCGCTCCCGCCCGGGCGGCGGAGGACGCCCGCGACGCGCAAGCCCGCCGCCCGCACGACGGCCTCGACATCCAGGACCTCCTGCTGCTCGATGCCCTCCCCGTCCGCAGCGGCGCAAGCCCCGACAAGCTCACCGCGGTGGCGGGGCTCGGCATCGGAGCGGTCCTCGGCGGGCTGTCGCGCCTCGAGGCGCGCGGCCTGGCACGGCGGACGGAGGGCGGCTGGCAGCGCGTGCGGCCCGCGCATGGGTAGGCTCATAGCGGCCGGTCCCGAGGGGCGGCAGCGGACGGCGCGGGCCGGCGCAGGGGACCACAGGGTGCGAGGGCCGGAGGCCGTGTGGAACGGTGGCAGGGTGCCATGCGGCGTGGAGCCTTGGGATGCGCGTCGCCTCCGGGCAAGCTGGGGGAATGGACGCCACGCAGTCGAATCCGGGGGAGCGGCCCACCGCCGCGCCCGCCCTCGTGGCCGCCCTCGACGGCTTCGAACGGCACCTGCGGCTGGAACGGGGCCGGAGCGCGCATACCGTCCGCGCCTACATCGGCGACGTCCGGTCACTCATCGCGTCCGCCTCCACGCAGGGCATCGCACGCTGGGAGGACTTCGACCTGGGATTCCTGCGCTGGTGGCTCGGTGAGCAGCGCGAGTCCGGCCTCGCACGATCCACGCTGGCCCGCCGCACGGCCGCCGTCAGGACCTTCCTGGCCTGGGCCCGCCGGGAGGGCATCGTCGAGTCCAACGCCGCCGCGCGGCTCCTCGCACCCCGGGCCGAACGCGTCCTGCCCCACGTGCTCCAGCGTCCCCAAGTGGACCGCCTCCTCGAGCAGTCCGCGGATGCGCTGGAGGACGACGACGCCACGGCGACCGCCCGGCACGACCGCGACCGCGCCCTGCTCGAGCTCCTCTACGCCACCGGCCTGCGCGTCGGCGAGCTCGTGGGGATCGACCTCGACGACGTCGACCACGACCGCCGCGCCGTGCGCGTCATCGGCAAGGGGGACAAGGAGCGGACCGTGCCCTTCGGCGTTCCCGCCCTCGACGCCGTCTCGGACTGGCTGCGGCGCGGACGGCCCGTGCTCGCGAACGACCGGAGCGGGCGGGCGCTCTTCCTGGGGCTCCGCGGCGGCCGCTTGGGCCAGCGCCAGGCCCGCGACGCCGTCGCCCGGGCACTGGCCCGCCTCGGCGACACCGCCGCCTCCGGCCCCCACGCCCTGCGCCACACCGCCGCCACGCACCTGCTGGACGGCGGGGCGGACCTGCGCGCCGTCCAGGAGCTCCTCGGCCACAGCTCCCTGAACACGACCCAGCTCTACACGCACGTCTCGGTGGACAGGCTGCGCCAGAGCTACCAGCAGGCGCACCCCCGCGCCTGAGCGGAAGGCCGCACCGTGGCCTTCCGGTGCGGCCGGTGGCGCGCGGCGCCGTAATCGTGCACAATGATCCCTAGTGACACCGCTGTTCCACAGGATCCGCTTGGTCGTAGGGGAAGACGTACCAACGGCAACTGGAGGATGGCATGTCTGTACCAACGACGCGGGGCACCTTGTTCATACACTCGGCCCCTTCTGCACTGTGCCCGCATATCGAGTGGGCGATCGGTTCCGTCGTCGACGAGCGGACCGATCTGAAGTGGTCGCCGCAGTCCGCCGCGCCCGGAATGTACCGCTCCGAGATCGCCTGGGCGGGACCGCAGGGAATCGGCGCGCAGCTGGCCTCCGCCCTGCGCGGCTGGGCCCACCTCCGCTACGAGGTGACGGAGGAACCGAGCCCCGGAGCCGACGGCAGCCGCTGGTCCCATACTCCCGAGCTCGGGATCTTCCACGCCACGACGGACAGCGCCGGCAACATCATGGTCGGCGAGGACCGCATCCGCTACGCCTATGAACAGGGCTCGGGCGATCCCGCCGCCGTCTACCAGGAGCTCTCCCTGGCGCTCGGCGAGGCGTGGGACGAGGAGCTCGAGCCGTTCCGCCACGCCACCGACGGGGCTCCCGTCCGCTGGCTGCACCAGGTCGGCTAGGGCCCTCCGAATCCCGACGAGCGCCCGCCGGACCTCCAGCCGGCGGGCGCAGCCGTGCCCCGGGATACCACGGACGGTTGCGGCTGCGGCAACGGCAACAGCAACAGGGAAGGGCCGGGCGCGGAACCCTCGGGTTCCGCTCCCGGCCCTTCGCACGAGGTGCGCTGCCTAGACGCTCCGGATCGCCACGACGGCGTTGTGCCCTCCGAAGCCGAAAGAGTTGTTCAGGGCGACGACCTGGCCCGCCGGAAGCTCCCGCGGGGTTCCCGTGACGACGTCGAGCGGGATGTCGGGGTCCTGGTTCTCCAGGTTGATCGTCACCGGGGCCCGGCGCTCGTGGACCGCCAGGACCGTCAGGACCGACTCGACGGCGCCCGAGGCGCCGAGGAGGTGCCCCATCTGCGACTTCGTGGCCGAGACGGCGACATCGTCGACGCGGTTCCCGAGGGCGGCCTTCAGCGCGGTGTACTCCGGCTTGTCTCCGACGGGGGTCGACGTCGCGTGCGCGTTGACGTGGACGACGTCCTCGGGCTGGATCCGGCCGTC
The DNA here is from genome assembly GCF_050563205.1 of Zafaria sp. Z1313. Classification (NCBI taxonomy): domain Bacteria; kingdom Bacillati; phylum Actinomycetota; class Actinomycetes; order Micrococcales; family Micrococcaceae; genus Zafaria; species Zafaria sp. Z1313. Next base: position 297,207 of record NZ_JBNWUK010000002.1, read on the forward strand.
GAACATCGCGGCCTTCAGCGCGCGCGTCGCGCCCAGACCCTCGGGGTCCGGGGCGGTGATGTGGTAGGCGTCGGCGGTCACGGAGGTCCCGGCGAGCTCGGCGTAGATCCTGGCTCCGCGGGCCAGCGCGTGTTCCTCCGCCTCGAGGACCAGGGCACCCGCGCCTTCGCCCATGACGAAGCCGTCGCGGTCGATGTCGTACGGGCGCGAGGCGTGCTCGGGATCGTCGTTGCGCTTGGAGAGCGCCTGCATGGCGGCGAAGGAGGCGAGCGGCATCGGGTGGATGGCGGCCTCGGCGCCGCCGACCATGACCACGTCCGCCTTGCCCTCGCGGATGAGCTTGAGGCCCACGTCCATCGCCTCGGTGCCGGAAGCGCAGGCCGAGACGGGCGTGTGGGCGCCGGCACGCGCGCCGAGGTCGAGGCTGACGGCGGCGGCGGGACCGTTCGGCATCAGCATCGGAACGGTCATCGGCAGGACGCGGCGGGGCCCCTTCTCCTTGAGCGTGTCCCACGCGTCGAGGAGGGTCCAGACGCCGCCGATGCCGGTCGCGAACGCCACGGCGAAGCGGTCGTGGTCGATCTCCTCGATGCCCGAGTCCCGCCAGGCCTCGCGCGCGGCGACGACGGCGAACTGCGTCGAGGGGTCCATGCGCTTCATCTCGACGCGGCTGAGCACCTCGGAGGCGGGGGTCGAGGCCCGGGCCGCAAAGTGGACGGGCAGCTGGAATTCCTCGACCCAGGGATCCTCGAGGGTCCGGGCCCCGGAGACGCCCTTGAGCGCGTTCGCCCAGAGGGTCGGGACATCCCCGCCGATCGGCGTGGTCGCGCCGAGCCCGGTGATGACTACTTTGCGTGCCATGGGTCTTCTCTCTGTCCTGATGGAGGGTCGATCGGGGATGCTGCGACGGGCGGCCCGCCGGGGTGCGGGGGACCGCCCGTCCGACGGCGGAGAGTCCCGCCGCCGTCGCCTACCGCAGGCTAGGCCTGGGCGGAGGCGATGAAGTTGACGGCGTCGCCGACGGTCTTGAGGTTCTTGACTTCCTCGTCGGGGATCTTGACGTCGAACTTCTCCTCGGCGTTGACGACGATCGTCATCATCGAGATGGAGTCGATGTCGAGGTCGTCGGTGAAGGACTTGTCCAGCTCGACCGCCTCGGTGGCAAGGCCGGTCTCTTCGTTGACGATCTCGGCCAGGCCGGCCAGGATTTCTTCGTTGCTAGCCATGGTGGCTCCCTTTCTCTTGTGCCGGGGCTGTCCCGACGTGTGTTCCGCCGCGCGGGCGACGGGGATCTGTGGTGTCCGCGTCCAGCCTAGGGCAGGACGATGACCTGCGCGCCGAAGACCAGGCCCGCGCCGAAGCCGATCTGCAGGGCGAGTCCGCCGGAGAGTTCCGGCTGCTCCTGGAGCAGGCGGTGCATGGCGAGCGGAATGGAGGCGGCGGACGTGTTCCCCGAGTCGACGATGTCGCGGGCGACGACGACGTCCTCGGGCAGCTTGAGCTGCTTGACCATCTCGTCGATGATCCGGATGTTGGCCTGGTGCGGCAGGAACGCGGCGAGATCCGAGGCCTGGATGCCGGCCTCCTCGAGGGCGCGCTTGGCGACCTTGGCCATTTCCCACACGGCCCAGCGGAACACGGTCTGCCCGTCCTGGCGCAGCGTCGGCCACAGCTTGGCCTCGGACGTCCCGACGGGGAACGAACCGTCGAGCTCCTCTTCGGCCTCGACGACGACGTCGCGCAGGTCGACGAGCGAGTGCGTCATGCCGATCGCGTCCCACTTTCCGCCGTCGGAGCCCCAGATGGAGGGACCGATCCCGGGGGCGTCGGCCGGGCCGATGACGACCGCGCCGGCGCCGTCGCCGAGGAGGAAGGAGATGGTGCGCTCGTGCCGGTCGATGAAGTCGGAGAGCTTCTCGGCGCCGACGACGAGGACGTACTCGGCGGAGCCGGATTTCACGAGGGCGTCGCCCTGGGCGATCCCGTAGCAGTACCCGGCGCACGCGGCGGAGATGTCGAACGCGGGGGCCGGCGTGGCGCCGAGCCGCTCGGCGAGGGCGGAGGCGGCCGACGGCGTGGCGTAGGGGAACGTCACGGTGCTCACGATCACGGCGCCGAGCTGTGACGCCTCGATGCCCGCTGCCGCGAGGGCGTCCCGGGCGGCACCCTCCGCCATGTCCAGCAGCGAGGTCTCGGCGCCGGCGCGGTGGCGCGTGACGATCCCCGTGCGCTGGCGGATCCACTCGTCGGAGGAGTCGATCCACTGGCAGACGTCGTCGTTGGTGACGATCACGTCCGGGCGGAACGCGCCGACGCCGTGGATGCGGGTGTGCTCGCGGAGCGGTTTCTGGGCCAGGGTGGGGCTCATGCGGGGGAGTCCTCTCCATCGGTGGTCGCGGAATGCTCGGCCACGAAGGCGCGGGCGGCGTCGAGGTCCTCGGGGGACTTCAGCGCGAGGGTGGCCACGCCCTTGAGGCCGCGGCGGGCCAGGCCCGTGAGCGTGCCGGCGGGCGGGAGCTCGAGCAGGCCCGTCACGCCGAGGGCGGCGAGCCGTTCCATGCAGAGGTCCCAGCGCACGGGGCGGGAGACCTGGGCGACGAGGCTGTCGAGGTTGGCCGCGCCGTCGGTGACGGGTGCGCCGTCGTAGTTGCTCAGGAGCGTCGTGGCCGGATCCGCGGGGGCGAGCCGGGGGGCGAGCTCCCGCAGCACGTCGACGGCCGGGGACATGTGGTGGGTGTGGAACGCGCCGGCGACCTTCAGCGGGATGACGCGGGCCTTGGACGGGGGCTCGACGGCGAAGGCGGCGAGCTGCTCGAGGGTCCCGGCGGCGACCGTCTGGCCCGCGCCGTTGGCGTTGGCGGCGGTCAGCCCGGCGGCGGAGATCGCCGCGGCGACCTCGTCCGGATCGCCGCCGAGGACGGCGGTCATGCCGGTGGGCGTCGCGGCGGCGGCCCCGGCCATCGCGTTGGCGCGTTCGCGGACGAACGTCACGGCGTCGGCCTCGCCCAGGGCGCCGGACAGGGCGCTCGCGGTGATCTCGCCGACGGAGTGCCCGGCGAGGACGGTCCCGGCCGGCAGGGCCCCGCCGGCAAACAGGGCGCGTGCGGACACGAGGCCGGCGGCGACGATGAGCGGCTGCGCGACGGCGGTGTCCTTGATCGTCTCCTCGTCGGAGACCGTGCCGTGGGCGGCGAGGTCGCGCCCGGCGATCTCCGAGAGGGAGGCGAGGTGGTCGGCGACGCCGGGGAGCTCGAGCCATGGGGACAGGAAGCCCGGCGTCTGGGATCCCTGGCCGGGGCACACGATTGCTAGCACTGTTCCAGCTTTCCAAAGATGTGGGCGTGAACGGGTGTCGTGGCGCACCAAGCTCGTCGGAACGCCTTGTAGGTATCCTACAAGGCCTTCGCGCGCTCGAGCCGCCCCACGACGAGGGCGGTCTGGAGGACGAAGGCCTCGCGGGGGATGAGCGGATCCCACCCCGTGATGTCGCAGACGCGCTTGAGCCGGTAGCGCACGGTGTTCGCATGGACGAACAGCTCCCGCGCCGTTCCCTCGAGGGAATGGCCGAGCGCCAGGTAGCTCGTGAGCGTCTCGACGAGGCCGTTCCCCGCGGCGACGAGGGGCTCGAAGATCGCCTCGGCAAGCGAGGTCCGCGCCGCGGCGTCACCGTTCATGACCCGTTCCGGCCACAGGTCGTCGGCCGAGACGGGGCGCGGCGCGAGGAGCCACGCGCCGGCCGCGGCCAGGCCGGCGAACGCCGCGTGGGCGGACCCGGCCGCCTCCTTGAGGCTGCCCGCCCGGGGGCCGTAGACCACCGGCCCCGGGCCGAAGTACTCGGCGAGCCGCCCGAAGCCGTCCCGGTCCTCGGCGACGCCGCCGAGCATCAGGATGAGCCGTTCGCCCTGGATCCCGACGAGGCAGTCCTGTGCGTGGCGCAGGCCCGCGCGGCGCAGCTCGCCGACGAACCCCGGGGAGGCAGCGTCCGGCGCGCTGCCGACCATGACGTGGATCCCGCTCTGCGAGGTCCAGCCGACGGCGGCGATGCGGGAGCGCAGGGCGTCTGCGCCCTCGCCGCGCAGGACGGCGTCGACGACGAGGGCCTCGAGCCGGCTGTCCCATGCGCCGCGGGACTCGGCGGCCCGCGCGTAGACGTCGGCGGCGGCGAAGGCGACCTCGCGGGAGTAGCGCAGCACGGCCTCGCGCAACTGCACCTGGTCCGCTTCCGGCGCGAGGTCGGGGACTTGGTTCTCGACGACCTCGACGATCGTGCGGATCAGCTGGAGCGCCTTCTGCAGGGAGATGGAGCGCGTGAGCTCGGTCGGCGCGGCGCCGAAGACATCGGTGAGGACCCATTGGGGCGATGTGGGCCGTTCGTACCAGGAGACGAAGGAGGCGATGCCCTTCTGGGCCACGAGTCCGAGGGCCGCGCGCTCCTCGGGCCGCAGCCCCCGGTACCAGGGCAGCGATTGGTCGAGGTGTTTGAGCGCGACCGTGGACAAGACGCCCAAATGTGACTTGAGCCGGGCGAGCGTCTCGGGGCTCGCCTGGGTCTGCCGCACGGGCCGGATGCGGGCCGGCTGGGCCGGGCGCTCTTCAGTCATGCTTCGAGGATACGCAGGCGTGGCGCACGGCACCATTTTGTGTGAACCGTACAAAAGGACGACGCCGGGGCCACGCCCAGGTCCCGGCCGGCGGTCGGCGCTGTGCGTCGCGGCCGGGACGCGCGAGGGCCCCGGGAGCCTGCGCTCCCGGGGCCCTCGCGGTGGTGGCGTCGCCTACGCGTCGCCTCCCACGGTGCCGGAGGTCCCGGCGTTGACGTCGGCCAGGCGGTACTTCTCGAAGGCCTGGGCGGCGGCCTCGGCGGGGACCTCGCCGCGGCGTCCGAGCATCTCCAGGGCCCGGACCACGATGCTGTGGGCATCGATCTTGAAGAAGCGGCGTGCGGCGGCGCGGGTGTCGGAGAAGCCGAAGCCGTCGGCGCCGAGGGTCGCGAACTCGTTCGGGACGAACTGGCGGATCTGGTCCGGGACGGCCTTCATGTAGTCGGACACGGCCACGATCGGGCCGGTCGCGCCGGCGAGCTGCTGGGTGACGAACGGGACGCGGGCCTCGGAGCCGGGGTTGAGGAACGCCTCCTCCTCGGCGGCGAGGCCGTCGCGGCGTAGTTCGGTCCAGCTGGTGACGGACCAGACGTCGGCGGAGACGCCCCACTCGTCGGCGAGGATCTGCTGGGCCTCGACGGCCCACGGCACGGAGACGCCGGAGGCGAGCAGCTGGGTCCGGGGACCGTCGACCTTGGCCGGAGCGGCCAGGTAGATGCCTCCGAGCAGCCCGTCGACGTCCAGTTCCTGCGGCTCGGCCGGTTGGATGATCGGCTCGTTGTAGACCGTAAGGTAGTACATGACGTTGGGGTCCGGGTGGTTCCCGCCGTACATGCGCTCGAGGCCGGCGCGCATGATGTGCCCGATCTCGTAGCCGTAGGCCGGGTCGTAGGTGATCACGGCCGGGTTGGTCGAGGCCAGCAGGGGGGAGTGCCCGTCGGCGTGCTGCAGGCCCTCGCCGGTGAGCGTGGTCCGGCCGGCGGTCGCGCCGATGATGAAGCCGCGGGCCATCTGGTCCGCCGCGGCCCAGAAGGAGTCCCCGGTGCGCTGGAAGCCGAACATCGAGTAGAACACGTAGATCGGGATCAGCGGCTCGCCGTGGGTGGCGTAGGAGGTCCCGGTCGCGGTCATCGCCGCGACGGCGCCGGCCTCGTTGATGCCCGGGTGCAGGATCTGCCCGGCGGGGGACTCCTTGTAGGCCAGGACCAGGTCCCGGTCCACGGAGAGGTAGTTCTGCCCCTTGGGGTTGTAGATCTTCGCGGTCGGAAAGAAGGAGTCCATGCCGAAGGTGCGGGCCTCGTCCGGGACGATCGGCACGATCCGCTTCCCGAACTCCTTGTCCCGCATCAGGTCCTTGAGCAGGCGCACGAACGCCATCGTGGTCGCGGCCTGCTGCTTGCCGGAGCCGCGCTTGGCGATCTCGTAGGCCTTGTCCCCGGGCAGGGCGAGCTCCCGGTCCTTCACGCGCCGCTCGGGCACGGCCCCGCCGAGCGCGGCGCGGCGCTCGAGCAGGTACTTCACCTCGGGGGCCTCGAAGCCCGGGTGGTAGTACGGGGGCAGGTAGGGGTCCTTCTCGAGCTCCTCGTCGGAGATCGGGATGCGCAGGTGGTCGCGGAAGGCCTTGAGGTCCTCCAGGGTCAGCTTCTTCATCTGGTGCGTGGCGTTGCGGGCCTCGAAGTGCGGGCCCAGGCCGTAGCCCTTGACCGTCTTGGCCAGGATCACCGTGGGCTTGCCCTTGAACTCGGTCGCGGCGCGGTAGGCGGCATAGACCTTGTGGTAGTCGTGGCCGCCGCGCTTGAGGTTCCAGATCTGCTCGTCGCTGTAGTCGGCGACCATGTCCTTGGTCTCGGGGGACTTGCCGAAGAAGTGCTCGCGCACGAAGCCGCCGGACTCGGCCTTGTAGGTCTGGTAGTCCCCGTCCGGGGTCTGGTTCATGATGTCCACCAGCGCCCCGTGCTCGTCGCGGTCCAGCAGCTCGTCCCACTCGCGGCCCCAGACGACCTTGATGACGTTCCAGCCCGCGCCGCGGAAGAACGCCTCGAGCTCCTGCATGATCTTCCCATTACCGCGCACCGGCCCGTCCAGGCGCTGCAGGTTGCAGTTGATGACGAAGGTCAGGTTATCCAGCTGCTCGTTCGCGGCCAGCTGGAGGAAGCCGCGGCTCTCGGGCTCGTCCATCTCCCCGTCGCCGAGGAACGCCCACACGTGCTGCTCCGAGGTGTCCTTGATCCCGCGGTTGTGCAGGTAGCGGTTGGTCTGCGCCTGGTAGATCGCGTTCGCCGGGCCGATGCCCATCGACACGGTCGGGAACTCCCAGAACCCGGGCATGTTCCGCGGGTGCGGGTAGGAGGGCAGCGCGTGGCCCTCCTTGGACTTCTCCTGCCGGAAGCCGTCGAGGTCCTCCTCGGACAGCCGGCCCTCCATGAACGCGCGGGAATACATCCCCGGGGAGGCGTGGCCCTGGAAGAAGACCTGGTCCCCGCCGCCGGGGTGGTCCTTGCCGCGGAAGAAGTGGTTGAAACCCACCTCGTACAGCGTCGCCGCGCCCGCGTAGGTCGAGATATGCCCACCGACCCCGATCGAGGGATGCTGGCCGCGGTGCACCATCACCGCCGCGTTCCACCGCATCCACGCCCGGTAACGGCGCTCGATCTCCTCGTTCCCCGGGAACTCCGGCTCCTGATCCACCGGAATCGTATTGACGTAGTCGGTCGTGGTGACCATCGGGACGCCGACGCTCTTGGCGCCCGCGCGCTGGAGCAGCGAGCGGACGATGAACTGCGCGCGCTCCGTGCCCTGGGTCTCAACAAGATCGTCGAACGACTCCAGCCATTCGGCGGTTTCCTCCGGATCGCGGTCCGGCAGCTGGCTGGTCAAGCCGCTGCGGATGTGGGAAATGTGATCGTCTTCAGCCACGTCCAACTTCTCCTTGTTACGGGTACAGCGTGGGGATTCCGGCGGGGACGGGCGTCGTGGACGGCCCGGCTCGGCCCACCGCGGCGGTCTGGCCGCCGGTTGTGGTGGTGCTCCGGCGGCGGGTTGGCCGTTGGGCACCTTTCCAGCCACTCTAGTGCGCCGCGGCACCTGATGCGTAGCCGGTGCGTTTGCGGGGCCGAGTACGACGCCGGGGCGGGCCCCGGGGGCTCCCGGAAGCGTGTCGGACGGGGTCCGCTTGATGGACGGGGACAAAAGGTGTTGGCTTGGGGTGACGGCAACCACCCCGAGGAGGACAAACGTGAGCGAGGCCGGAGCCGCACACAGCGCGGCCGTGGGCAAGATGGGCTTCAAGGACGGCGACCTGCTGCAGGAGCTCGGCTATGACGACGACGTCGATTTCGAACTGCGCGAGGCGCTGGAGGACCTGACGGGTGCGGAGCTCCTGAGCGAGGAGGACCACGACGTCGTCGACGGGATCGTCCTGTGGTGGCGCGACGGCGACGGCGACCTCGTCGATGCCCTCATGGACTCGCTGACCAACCTCGACGAGGGCGGAGTGGTCTGGCTGCTGACTCCCAAGGCGGGACGGGACGGCCACGTCAAGCCGGTGGAGATCCAGGAAAGCGCCCCGACCGCGGGGCTCCACGTCACGAGCAGCGAGGGCGTCTCCCAGGACTGGTCGGCGTCGCGGCTCGTGCCGCGGCGCAAGAACTAGCGTGCCCGCCCTGGCGGGCCCCGGCGTCGGAAGCGCCGTCCCGCGCTTCTCGCTCGTGGACCAGTTTGGCGCGCCCGTCGATTCCGGGCGCTTCGCGGACGAGGACGCGTTCCTCGTCTTCTACCCGTTCGCGTTCTCGCGCGTGTGCACCTCGGAGCTCGGGGCCCTGGAGGCGCTGCGCCCGGAACTGGAGGAGCAGGGGATCGGGGTCTATGGCGTGTCCGTGGACCACAAGTACGCCCTGCGCGCCTACGCCGCGGACGAGGGCCTCGGCTTTGGGCTGCTCTCCGACTTCTGGCCGCACGGCGCGGCGGCCACGGCCTTTGGCTGCTTCGACCCGGAGCATGGACGCGCGCTGCGCGAGACCTTCCTGCTCTCGGGCGGGCGCATCGCCGACCGCTTCGGCAGCGCCCCGGACGCCCAGCGCCCCGTCGAACGCTATCGAAGCGCGGCCCGGGCGCTCCGGCGCGCCTGAGCCGCGCCCCCGCGTTTGGCCGGCCGGGAGCGCCCACGGTAGGCTCGTGCACCGCAAGGGCCTTTAGCTCAGCTGGTAGAGCGCCACGTTTACACCGTGGATGTCATCGGTTCGATCCCGGTAGGGCCCACGCATCAGGCGTCCGTTCCCCGGAACCCAGGGGGCGGACGCCTTGCCGTTTCCCCGGGACCGGGATCCTCAAAGGTAGTACTTATTTGGGCAAAGAGTGGTCTGGCTCGCACCCCGCCAACTAGGCTGGTGCGGGGGCCGAGACCGAGGCACCCCACACCGCTTTCCTTGGAGGACATTCCAGCATGCCAGCACAGATCGGCGTCACCGGCCTTGCCGTCATGGGCGCGAACCTCGCCCGCAACTTCGCCCGCAACGGCTACACGGTGGCCCTGCATAACCGCTCGGTGGAGAAGACCGACGCGCTCCTCGCGGCCCACGGCTCCGAGGGCGAGTTTGTCCGCACCGAGTCCCTGCAGGAGCTCGTGGACGCCCTCGAAGTGCCGCGCCGGGTCCTCATCATGGTCAAGGCGGGTGCGCCGGTCGACTCCGTCATTGAACAGCTCGTGCCGCTCCTCGAGGAGGGCGACATCGTCATCGACGCCGGCAACTCCCACTACGAGGACACGCGCCGCCGCGAGGCCGCCCTCGCCGAGAAGGGCCTGCACTTCGTGGGCATCGGCGTCTCCGGCGGCGAGGAGGGGGCGCTCCTGGGCCCCTCGATCATGCCCGGCGGCTCCAAGGACTCCTACGCGGCCCTCGGCCCGATGCTCGAGAAGATCTCCGCCAAGGTCGATTCCGAGCCGTGCTGCGCATGGATCGGCACCGACGGCGCCGGCCACTTCGTCAAGATGGTCCACAACGGGATCGAGTACGCCGACATGCAGGTCATCGGCGAGGCCTACGACCTCCTGCGCTCCGCCGCCGGGATCGAACCGGCCGAGCAGGCCGCGATCTTCGAGGAGTGGAACCGTGGCGAGCTCGCGTCCTTCCTCATCGAGATCACCGCCGAGGTGCTCGGCCACGTCGACGCCAAGACGGGCAAGCCGCTCGTCGACGTCATCGTCGACTCCGCCGGGCAGAAGGGGACGGGCCGCTGGACGGTCGTCTCCGCGCTCGAGCTCGGCTCGCCCGTCTCCGCGATCGCCGAGTCGGTCTTCGCCCGCGGCCTGTCCTCCCAGCGTGCCCAGCGCGCCGCGGCCAACGGCGTGCTCGCCGGGGCCGAGCTCGAGGCCGAGCTCGGCGACGGCTTCGTCGAGGACGTGCGCCAGGCGCTGTACGCGTCCAAGCTCGTCAGCTACGCGCAGGGCCTGGACATGCTGACCTCGGCCGCCGACAACTACGGCTGGGAGCTCAAGCTGGACGAGATCGCCTCCCTGTGGCGCGGCGGTTGCATCATCCGGGCCGAGCTCCTGAAGGAGATCACGCGGGCCTACGCCGGCGGCGAGCGCCCCGAGAACCTGCTGCTGGCACCGGCCTTCAGCGAGGCCATCGCGGCCGCCGTCCCGGCCTGGCGCCGCGTTGTCTCCGCCGCGGTGCGCCTGGGCATCCCCGTGCCCGTGTTCGCCTCCTCGCTGGCCTACTACGACGGCCTGCGCCGCGACCGCCTGCCGGCCGCCCTGACCCAGGGGCTGCGCGACCTCTTCGGCGCCCACACCTACGGCCGCGTCGACGCCGAGGGGACCTTCCACACGCTCTGGAGCGGGGATCGCTCCGAGGTGTCCGCGGTCGACACCCACTAGGGACCGGGCGCGGGGCGCACGCCCCGCCCACGGCACAACGCAGGACGACGGCGGAACCGGGGTTCCGCCGTCGTCCTGCGTTGTCCTGCGCCCGGGCTCAGGCGTGCCCTGGACGGGCGTGCGCCGAGGCGACGGAGGGGGTCAGATCCACATCGCGGGGTCGATGTACTCCGCCGGATCGACGGCCGGCTTGTGCTCCTCCGGGCGCCGGGGCCGGTTGCTGGCCGGGATGCCGGTGATGATGCTGTCCTGGGGCGCGTCCTTGACGACGACGGCGTTGGCCCCGATCGCGGAGTCGGCCCCGATCACGATGGGACCCAGCACCTTGGCGCCGGCCCCGATCACCACGCGGTCTCCGATCGTCGGGTGCCGCTTGACCTTGGCCAGCGAGCGGCCGCCGAGCGTGACCCCATGGTAGATCATCACGTCGTTGCCGATCTCCGCGGTCTCGCCGATGACGACGCCCATGCCGTGGTCGATGAAGAAGCGGCGCCCGATCGTCGCCCCCGGATGGATCTCGATCCCCGTCAGGAACCGGCCCAGCTGCGAGATCAGGCGCGCGGGCAGCCGCAGCGACTCGTTCTGCCACAAGCGGTGCGTCAGGCGGTGGATCCAGATGGCATGCAGGCCCGAGTAGGCCAGGAGGTTCTCGGTGTTCCCCCGTGCCGCCGGGTCGTGCGCCCGGGCGCCCTCGAGGTCTTCCTTGAGTCGGGAGAAGAAGCTCACACCGTGCCTTTGCTGGTTGTGGTGGCCGCCGCGGGTCCCCCCGCGGCGGCCGGGAGGGGGACTAGCCGCGGATGTCGTCGTAGAGGAGCGTGGAGATGTAGCGTTCGCCGAAATCGGGGACGACGGCCACGATGAGCTTACCGGCATTCTCCGGGCGGGCGGCGACCTGCAGGGCGGCCCACACGGCCGCTCCGGAGGAGATGCCGCCGAGGATGCCCTCCTGGGTCCCGAGGGCCCGGGCGGTCGCCACGGCGTCCTCGATCGAGGCGTCGATGACCTCGTCGTAGACCCCGGTGTCCAGGATCTCCGGGATGAAGTTGGCCCCGAGGCCCTGGATCTTGTGCGGGCCGGGGGTGCCGCCGTTGAGGATGGGGGAGTCCTTGGGCTCGACCGCGACGACCTGCACGGACGGCTTGAGCTCCTTGAGCAGGGCCCCCGCGCCGGTGATGGTGCCGCCGGTGCCGATGCCGGAGACGAACACGTCGACGGCGCCGTCGGTGTCGTCCCAGACCTCCTGGCCGGTCGTCGCGCGGTGGATCTTCGGGTTGGCGTCGTTGGCGAACTGCTGCGCCCAGATGGAGTTCTCGGTCGAGGCCACGATCTCCTTGGCCTTCTCCACGGCGCCGCGCATGCCCTCCGAGCCCGGCGTCAGCACGATCTCGGCGCCGAAGGCGCGCAGCATGACGCGGCGCTCGGTGGACATGGTCTCCGGCATGGTCAGGATCACGCGGTAGCCGCGGGCCGCGCCGACGAGTGCCAGGGCGATCCCGGTGTTGCCCGAGGTCCCCTCGACGATCGTCCCGCCGGGCTTGAGGGCGCCGGCGGCCTCGGCGGCGTCGACGATGGCCACGCCGATGCGGTCCTTGACCGAGTTGGCCGGATTGTAGAACTCGAGCTTGACGGCGACCTGGCCGGGCAGGCCCTCGGCGAGGCGGTTCAGGCGCACGAGCGGCGTGCGTCCCACCAGTTCGGTGACGTTGTTGTAGATCTTGCCCATGGATTTCCCCTGTTTCTCTGGTCTGAGGCGGTGCAATTCTCCGGATCCAGACTAGTCAAGCCCCTCAGGGCGCTCAGTCAAGGAGCCACTCGGAGTAATATTTCCTGGCTTTGGCGAGCTTGGGGTTGATGATGACGCGGCAATAGCCCTCCCAGGGGTTGCGTCCGTAGAAGTCCTGGTGCTCCTCCTCGGCCACGTGGAAGCGCGGGGCCCGCACGATCTCGGTCACGATCGGCGCGTCCCAGCGCTCCTGGCTGCGCTCGAGCGCCGCGTGGAACGCCGACTTCTGCGGCTCGTCCAGGTAGAACATCGCCGAGCGGTACTGCGTGCCGACGTCGTAGCCCTGGCGGTTCGGCGTCGTGGGATCGTGCGTCGCGAAGAAGATGTCAAGTATGACGTCCGCGGGCACGACCTCGGGATCGAATGTGACGGCGACCGCCTCGGCGTGCCCGGTGGTCCCCGAGCAGACCTCGAGGTAGCGGGGTTCGGGGGCGTGCCCACCGATGTAGCCGGAGACGACGTCCACGGCGCCCCGGACCCTGCGGTAGACGGCGTCGAGGCACCAGAAACAGCCTCCGGCGAGGATGAACGTGGTCGTCGACGTGCCCGAGGGCGCGCCGCGTTCCTGGGTGAAGGCTCGGGTACTCACACACTCCTTAAGTCGCGGCGCCTGCGAAAGATTCCCGCGCTACCGTAGAAGGCATGAGAACAGACGACGACGGCGCCCGGTCCTCCGGGCACGCCGAGCCCGCCGACGACGCAGGGGCGGGGCCGGATGCGCAGGACGCTGCGGCGGAGGAGGCCGCGGCCGCCGGGAACGCGCCGACGCTGGGCGAGGTCCTTGTGGCGATCGAGGAACTCTGGCCCGCCTCGCTCGCCGAGGGCTGGGACCAGGTCGGACTCGTCGCGGGCCGCCCGGAAAACCCCGTGCGCCGGATCCTCTTCGCGGTCGACCCGACGGTCGCCGTCGTCCGGGACGCGGTGGAGCGGGGCGTGTCCCTGCTCATCACCCACCACCCCCTGCTGCTGCGTGGCGTGCACGGCGTGGCCGCGACGACGGCCAAGGGGGAGGCCGTGCACCAGCTCATCGAGGCGGGGTGCGCACTCGCCACGGTCCACACCAACGGGGACTCCGCCGTCGGCGGGGTCTCGGACGTGCTGGCCGACATCCTGGGCCTCGTGGACGTCGAGCCGCTCGCGCCCGCCGACGCAGGCCTGCCGGAGGAGGGCATCGGCCGGGTCGGATCGCTCCCGTCGGCGATGACCCTGGGGGACTTCGCGGCCCGCGTCTTCGGCGCCATGCCCGCGGTGGCCGGCGGCGTTCGGGTGGCAGGCGACCGGCTCGGCGTCGTCCGCCGCGTCGCGGTCTGCGGCGGGGCGGGAGACGGGCTCTTCGACCGCGTCCGGGCCAGCGGCGCGGACGTCTACGTCACGGCCGACCTGCGGCACCATCCGGCGTCCGAGGCGCGGGAGGAGGCGGTCAACTGCCGGCCCTACCTCGTGGACGTCTCCCATTTCGCGAGCGAATGGCTGTGGCTGCCGGCGGCCGCGGAGGCCCTCGGGAACGTCCTGCGGGACCAGGACTTCGAGGTGGAGATCGCCGTGAGCGGCATCAACACCGATCCCTGGGATTTCGTCCTGACCCCCGGCGCCTGAGCTCCCCGGCCGGGCCCCGCCGTCGTCCGCCGCAGCGGCCCCTCCAGTGGCCCGGGGCGGCCGGCGCGCACTAGGCTGGGGCATCACGGTGCGCCGCACCCGCCGCACCGGGCGAGAGCACTCACCGCCGGAACCGGGCCAGCCCCGGACCGGCAGAACGGAGCCGACCATGGCCAAGGCCCCGCAGCAGGAGCAGCACCGCCTGCTGGACCTGCAGGCGTTCGATTCCCGGCTGCAGGCGCTCAAGCGCCGCGCCGCCGAGCTCGCCCAGGACCCCGGCGTCGCGGCCGCCGCCGCCACCGGGGCCACGCTGCGGGCGGAACTGGCCGAGGCGGACGCCGCGCACGAGGAGGCGCGGGCCGCGCTGGCGGCGTCCGAGCAGGAGGTCGAGCGGGTCCAGGCCCGGATCGAGAAGGACCGCAAGCAGCTCGAGAGCGGCTTCGGCGACTCCAAGAGCCTCATGGGACTCCAGCACGAGCTCGAGACCCTCGCGGCGCGGAAGTCGGAGCTCGAGGACGCCGAGCTGGAGCTCATGGAGGCGCTCGAGGAGGTCGGCGCCGCCCGGGAGCAGGCGGCGGCGGCCTCGGCCCAGGCGGACGCAGCGCTCGCCGCCGAGGAGGCGCGGCGGGACTCGGAGCTGGAGGCCGTCGGCGCGGAGCGCGGCGAGGTCCAGTCCGGCCGCGATGCCTTGTCCGCCGAGCTCGACCCGGGGTTGCTGGCGCTGTACGAGAAGCGCCTGGCGCAGCGGGGCATCGGCGCGGCGCGCCTGTACCACGGCGCGTCGGAGGGCTCGGGCATGAAGCTGGCGCCCGGGGACCTCGCAGAGATCAAGGCCGCGGCCGACGACGACGTCGTCTACTGCCCCGACTCCGGCTGCATCCTCGTGCGGTCCGCCGACTGGAACTGAGCCCGGGCGGACCGCAGCGGCCGACGACGGCGACCCCGCCGCCGTCGTCCACGCCTGCCAGGCAGCGCACTCGGCGGCCTACGGCCAGGTGGACCGGGCCCAGTGCAGGAGGTTGGTCAAGGCCGCTCCGCCGGCCGCCACGTTCTGGCGCGGTTCCCCGAAGTTGTCCTCACCGCCGGAATGGGTGCCGACGACGCACGGCGTACCGCTGAACCACGCGAACACCGGCGCCCCGCTCTGGCCGCCTTCCGTGTCGGCCCGGTACTCGAGCTCGACCCCGGCGCCGTCGTTGTCGTCGTCGATGATCGGGAAGTTCAAGTGCAGCCACGGCCGGTTGCCGCCGTCCTTGTCCCACGGGTATCCCGGAAGCGTCCAGATGTTCCGGTCCTGCCACGCCGGGCGGTAGGTCTGGAACCCGAACCAGCCCAGGTTGTTGCCGAGCGGCACGGCGAGGCGCAGCACGGCCATGTCGTCGCCCTGGGCATGACGCTGGTAGCCGCGGACGTTGGTCACCCAGGATGCGGCCCAGGAGCCGTGGATCGAGGCGCCGTCGTAGAACGCGGGGACGAACAGGGCCTTCCAGTTCGCCGAACCCCAGGGCACGACGTGGCTGGCCGTGAGGATGGTGCGCGTCCCGAGAAGCCCCGCGGTGCCCCACCACGTCCAGTTCGGAGTGGCGGCATTGCGCCAGACGAAGATCCTGCCCACGCAGGAGAACGGATAGGTATTGGGGTAGTACGAGGTGCGGTTGTCGGGAGGGATGACCCACTCGGGGCGGACCTTGGCGCCGCTGCGCCGGATCAGGACCTGGGGATCGGCCGCGGGCGCGATCGACGGCGTGGGGGACACGCCGATCCAGTCCGGCACGTACGCCCCGCCCCCGTCGGCGGGGTCCGCGTCGTCGGCCGAGCGCGGCAGGGCGTCCACCTCTGCCTGGACGTCCTCGGGCGTGCTGGGTTCGGCAGCACCGAGCACGATGCCCAGGACGCTCTCGGGGTCGGTGATCGCGAGGCGGCCGTCGGCATCCACGCTCGTCGCGGCAGGCCCTTCGCCGGTGGCGTCGGCTACGCGGTCGAAGACGAGGTAGTTGGCCGGGTCGTTGAGTTCCTGCGGGACGTCGCCGCTTTGCGGCCGCGCCGCCGCCCAGGCGGCGTCCAGCGGCTCTGGTTCAAGCTGGGGCATGGTCTTCTTCTCTCGGACGGCCGGGCACCGCAGCGTCCGGCGGGATGACCCTGCGAGCTTAGGCTCCCTGGCGTCACCGGTCCGTCACGGAGCGGAGGGACCGCTCGGGCCCGAGAAGAGGGGGCCGCTCACACGGAGAAGCTGTGGTCCTCCGGCAGGACGACGACGAGCTGGTGGGGTTTCCGGGCGGTGGCGGGGACGAGCTCGGCCCGCCACTTCTCCCGGGCGGCGGTGAGCACGGCGTGCGGTGTTCCGGGGCGGCGTCCCGGCCTCGTCAGCAGGTGCCGCGCGAGCTCGCCGCGGGTGTGCTTGGCGAAGTGGGACACGACCTTTCGGGCGCCGCCCCGTTCCTGGACCACGGAGACGGCGACCGTCCGGGCCGGCGGGGGAGCGTAGGCGGCTGCGTAGCTGCTGGAACGGCAGTCGACGACGAGGCCGTCGCCGGAGCGCTCGTCCAGGACGGGCGTCAGGCGCGGCTTCCACCAAGCCGGGAGGCCGCCGATGCCCGGGAGCTTCACGGACATCGAGAGGCGGTAGGCCGGGATCCGGTCGGCGAAGCCCACGGCGCCCCAGAGCGCGGAGACCACGACGATCGACGCGTCGGCCTTCCGGCGCTGGGGGGCTGTCAGGCCGGAGTATCCGAGGGCCTCGTAGAGGACGCCCGTGTAGACGGTATGGGCCGGGGCCGCGGGAAGCTCCGTGAGCCGCCGGTTCCGGGCGATCTCGTGGGCGAGGGACTCGCCGACGCCTAGGACCGCATGGGCGTCCTCGCCCGAGGAGGCCTCGGCCAGGGCAGCGAGCACGTGGCCGCGCTCGGGGCCGAGGCCCGGGAAGGACAGGGAATCGAGGGAGAAGGGCTCGCCGTGGTCCGCGGCATGCTTGCCCTCGGAGGGCGGGAGGAGAATCAGCACGCCGACCAGCCTAGCGCCGCCGCGGCCCCGAGCCGGCAGGTGACGGCACGGGAGTGGCCGGAGCGGTAGTCGGGGGACGGGATGGCCTGTACGCCGGGTTCTGTTCCGGAGCCGGTTGCCCGGATTCCGGTGACGATCATCCATCTAGGGCCACCGTTGCCGATGGCCTCGAGCGGCCTACCCGGCTGCTCGGGCGGACAGCCCTCGGTCGCAGCCTGTCTGGCCTTGCTCCGGGTGGGGTTTACCGAGCCGGCCCGGTCACCCGAGCCGCTGGTGGTCTCTTACACCACCGTTTCACCCTGACCCGCGCGTGGCGGGCGGTTTGTTTTCTGTGGCACTGGCCTGCGGGTTGCCCCGAGTGGGCGTTACCCACCACCCCGTCCTGTGGAGCCCGGACGTTCCTCGGGCCGCCTTCGGCGGCACGCGATCGTCCAGCCATCCCGTCCAACGGACAGTCTACCGCCGCTCCGGGGGTTGCGGCGCCCTGTGAGGATCCTCATGGGCCGCCGTCCCGGGCCGACGCGGCGAGAGCCTAGAATGGAAGGCGGGCCCAGCCCAAGGGGAAAGATCCTGATACCCCGACCAACCGTATCTGCAATGGTGCTTTCGCGGTGCCAACCGGCCAGTGGATCCCGGCCGGCTGAATTGGAAGGACAACAAGTGACCCAGCAGTCTGTGGCCGCCCTCGAGGAATGGAGCGGCCGGGAAGAACTCGCCGAGGCCATGATCCCGCTCATCGGGCGGCTCTACCGCAAGAACAACGTGGTGACGTCGATCTACGGACGCAAGCTCATCAACAAGTCGGCCATCGACATCCTCAAGGCCCACCGCATCGCCCGCCACGTCGACGGCGCCGAGCTGCCGCTCGAGGAGACCTTCCCGCTGCTCCAGGCCCTCGTCGGCCTGAACCTGGGCGCCGTCTCCGCCGACCTCGCGCGGCTCGTGAGGAAGTTCCGGCAGCAGCCCGGGGGGACGGAGCTGTCCGCCTTCCTCAAGGAGGAGTTCGGCGCCAAGGTGGGTGCCGCGGGCGCCACCGACGCCGAGCCGACCGACGTCGTCCTCTACGGCTTCGGCCGCATCGGCCGGCTCCTGGCCCGCATCCTGATCGAGCGCGGCGGCTACGGCCTGCGCCTGAGGGCGATCGTGGTCCGCAACGGCGGCGCCAACGACCTCGTCAAGCGCGCCTCCCTGCTGCGCCGCGACTCCGTGCACGGCCCGTTCGACGGCTCCATCACGGTCGACGAGGAGAACAACACGATCCTCGCCAACGGCACGCTGATCCAGGTCATCTACTCCAACGATCCGTCTACGGTGGACTACACCGCCTACGGGATCGCCAACGCGATCGTCGTGGACAACACGGGACGCTGGCGCGACCGCGAGGGGCTTTCGCAGCACCTGCAGTCCCGCGGGGTCGCCCGCGTGCTGCTGACGGCGCCAGGCAAGGGCGACCTGAAGAACATCGTCCACGGAATCAACCACGCGGACATCACCGCCGAGGACACGATCGTCTCGGCGGCCTCCTGCACGACCAACGCGATCACGCCCGTCCTCAAGGCGCTCAACGACGAGTTCGGCGTCTCCCACGGCCACGTGGAGACCGTCCACTCGTTCACGAACGACCAGAACCTGATCGACAACTTCCACAAGGGAGACCGGCGGGGACGCTCGGCGGCGCTGAACATGGTGATCACGGAGACCGGGGCGGCCAAGGCCGTGTCCAAGGCGCTGCCCGAGTTCGAGGGCAAGCTCACCGGCAACGCGATCCGCGTCCCCACCCCGGACGTGTCGATGGCGATCCTGAACCTGAACCTCGAGCGCGAGACCACCAAGGAGGAGCTCAACACCTACCTCCGGCAGGCCTCGCTGACCTCGCCCCTGCACAAGCAGATCGACTACATCGATTCGCCCGAGGTCGTGTCCACGGACTTCATCGGATCCCGCCGCGCGGGCATCGTGGACGGCCTGGCCACGATCGCCACCGGCAAGAACGCCGTCGTCTACGTCTGGTACGACAACGAGTTCGGCTACTCCTGCCAGGTGGTCCGCGTCATCGAGGAGATGGCCGGAACCCACCCGCGGGCCTACCCGTCCGTCGAGGAATCGGCCCCGGTCGAGATCAACGCCTAACGGCCTCCACGCCCGGTCCGCGGGCGTGCAGAGCGAGGAAGGGACGCCGCCCCGATCGGGGCGGCGTCCCTTCCTCGTTGCGGCCTCGCCGCCGCGGGACGTCAGTGGCCGAACGGATCGGGGTCGACCCCGGGCATCCACGAGTGTCCGGGCACGCCCCACCCGAGGGACTTCTTCGCCTTCTTCCAGCGGCGCGTCCACGTCGGGTTGAGCTTATCCACGTAGAGGAGGCCGTCCAGGTGGTCGTATTCGTGCTGCATGACGCGCGCGAACCAGCCGGTCGCCTCGAAGTCGACCTCGCGTCCGTCGGCGTCGAAGCCCTGCACCCGGGCGTAGTCGGCCCGCTTGAGGGGGAAGGACAGGCCGGGGGCGGAGAGGCAGCCCTCGACCTCGTCGTCGGGGTCCGGGGACGCGCCGGAGACCTTGGAGAGGGTCAACCTGGGGTTGACCAGGACGCCGCGCGGGGCCACGCCGTCGTCGTTCTCGTACTCGTAGGTGAAGATCCGCAGCCCGACGCCGATCTGTGGCGCCGCGAGGCCGACCCCGTGGGCGGCGTCCATGGTCTCGAACATGTCCGCGACGAGGTCGCGGAGTTCCTGATCGAAGTCCTGGACCTCGGCGGCCCGCCGATGCAGGGACTCTTCGCCGTAGACGACGACGGGACGAACCGCCATGCTTCCTCCTCGTGGGGGCGGGCCCGGCCCGCCGGGTCGGGGCGTTGGATGACACAAAACCGCCCCGGACGGATCCGGGGCGGCTTCTCTGGGGTGAGTAACGGGGCTTGAACCCGCGACCTTCTGGACCACAACCAGACGCTCTGCCAACTGAGCTATACCCACCATTGCGCCGTTCGGCGCGGTGCCCGCCGGCAGTGGATCTGCATCCCTGCCGTCCGGGCAACGGATAACAGTCTACACACATTCGAGCGCCGATGAGGAATCGGGGGTGGTGTGCCGTGCGGCACACTGCCGCCCTCGGCGCTAGGGCGTGGCCCGCTGCTCCGTGATGCCCCGCGAAATGGCCTGCGCCGTCTTGCTGTCCGGCCCGGGCGCGGGAACCATGACCGCGGCGCGGTAGTACCGCAGCTCCTCGATGGAGTCGCGGATGTCGCCGAGCGCCCGGTGGCCACCCGTCTTGGGCGGCGCCTGGAAGTAGGCCCGCGGATACCAGCGCCGCGAGAGCTCCTTGATGGTGGAGACGTCGATGACGCGGTAGTGGAGGTGGTCGATGACGCCGGGCATGTCGCGGGCCAGGAAGTTCCGGTCCGTCCCGATCGAATTGCCGGCCAGCGGGGCCTTGCCGGGCTCGGGGACCCACTCGCGGATGTAGGCGAGGACTTCCTCCGTGGCGGTCTCGAGGTCGGTCCCGTTCCCCAACTCGTCCAGCAGGCCGCTGTCCGTGTGCATGCCGCGCACGAAGTCGCCCATCTGCTCGAGGGCCTCCAAATCGGGCTTGATCACGATGTCCACTCCGTCGCCGAGGATGTTCAGCTCGGGGTCGGTGACGAGGACGGCGACTTCGATGAGGGCGTCGGTCTGCAGGCTCAGGCCGGTCATTTCGCAGTCGATCCATACGATGTTTTCAGCAGAGATAGGCACGCGCCCAATCTACCCGAGGACGGGCGGGATCGGCCGGGGCGACGGCTCGACGGCGGCGCGGGACGCGTCCGGGCCGCGGCGGATCAGGGAGCCGCGTCGCCGGGGGCCAGGAGCCACAAGAGGGCGAACACCACGGCCATCGTCGCGGCGAGCGCGACGGCGGCGACGGCTCCGAGGCCGAGCATCGGCCCGCAGACGCCGAGCAGGACCGCGCTGAAGAGCCCCCAGCCGAGGAGTCCGAGGGGCCGTCCCCCGCTACCGCGGCCCGCGGGCCCCGTCGATGCATGCCGGCCCACGGCACCCCCTTGTCGTCGTCCCGGATCATGGTCCGCCCTCAAGCCTAGGGGCTGGGCGGGGCAGCGGCGGGCATCCCGCGCCGTGCCGCGCCCTGCCGCGCCGGGCACGGTGTTCCCGGGGGTCGGTAGCGGGCCGGATGCTAGGATCGGGTGAGGTTTTTTTCAGGTTCGTGCGGCGATGGCCGCGGCGGCGCCGCCTGGCGCGGAAGAGGGAATGGGTCCTGAGGGAATGAACGTGGCATCGACCGGTGCGCAGACCACCCGGCCGGTCGGGTCAGCGGCCAGGACGCTCGCGTCCGGATTCGCCGGGTCCTTCCTGGTGCTCCTCGGCTCCTTCGGGGTCGGGTGGCTCGCCATGGTCTCGCCGCTCAACCGCAACGCCCTGCTGATCGCCGTGCGGACCGAGACCTGGGGCGTGGTCCTGTCCACGATCGTGCTCACGCTGGGCTGCTGGGTCCTCTTCCGGGCCTGGCTCAGGCTCGGTCAAGTCCTGTCGGGGTGGCCGGAGGGATCGCTCGCCACCGTCCGTGCCGCGAGCTACCTCTGGTCCGTACCGCTGCTGTTCTGCCTGCCGATCTTCAGCCGCGACGTCTTCGCCTATATCGGCCAGGGCCGGCTCGTCGCCGCGGGACAGGACCCCTACCAGGACGGGATCTCGACCCTCTCGAACTGGTTCCAGCTGGGCACCGACGTCACGTGGGCCGAGGCCGAGACCCCGTACGGACCCCTCTTTCTGAGCATCGAGCACGCCGTCCACCAGCTCGTCAACGCCTCGCCCGACCTCTCCGTCCTCCTGTTCCGGCTGGTCGCCTTCGCCGGCGTCGTCCTGTGCATCGTCTACGTCCCCCGGCTCGCGGAGCTGCACGGCGTAGCAGGGGCCAAGGCACTGTGGATCACGGTGGCGAACCCGCTTTTCCTCATCTCCTTCGTGGCCAGCGCCCACAACGACGCGCTCATGGTGGGCCTCGCCGTCGCCGGAACGTACTACGCGGCGACGGGCCGCGGCATCACCGCCGTCGTCCTCGTGACGGCGTCGACAGGCATCAAGCCGATCACCATGGTCCTGCTGCCGTTCATCGGCCTCCTGTGGGCCGGAGCGGGGGCCTCCTGGCCGCGCCGCTTTCTGTACTGGGGGTATACGGCCGGGCTGTCGCTCGGCATCATGGCACTCATCGGCGTGGTCAACGGCTACGGCTTCGGCTGGCTCTCCGTCATGCTCTCCACGGGCACGGGCAGCGTGTTCTTCGCACCGCTCGGCATGCTGACGACCTTCTTCCAGGCGGCCTTCGGCGCCCTGGGACTCGAGACGGCCTGGGTGCTGCCGGTCCTGAAGACCGTGGGCCGCATCGCCTCCGTCGCCGTCGTGCTGCTGCTGATGTTCCGTGGCAAGGACAGCCACCTGGTCCAGCGGCTCGCGCTCGCCTTCACGGCCCTCGTGGTGCTCTCGCCCATCATCCAGCCCTGGTACCTCTTGTGGCTGTTGCCGTTCTTCGCCGTCACCGGCATCCGCGACGACTGGCAGCTCATCTGGGTCTACTTCACCGTCGCGTTCTTCATCGCCTTCGGCGCGGCCGACCAGTTGTTCATCTGGCAGTTCCTGAGCCACCTCGATCCCTGGGTCAAGCACCTCTCGACCGGCATCTCCTGGGCCGCCATGGCCTATCTGGCGTTCCTGGACCCGCGGACCAAGGAGCTCTTCCGGATCGACCGGGCCGCGTGGCGGCTGCCGTGGAAGGCCGCCTAGTGCCTGCTGGTTCCGGCGTCCGCGGGCCGGCGATGCCGGTCCTGACGGAGCTCCTGCATCGGCTGCGCGGACGCGTCGCCCGGACGCCCCTCGTCGGACGCCTCGCGGGCGGCGACGAGGAGAGCACCGCCGTCGCCCTGGCCCAGGGCTTCGTGGCCTCGCTTATGATCCTCGTCGGCTCCTGGGGGGTCGGCTGGCTGGCGAGCACCCAGCAATCGGTCTTCGCGCGCACGACCTTCCTGCACCCCCTGCGGGTGGAGGCCCCCGGGGTCATCGCCTGCACGGTCCTGCTGGCCCTCGGATCCATGGTCCTGTGCCGCGCCTGGCTGCGGCTCGGGCAGCGCGGAGGGGACGACGCCGGAACGCAGGGCAGGGCGGTCCGCAATGCCGTGCTGCTGTGGTCGGCGCCCCTCATGCTGACCTTCCCCATCTTCAGCCGGGACGTCTACTCGTACTTCGGGCAGGGGCGGCTCCTGCATTCGGGGCTGAGCCCCTATGAGAACTGGATCTCCCAGCTGCCCGGCTGGTTCGCGCAGGGTTCAGACAGCCTGTGGGCGGAGTCGGCCTCGCCGTACGGGCCGCTGTTCCTGATGGCCTCCCAGGCCATCTACTTCGTGACCAACGCGGTCCCGGAAGCGGGCGTGATCCTCTTCAGGGTCCTCGCCGCGGCCGGAGTGCTGCTGTGCCTGTACGTGCTGCCCCGGCTCGCCTCGGCGCACGGATCGGATCCGGCGTGGGCGGTGTGGATCAGCCTCTCGAACCCGCTGTTCCTGCTCAACATGATCGCGGGCGTGCACAACGACGCGCTCATGCTCGGCGGCATCCTGCTGTCCTTCCTGCTCGCCCGGCGCGGCCGCCCGCTCGCGGCCCTCCTCGCGGTCTCGGTCGCGATCGGCATCAAGCCGATCGCCGTCCTCGCCCTGCCCTTCATCGGCCTGGCCCTCGCGGGCCGTGGAGCCGGCTGGCCGGCCCGTGTCCGGGCCTGGCTCTACACGGGGGCGGTGGTGGCCGCCGCGCTGACGCTCTTCGGCTGGGTCTCGGGACTCTGGTTCGGCTGGATCCCCGCCATGGCCGGGGCCGGTTCCGCCGCCTTCCCGTATGCCCCGGTGGGGCTGCTCGGCCTCGGGATCGGCTGGCTCGCGAGCCTCGCCGGGGCCGATCTGTCCACCGTGGCGGACCTCGTCTTCACGGTCTTCAAGCTCGCCGCGCTCGGCCTCACGGCCTTCCTCGCGCTGCGCCGCCCCGCCATGGAGCCCGTCCTGGGCTGCGCCTACGCCCTGACGGCGGCCGTCGTCCTCGCGCCGATCATCCAGCCGTGGTACTTCCTCTGGCTCGTCCCGCTCTTCGCCGCCGTCAAGGTCCACACGGGAGGCTGGGTGCGGTTCTGGTACCTGCTGTCCATGGTCCTCGTCCTCGCCGGCGTTGTGGACCAGGTCAGCGTCGCCCAGTGGATCAACATAGCCCTCGTCCGCGGGATCGCCGCCGCAGTCGGCCTGCTCTACCTGGCCTACCTCGTCTTCGTCGACCCGAAGACAGCCCAGCTGTTCACCCGCCGCACGCTCGAGAAAGGCCCCCAGACACCGTGACCGGACCCGTGAAGACCCTCCTCGAGGCCCGGCGGGCCACGCGCACTGTCGTGTGGCTCCTCCTGGCCGCCACCGCAGTGGGCGCGGTGCTCGCGATGCTCTCGAAGCAGTGGTGCCGCGTCAACGGCTGGAACGGCGCCGAGCAGCACCTGCACTTCTGCTACTCCGACTTCGCACAGCTCTTCGGGACCCGCGGCCTCGCGGACCGCCTCTTCCCGTTCTACACGGGGCTTCCGGCCGAGCAGGCCATGGAGTATCCGGCGCTCCTGGCCGTCGTCGCCGGTGTCACGGCGTTCATGATCCCGGGGACCGGGGACACGGCGGTCCGCCAGCTGGCCTACTTCGACCTCAACGCCCTGCTCTCCTTCGGCTGCTGGGCCGTCGTCGTCGTCGCGGTGGCCTACGCTGCCCGCAACCGCAGCCGCGACGCCCTCATGGTGGCGCTCGCACCCGGCATCATCCTGACCAGCACGCTGAACTGGGACCTCTGGGCCGTCATGTTCGCGACCCTGGCCATGCTCGCCTGGGCGCGGGAGCGGCCCGTCGTGGCCGGAATCCTGATCGGGCTGGGAACCGCCGCGAAGCTCTACCCCCTGTTCCTGCTCGGGGCCGTCCTGGTCCTGTGCTGGCGTGCCGGGCGGATGCGCGACTTCTGGACCGCGACCGGTGCGGCGGTCGCGGCGTGGCTCGTCGTCAACGTGCCATTTATGCTGACGGCCTACGAGGAGTGGTCGCGCTTCTACACCTTCTCCTCGGAGCGCGAGGTCAGCTTCTCCTCGATGTGGCTCGCCTTCACCTGGACGGGGCTCGACGGGAAGGACTTCTCGCTCGTCTCCAACGGCCTGTTCGCCCTTGCCTGCGCCGGGATCGCCTACCTCGGCCTGAGCGCCGCCCGGCGTCCGCGCATGGCGCAGCTCGCGTTCCTGATCGTGGCCGCGTTCGTGCTGCTCAACAAGGTCTACTCGCCGCAGTTCGTCATGTGGCTCATCCCGCTCTACGTGCTCGCCCGGCCCAAGTGGCGGGAGTTCCTTCTCTGGCAGGCCATCGAGGTGTTCCACTGGGCGGCGGTGTGGCTCATGAGCGCCAAGATCGTCAGCGGCGGGGAAGTGGGCGCCGGCTCGCCGCTCATCGAGATCCTGTACGGGGCCGGGATCGCCGCGCACATGGCGATGGTCGTCTACCTCTGCGTCAAGGTCGTGGGCGACATCCGGCATCCGGCCCGGGACGTGGTCCGCGCCGACGGCAGCGACGACCCCCTCGCCGGGCGCCTCGAGCACCGGCCCGACGCGTTCACGCTGCCGGCCGCCCAAGCCCGGTAGGGGAGCGGGCCCCGTCCCGCGCCGTCCCCTGGAGGACGACGGCGGTGCGGGGCGCGCGTTGGCGCGGCACCGGCGTCGTACCGCGGGGCAGGGACGCTCAGTCGTAGGGAAGGTAGTCCGCGCAGACGGGCGAGACCGGGATGTCGCGGTGCAGGACCCAGATGCCGTGGTCGTCCTCGGTGACGGGGACGAAGCCCAGGCGCTCGGCGCGCTCGAGGGCCTCGTCGGGGGAGAGGGGATCCCATCCGCCGAGCTCCTCGACGTTCGCATCGATGATCATCCAGCTCGACAGCTCGTCCCCGATGTCCCCGTGCAGGCCCACGTAGCTTCGGTCGACGAGGTGGGGGACGGCCGTGTCGGCGGCCTCGACGCAGACCCCGTTCGGGATCAGCGCGACCGCCCGCTCCTGCGCCTGGGCGATCTCCGGCATGGACCAGTTCGCGCCCGTGAGCGTCCGGCCGAACGGGAAGACGGCGTGGATGAAGAGCGTGCAGACCACCGCGAGTCCGAGGAGGAAGGCCGGGGCGCCGACGGCGAGGCGCGCCCAACCCGTCCGTCGGGTGACCTTCGCGAGGACGTGGACGGCCGCCAGGAGGAAGACCGGCGCGAGGATCGCGTCGTACTGGTAGACGGGCGCCCAGGTGTTGAGCCGGTCGTTGAACAGGCGGCTGAGCAGGATCGGCGCGCCCAGGATGACGTAGGGCGAGAAGAACGGCAACAGGGCGAGGGGCACGAAGCTCATGATCCAGAGCAGCACCTTGAGTTCGTGGTCGAACAGGAGCGCGAGGGTCTGCAGCGGGTGCGCGGCGATGAAGAGCAGCGCCGCGCCGGCCGTGGCGCCGAGGGCCGTGTACTGCCAATAGGACATGGCGTCCGGCGGCGCGAGGGCGGGGATCAGGAGGCTCGTGGTGACCCAATAGCCGGCGAGACCCATGGCGGCGAGCAGGACGGCCTTGAGCCACTGGCGGTGGAAGGCCATGACGATCCCGACGGCCACGACCGTGATGCCCATGTCCTCGCGGACCAGCAGGAGCAGGGCCGAAAGGCCCATGACCAGGCGGTAGCGGCCGCGGTCGAAGGCCCAGATCACCCACGCCATGATCGGCACGCCGAACGCGACCTCGTGGAAGTCCCAGTTCACGATCGCCTGGAACGGCCACCAGAGCAGCAGCGCCGAGGCGGTCAGGAGCCCGCCAACGTGCCCGAGGTGGCGGCGCGCGAAGAGGTAGACGGGCACCGCCGTCGAGACCAGCAGGCCGATCATGCCCAGGTTGAGCATCCGGGGATCCGGCCAGATCCAGTACAGCGGCGCGAACAGCGCGATGACCGGGTGGAAGTGGTCGCCGAGGAGGTTGAAGTCGACGCCCTTGACCGGGACGATCGGGGCCTTGAAGAGCGCGTACTGCCGCACGGCCTGGTCGAAGATCCCGAGGTCGTAGCCCTTGGCTTCGAAGTTGCGGAAGCGCAGGAACGAGTGGGCCGTGTACAGCGCCGCGGCGGCCGCCATGACGGCGGCCAGCTGGATCCACTGCGCGCGCGTGGCCGCGCCGCCCCCGTGTCCGGCGTGGGGGATGCCGCCCGCGGGCGTGGCGTCCGGGGAGGCGGCGGCGGGATCTGGCATGGCCCCGATTCTACCGCCGGGGCCCGGCCGCTTCGGAGCCGCCGGCACGGTCAGGCGCGGGCCGGGGCGATCCCCGTGCGGGCCATCGCGTCGGCGTAGGCCGCCTGCATCTGGTCCAGGTGGGCCTGCTGGCGCTCCGCCGAGCCGGCGAAGGCGCGCCCTTCGAGGGGCTTGACCTTGTAGGTCTTGAAGCCGCGCCGCCAGAGCAGGGGGTTCTCGGTCTTCAACAGCTGCTCGGAGAGCCGGTGGGCCTCGGTGCCGTGGGCGATCAGGACGGAGGCGCGGGGGACCACCTTGAGCAGGCGCAGCAGGGGCTTGAGGCCGGCCGTGATCTCGGCGGGCGTCGGCTTTCCCGGCTCCGCCTCGTCGGAGTCCCACGGCTGGACGCGCCAGGGCATGACGGACTCGGGGCGCAGGCCCAGGCTCCACTGCAGGCCGAGGAGCCGCGTGACCGCCTCGCTGCCGCCGGGGGTGACGAAGCCCTCGGCCCCGGCGGTTCCCCGGGACGAGAACAGGGTGATGATCTTCGCCTGATCGACGTCATGGATGGGATCGACGTAGGAGACGGTGCTTCCGGGCCGCAGGGCCGCCGTATCGTCCAGGAGCCGGTTGACGGGCGCGATGTGGTCGTCGTAGCGGCGGTCCCAGAGCGAGGAATGGGTGGATTCGGCGGCGAGTGCAGTCATCGGGGCGTGGTTCTCCTGGGGTGGGGGTGCCGGGCACGGGGCAGCCGCGGCGTCGATGGGGAGCGGTGGCCCGAGGGCCGGGAGAAGCCGCCTTCCGCGACCGGGAAAACGGTGGCCCGGTGCGGCCGGCGAAGTGCTTCTACCACCATAGCAACTCGACGTCACCCCGGGTTCACCCGCCATTCACCCGGCCGGGTGATTCCGGCCACCCCACGAGGTTTCGCCGGGCCGGGAGTCCCTGCTTGATAGGGTGGCGGCGGAGTGCCGGGCGGCCGGCCGGGCGCGCCGCCAGGAGGGGAGGACGACGGCGATGGGTAGCGTGTGGGAGCACCTCGAGGACGGCCTGCGTGCCGACGTGGCAGCGAGCGCGGCCGAGTACGCTCGCCTACGGCCTGCCCTTGAGTCCGTCACGGACGACGTCCGGGCGAGGATCCAGGCGATCTTCGAGGACGCGGAAGTGCAACCGCTCTTCATCACGGCACGGACCAAGACCGTCGAGTCCTTCCGGGACAAGGCCTCACGCACGCTCGATGCCTCCGGCCCCGACGGCTCGGCTGCCCTCGAGTTCCCCCAGCCGCTGCGCGAGCTGCACGACTTGGTCGGCGTCCGCGTCATCGTGAGCCTTCCCCACGAGGTCCGCGAGGCCGCGAACCTCATCAAGCGCCGCCGGAGCGAGTTCGACTGCCGCTCCGATCGGGAGAAGGACATCGGATCGGTCGAATCCGGCACCTACGGCTACTCGAGCCGCCACCTCATCCTCAGGACGCGGCAGAACGCCGCCGTCCGGGCCTTCCAGCAGGACCTGGGCGGGCAGGTCAAGGCCAACGGCAACTACGCCTTCGAAGTGCAGATCCGCACCATCTTGGCCCACGCCTGGAGCGAGATCGAACACGACATCCGCTTCAAGAACGTGGACCAGCGGGCCTGGAGCCCCTACCTGGACCGGCAGTTCACGGCGACGGCCGCCATGCTGGAGGCCGTCGAGACGACGTTCTCCGAACTGCACGAGCGCTACCGGGCCGTGACCGGGTTCTGGGACGAGGACGGAGATGGCGCCCAGGAGCTCACCCCGGAGAAGATCGGCGAGGTCTGGCGCACCCTGCTGCCGCACGTCGACCGGAAGCCGGACGACGACTGGGGCTGGGCGCTGGAGCTGCTCGGCGCACACGGCCTGGTCCGGACGAAGGACCTGGCCAGCCTCCTCGAGGCGGACGCCATCACGAAGGTGCGGCAGGCCCTGGACCACCGCTACTCGCCCGGCCCGGACCGGCTCCTGGACGACGTCCTCCTGTGGCGCTTCGGACGCCGGCACATCGAGCTCACCTCCGGGAACGACCAGCAGCGCCAGGCCAGCCTGGAACGCCGTCTGGCGCAGATGGACGCCTTCCGCGCCGGAGGCTAGCCCCGGCGCGTAGCATGGCCCCATGGGACACGACACCGCACCGACGAGGCCGCTGGTCAACGGGGCCGAGATGCCCCTTCTGGGGCTCGGCACCTACCCGATGGACGACGCGGAGGCCGGCGCTGCCGTCGTCCACGCCCTCGAGGCCGGGTACCGGATGATCGACACGGCCGAGAACTACCGCAACGAGGAAGGCGTGGGGCACGGGATCGCCCGGGCCGGCCTGGCGCGCGCGGAGCTGTTCATCACCACCAAGTTCAACAAGGAGTGGCACTCACGCGAGGGCGTGCGGACGGCCTGGGAGCACAGCGCCACGCGGCTCGGCCTCGACTACATCGACCTGATGCTCATCCACTGGCCCAATCCCGGGCTGGGACGCTACGTCGAGGCGTGGGAGGGGCTCGTCGAGCTGCTCTCCGAGCGCAAGGTCCGCGCGATCGGCACCTCCAACTTCACCCCGGCCCAGCTGACCGAGCTGATGAAGGCCACGTCCGTCGTGCCCGACGTCAACCAGATCCAGCACAGCCCTTGGTGGCCGCGGCACGACGAACTGCGGTTCCACGCCGAGCACGGGATCGCGAGCCAGTCGTGGAGCCCGCTCGGGCGGGGCCGGGGCCTGCTCGAATCGCCCGTCGTGGCCGAGGTGGCCGGCGAGCACGGCATCGAGCCGGCGCGGATCGTCCTGAGGTGGCACGTGCAGCACGGCACCGTGCCGTTGCCGAAGTCCATCGATCCGCGGCGGCAGCGCGAGAACCTCGACGTCTTCGGGTTCTCGCTCTCGGCCGATCAGGTGTCCCGACTGGATTCGCTCGCGGGCGGCGGTCCCGCCGTCATGGACCCGATGGAGTTCGGGCACTAGACCCTGGACGTGGTCGCGGGCCTCGTGGCCCGCGGCGTCGCCGCGAAGGAGACCAGCAGCATCGCGGCGACGAACCAGAAGGCCGCGAGCAGCCCGTAGGACTCGCCGAGGAATCCGAGCACGGGCGGGCCGACGAGGAATGCCGAGTAGCCGAAGATCGAGACGATGCTGACCCGGCGTGCCGCGTCGACGGGGTGGTCGGCGGCGACGGAGATGCCGACCGGGAAGCCGAGTGATCCGCCGAGCCCCCAGAGGACGACCGCGGCGAAGGCGAGGACGGGGTCCTCGGCGAGGATGAAGCCCGCGATGCCCGCGATCCCGAGCACCGCCATGGCCATCAGGACGGTGCGCCGGCCGAAGCGGTCGATCAACGGACCGCCGGCCACGCGGCCGAGCGTCATCGCCGCGACGAACGCCCCGTAGACGAGGGCACCC
This sequence comes from Zafaria sp. Z1313, assembly GCF_050563205.1. Taxonomy (NCBI): domain Bacteria; kingdom Bacillati; phylum Actinomycetota; class Actinomycetes; order Micrococcales; family Micrococcaceae; genus Zafaria; species Zafaria sp. Z1313. The sequence goes on from NZ_JBNWUK010000002.1 coordinate 327,741, forward strand.
GTCGCGTTGTCGAAGCCGTGCCCGTCGACGGCCGCCAGCGCGAGCCAGTCGTTGGCCGATCCCTCGGCAAAGGCCATGCCGACCACCATGAGCCCGATCAGGACCAGGTGCGGGTCGCGGGCGAGCAGGAGCGTGGAGCGCATCCGCCCGGGCCAGGTGCGTGGCGCGGTGGCAGCCGCGGCGGGGGAACCGGGCCCGCGCAGGGCCGAGCCGGCGACGGGGACATGGCGGCAGGAGAGGAGTCCGGCGGCCGCGATGACGAGGCCGAGAGCTGTGAAGTGGACCTCCACGCTGACGCCGGCGGCCGCCGCGGCGGATCCGCCCAGCGCCCCGAGGATGGTGCCGACGCTGAAGAACGCGTGCATCAGCGGCAGGAGCGTGCGCCGGGAGGCCTTCTCCACGAGGGCGCCCTCGATGTTCATGACGACGTCCGTGATGGAGTAGACGAAGCCGAAGGCGACCAGGACCGCGGCGGTGAGGGCCGCGGATCCCAGCCAGCCGGCGGAGAGCCCGAGCGCGATCTGGCTCACGGCCATCGTCGACAGGGTGACCTGCAGGCCACGGGCGGCACCGAATCGCGCGAGGAACGCCGGCGCCGCCGCGAGGCCGGCGATCGACCCGCCGGCGAGGCCGAAGAGCATCAGCCCGATCGTGGACGTGGACAGCTCGAGGTCGTCGCGTACGGCGGGGATCCGCGAGACCCACGTCGCGAAGCCCACGCCGGACAGCGCGAAGACGACGAAGATGGCGTTGCGCCACGGGGCGAGGCCCGTCGGCGGGGTCTGCAGGGGAGTGCTGCTCTGCACGTCACGCTCCACGGTGGTGGTCTGTTGAGGGTCTGGGCTGCCTGACGGCGCGGGGAGTCGGGCTCACAGGCGTCCGAGGAGCCCCTTCCACGTGCTGCGCCAGTGCTCCACCGCCTCGGGGGAGCCGAGCTTGGTGTGGTTGATGCCCATGCTCGACCGGCCCGGGGCCTTCTCGTAGATGTCGAGGCTGACCCGGCTGCCATCGGCCAGCGGGGCGCGCCAGTACCTCCACTTCTCGGATTCGGACAGCGTCGCGTCTTGGTCGAGGGGCACGCCGCCGAAGTCCTCGAGGCCGGAGACGAGGTCCCCCCAGGCGGTGCGGGCCTCGTCCATCGAGCCGTTGAAGGTCCGCGAGGCTCCGACCTGGTAGCTCCCGTCGCAGGACTGTCCGGGCATCCGCCGCCCCGTGTGCTGCTCGTAGGCGACGGCGACACCCTGCGCCCACCAGCCCGGGTTCCCGGGAATCGTGGACAACTCCGCGTAGGCGAGATCGGCCAGCTCCCGATGCCCGAGAGTGCGGCCCCCGGCCCCGTCGAGGTACGCGACCCAGGCGTCCCATCCGCGGCCCGTGGCCCGCTCGATCGCGGCCGTGTTGGAGGGCTTAGCCTTGATCCACCGACCGTCACGCTTGAGGTGGGACGTAATTAAGCACGAAATGCCCGTCTGACCGGGAAGAATGGGACTTGTTCAGGGTTCCGTTCCACCGCGATGAGAGGGCATCTCGTAGATGCAAGTTTCCCACACCCGGGCCGCACTGTCAGTTTCCTTCGACGAACCGAACCTCGTCGGTTCCGCGGGGTTGGTGCCGGTGATGGAACTGGCGCGAGAATCGGGCTTGCACTCACTGGCCGGCAGGCAGCTGACGGTGCCGACGGACAAGGGCGCCAATGCCGGGGCGAAGGTCGCGGCCTTGGTGGCTGGCATGTGTGCCGGCGCCGATTCGATCGACGATATGGCGGTACTGCGCCATGGGGCGATGAAGCGGGTCTTCAGTGCCTGTTATGCGCCCTCGACGTTGGGCTCGTTCCTGCGCGCCTTCACCTTCGGGCACGTCCGCCAGCTCGACGCGGTCGCCACCCGGCTCTTGGCGAACCTGGCCGACCGGGCCCCGCTACTGGGCGCTCCGGCAGACGGCGCAGGAGGATTCGTGTTCGTGGATGTGGACGACACGATCATCGAAGTCCACGGCTACGCCAAGCAGGGCTCCGGATACGGATACTCCGGAGTCCGCGGGCTCAATGCCCTGTTGGCCACCGCCAGCACCGAGACTACGGCCCCGGTGATCCTGGGCCAACGCCTGCGCCGCGGCGCGGTGGGCTCCCCACGCGGGGCCTCCCGGTTCGTCGCCGACGCACTGGCCACCCTGAAGCGAATGCCTCCGGCCGCCGGCACCCGGGTACTGGTTCGCGCCGATTCCGCCTTCTACGGACACCCCACCGTGGCTGCCGCGCTCACCGCGGGGGCCGATGTCTCCGTCACCGTGCGGATGGACAAAGCAGTCAAGAAGGCCATCGCCACCATCGACGAGCAGGCCTGGACCGGCATCAAGTACCCACAGGCGATCTACGACGAGGGCACCGACACCTGGACCTCGAAGGCCGAGGTCGCCGAGGTCCCCTTCACCGCCTTCACATCCCGGAAGAAGGCCGAGAGGATCCCCGGACGGCTGGTGGTGCGCCGGATTCCCGAGTTGAACCCCAAACACGGCGACGGGCAGCCGACCTTGTTCGACACCCACCGGTTCCATGCCTTCTTCACCACCACCGATCCCGAGGTCCTGGATACCGTGGCCGCCGACAAGGCCCACCGACAACACGCGATCATCGAGCAAGTCAACGCCGATCTCAAGGACAGCGCCCTGGCCCACCTGCCCTCCGGACACTTCTGGGCCAACAGCGCCTGGCTGGCCTGCGCGGTGATGGCCTACAACCTCACCCGTGCAGCCGGGATCCTCGCCGCCGGGACCTTCACCCGGGCCCGCACCGGCACTATCCGGGCCCGGCTGGTGAACCTGCCGGCCCGGATCGTCTCCAGCGCCCGCAGAATCCGGATACGCCTGCCCGAGTCCTGGCCCTGGCAGCAAGCCTTCGAACGACTCTTCACCGCCCGCCACCGGCCACCGCAGCCCGCATAGAAGCCATCCACCAGCCGACACCGGCGCGACAGAGGGAACCCACCGTGGAACACGACCGGCAGCGAGGCCGGCTACACGGTCATGCCAAAATCCCGCTCAAGGCTGCTTCAGAAATCCAGCCCCCGACTACATCGCCCGTCGGTGGATCGAGGCT